>JANMKG010000048.1:0-12462 GCA_031371915.1 Chitinophagaceae bacterium | reverse complement strand
AATAATAACTACCACTATTCAATATTGTATCCACAAAGGCACTCAAAAACAGCCCGGGGTTATATGTATTCAATGTTTTTCCCGAGTTGTCTAACAGGGTGACAGAAAGATCAAGGTCCGCGCCCTGGTCCCCCGTGCCGATATTATAGGGAATTGCGCTGAGCCGGAAACGTTTGCGTGCGGGCATTGTGAATTTGAATGCATCTTTATCTGTACTCTGCTCAATGATGCCACTGATAGTAAACTGGCTGCCGGTAAAATTTATCCTGGTTGCGCGGTTGAATTTTTCCTGGTGATCGTCTGGTCTGTAAGTAAAGCCATTAGCGGTGGTAATGATATCAAGATCACTTTGATAACTATTGCATCCGTAGGGATTGGGACCATTATTCCATAAAGTAAGATTCTGGTAATAACTGGCTCCCATAATAGGAGCCCATCCTATCTCACCTACACCTGTTCCATAATTGTATTCAGATAATTTTACACAATTGTCGTCATATTTTGACTGGTGGTTTAATCCCAATGTATGACCGGCTTCATGCGCCGCGGCTTCTCCAATGTTCTTTGTATCGAATCCCAGTAAAGCAGAAAAAACAAACAGGGTGTATCATCGCCCCAGGTAAAGGAGTTGACAAATGCTACGCCTCCCGCCTGGCCATACCAGTCAGAAGTAACAGTAACGATCACTCTCATTCTACGGTTTGACTGGGCGCGCAAAAAGATTACAGAATCTGTGGTTATGTTGATATTGAAAGGCCGGTAGTCTTCTGCTACCCGGTTAAAAACAGCCGTGACCTGTGTGCTGTCAAGACCAGCGCCACCGCAGACAATAGGGCCGTTAAAATTCCAACTGGTGCCATTTACAGTATGACCGCCAAAATCCAGGAAGATCACCGCAGTTGCAGCGGGGTAACTATTATACCGGGGAACCTGGGCACCCGCGCTTACGTTAAAGAATAATAATAGAGTAAGGGGTAAAGTAGTTCTTATTGGATTTATTTTAAACGCTTACAGGAATATTTCCTGTTTATTCATTGACGAGGTCATACCAGTTTTTTTTAATAAATAAAAATCGCTGCCCGCTGTAATCCATTTCGTAAACATCAGCATTGCCAAAACTGATCATCCTGCCGACATAAGTGGTAATGCCATCTCTTCCAAGAAGTCGGGAGATAGTCAGCCTCGCGCCCTTAAAATTGCTGGAAATGATACACACACTCCTGATACTATCCCCGTACTTACTTGTAATGGAAATTATTTCTCCTTCAAGATTATTACGCGGATCCGCGGTTAGCGACAAACTGATTTTCCCGCCCCGATCGGCCAAGAAAAGGGAATTAATTTCCCCGGTGGGGATAATGACCTTCGCCGGAAGGCTTTTAAAAAGTTCCGGCTTATTATAATCCGGTTCATTCACCGGGGGCTGATTAGACTGGGCCAACAGGTCTGTATTACAGTAAATTGTTACCAGGCATAAGGCCATGTAAATTTTCTTCATCGTACGTATTTAAAGATTAAAGTTTAACTCAGAGCAGTTAGCAGGCACCAGGCAGGGAATACAACGGGGATAAGGAAACAAGTGGGGGTAGGACTTACCTTACTATATCCAAAGCGAATGCCAAGGATAATATTGGTGCTGGAAATTGTATCGTACTAGTACGACTGTATTAATATTGTCCCGTACTCAGCATAACGAGTGTGCAGGCTTCTAAAGGCTGGGCTCCTTGTTCCCGGGCGAGCGCTGCTAATTCATCATTTTCAGCGCCGGGGTTGAAAATGATCCTTTTTGGTTTCAGCGAAAGGATGTAATCATAATATTCGCGCTGGTGTTGCCGGTTCAGGTAAAGTGTTATTGTATCTATTTCTTCCCAGGGTTGTTTTTCTTTCATGATCTCCACATCGGCAACAAAACTGTGCCGCCGGCCCAGGGCTACAACCGGGTGACCATGGCTGCGGAGGCGCTGGATAGCCAGGTAACTATAGCGGGAAGGATTATCGGAGGCGCCGAGGACCAGTGTTTTCTTTCCGTTCATGTGGTAAAGCTATGACGTTTTTATTTTCCTGAGACAATGATAAGTATTGCCTCGATTGAAAAGTTGGATGTTGTCATGTTAATCGAAAACATCCTCCCTTTAATAAGTTCTTTAAATAAATCATTTGATTTATTTAAAGAACTTCATCATCGTCCCTACGAACCAGCTCTCTTCTGCTTTGATCATCATATCGAGGGTTTTGTCCGCCTGCTTCCCCAGTTTTTTAATACTGCTCACCGTGTCGACAAATGTTTTTACATGCTTATCTCTTTTATCCCCTTCCACGTTCTCCAGTTTGTCAAGCAGTTGCAACATGGGCTCGAGTTCCCTTTTCTTTCTCTCCTTTACGATCTGCCTGACCACTTTCCAGATATCTTTTTCAGCGGTAAAATATTCTTTTCGTTCACCTGACAAAAGGATCCTTTCCACCAGGCCCCAGTTGATCAGCTCCCGGATATTCATATTCGTATTCCCCCGGCTGATATTCAACTGTTCCATCATATCATCCTGTGTCAGCGGGTCAGCACTCACCAGTAATAGCGCATGGATCTGGGCCATCGTGCGGTTGATCCCCCAATGGGTACCAAAGGCACCCCAGCTGCTGATGAATTGTTGTTTGGCTTCGATGAGTTTCATAGGACAAAGCTACGGTGTCATTTTCGAAATTTCAAAATTTATTGAAAACATAGGTTTTGCAGGTATTGTATCGCACAATTCAATTCAGTAACTTGCTGTTTATGAAAAAGCTATCGCTTATCCTTGGCTTTACCCTTCTTTACGGGCTGGCACAGGCCCAGTTCAGGCCTTTCCGCTTTGCTTTTATCTCGGACACCCATATCGGTTCACCTAACGGGGCTTCGGAAGAAGACCTGCGGAGAACTGTACGTGATATTAATGGGATGACAGATATAGCCTTCGTGGTCCTGACAGGTGATATTACGGAACTGGGAACCAACGAGGAATTAAAACTGGCCAAACAAATATTGGACAGCCTTACTGTAAAGTGGTATATCATTCCGGGAAACCATGATACTGGCTGGAGTGAAAGTGGCGGTGTAATGTTCACCAAACTTTTCGGATATGATAAATTCAGTTTTGAGTATAGTGGTATCCGCTTCCTTGGTTGTGCTTCCGGACCTTATCTCCGGATGAGTGACGGGCATATACCCCGTGACGCAGTGAACTGGCTGGACCAGGAATTGAAAAAACTCGAACCCAAACAACCGCTGATCTTTTTAAATCATTACCCTATTGATAATAGCCTGGACAACTGGTATGAAATAACCGACCGGCTTGCTAAGTATAATACATGGGCAATTCTTTGCGGGCATGGTCATGCCAACAAAGCCATGAATTTCGAAGGCACACCGGGTATAATGGGACGTTCCAATCTTCGTGCAAAAGCAGCGGTTGGCGGTTATAACCTGGTGGATGTGACCGGGGACTCCCTTATTTTTTCTGAAAGAAGACCGGGTGAACAGACCTTCCCCGCATGGACGGGAGTAAAAACCGAATCCAGGCATTATAACCCCAATATTAAAGTTACCCGGCCCGATTTCAGTATCAATAACCAGTATGATAAAGTAAAACCCGTTTGGACCTTCTCATCGGAAGCCAATATTATTTCAACACCCGCCGTAGCAGGAGATGATGTGATGGTGGGTAACCAGAATGGAAGATTTTTTTGTGTTTCCTATAAAACCGGTAAAGAAAAATGGTCATATCAAACAGGCGGTGCTATTTTTTCGTCGCCTGCCGTTGCCGAAGGTATCGTGGTATTTGGTTCGGGAGACGGTACTATATATGGCCTGGATATAAAGAACGGTAAGCCTAAATGGAAAACCGCTGCCAAAGCGGCTGTACTTGGCGCACCTCTTATCAATGGAAAGTATGTATACATCGGGAGCAGTGATCATGCATTCCGGAAACTCAACCTGGTGACCGGGAAAGTGGCCTGGGAATTCCCGGGACTCGACGGGCCGGTTGTCAGTACGCCCCTGTTGTACGCGGATAAGATCATATTCGGGGCCTGGGACAGGAATTTATATGCGCTCGATAAAAATACAGGAGCACTTTTATGGAAATGGAACAATGGTTCTTCGATCCGTAATTATTCACCGGCAGCCTGTATCCCCGTTGCAGAAGCAGGAGTGGTTTACATAGTAGCACCTGACCGCTATATTTCTGCCATCAATATCGCGGACGGGCAAACGCTGTGGAGAAATAATGATGCGACCGTCCGGGAATCCATCGGAATTTCTGCTCATGGTGAATGGATCTACGGGAAGACCATGCAGGATACGATCGTTGCTTATAAGGTCAGCCGCGAAAAGCAGTCCGTTGCCTGGAAACTTTATTGCGGGTTCGGGTATGAACATGTTCCCTCCATGCTGATTGAAAATGGGGGGGAGGTATTTTTTGGCACCCGTAACGGTGTAGTTTATTGTATTGATCCTTCAGAAAAAGCAATCAAATGGGCCCATAAGATCGATAATTCTATGATCAATACAGTGAGAGTTATTGATAAACGACACCTTGTCGTTTCTACGATGGACGGTAAACTTGTTTTGCTGGAAAACGGAAACGGGGATTAGAAGAGGTTAAACCGAAGGCTGCTCATTTTTTCGCTTCCGGCCCGACTGCGACTGGTTGAGTACCCAGTTCAAGAGCCCTAATGAAACAGTTACGGACCCGATCAGTAACAGGAAGCGCGAATGACTGCCATCCAGTATGTTCATGATGATACTAAAAAAAAAGCTGCAAGAACCAGTCACCAGGAAAAAACCTGTCCACGAAAATCTCATCATTTCCTTTTCCTGTCTTTCCTGCTGGTCCATCACTTTTATTTTGGTTGTAAATAACGGATAAACCTCGTCCGTATTTTGAAGAAAGCTTTCTTTTTTTAATTTAGGCTATTCCTCACCGTTTTTGTGATTAAAATAAGCGCAATAAACTTGCCAGAACAATGATAAGAAATAAAAAAGCTACCGGGTTAGGTAGCTTTACTGTAGGGAAGTCCGTAGAATTACTTTCAGAATAACATCGTAATGGGATTCTCCAGGAATTTTTTGAACGTCTGGAGGAAAGCCGCACCTGTAGCTCCATCCACGCTTCGATGATCGCAGCTCAGGGTGATCTTCATCACATTACTCGCGGCAAAGCCTTCTCCTTTTTTTATCACCACCTCTTTGATCCTTCCCACGGCCATAATGCAGCTGTCAGGCGGATTGATGATCGCCGTGAATTCATCAATGTCCATCATACCCAGGTTGGATATGGTGAATGTATTGCCGGAAAATTCGTTGGGTTGTAATTTTTTACTCTTGGCACGGCCTGCCAGTTCCTTGCTTTCCGCGGCGATCTGTGGTAAGGTCTTCTGGTCAGCAAAACGTATAACGGGTACGATCAGCCCGTCTTCAATAGCTACCGCGATACCAATATGGATATGACTGTAGCGGCGGATTTTATCACCCAGCCATGAAGCATTGACAGCGGGATGCTGGCGCAGTGCCAGCGCCGCTGCTTTCACCACGAGATCATTAAAACTGATCTTGACGGGACTTACTTCATTGAGTTGTGCACGGGCATTCATCGCATTGTCCATATTGATCTCCATCGTAAGATAGAAATGCGGGGCGCTGAACTTACTTTCAGCAAGCCTCTTCGCGATGATACTGCGGATCTGCGAATTCGGAATATCCGTATAGCCTTCTTCTGTACTGCCTGTATAAACTGGTGCAGGTAAAGGAGATTTGGCTCCTGGCTGTCCTTCGCTTTGCGCAGGTTGACGATTGGTTTTGTAATTATCAATATCCGCTTTGATGATGCGTCCGCCATCACCTGAACCACTGATCGCTTTAATATCGATGCCTTTATCAGCGGCTAATTTCTTTGCAAGGGGAGAAGCTTTTACTCTCCCGTTGTTTGTTGCTGGTTGCTGGTTGCTGGTTGCTGGTTGCTGGTTACTGGTTACTACCTCCTGACTTTTGGCTACTGTCTCCTGGCTGTGGGCTGTTGGCTCCGGGCTGTTGGCTCCGGAACTATTTCCTCCTTTCAGCGCAGCAAGAATAGCGTCCACATCCACTTTTCCTTTTTCACCGATGATGCAGAGCAACCCGTTGACGGGTATTTTTTCTCCTTTTTCGGCGCCGATATGCAAAAGCGTTCCGTTCTTATAACTCTCCAGTTCCATGGTCGCTTTATCTGTTTCTATATCCGCGAGTACCTCTCCTTTTTTAACAGCATCGCCAACATTTTTATGCCATGATGCGATCACGCCTTCTTCCATGGTATCACTTAGTCTTGGCATCAATACAACTTCTTCCATTTTGGAAACATCGATAGCGGGTTGCTGGTTGCTGGTTGCTGGTTGCTGGTTGCTGGTTGCTGGTTGTTGGTTGTTTGTTGCTGGTTCCTGGCTTTTAGCTCCTGGCTCACGGCTCTCGGCTTTTGGCTCTGGGCTTTTCGCTTTTGGTTCTTTTTCGACAGCGGCTTCTTTACTATCGCCTTTCACAAGAGAAGAAATATCTTCTCCTGGTTTACCAACTATTGCGAGCAGGTCATCCACCTGGATCTTCACACCTTTGTCGCCGCCGATATGTAATAAAGTACCGTCTTTGTAGCTTTCCAGGTCCATAGTGGCTTTATCCGTTTCAATCTCTGCCAGCAGGTCACCCTTCTTTACCGTATCACCGACTTTTTTATGCCATGCAGCGATCACACCTTCGGTCATGGTGTCGCTGAGTCGGGGCATCAATATCACTTCGGCCATCGCCTGTTAATTTTCGCCGAAATTAAGGTAAAATGCTGAATCCCGGCTGCCCGGAAAGGTTGGGGGAGTGTCTCATTTTCCTGTATTAGCCACAGCGAACACGGAGAAATACAGGTTGGCATAGTGGTGGATGAACAGGGTCAGTAATCCAGGGTGAGATTCAGACGATCTTTCAATTCCCGCACCAGTGGATAGGTCTCCGTCATTTTTTGGAACTGTTCCTTTGATGTCAAGGTGATCTCGATAAACGGGCGGTCACCTGATTTTTCTTCCACGATGACATTGAATTGGAGGGACCGGTTCTTCAGCCTTTCTTGGAGGAAAGCAAAGAGCTTGTTTCTTTCCTGTTCGATGAATTGTTTTTCGATGCTGTTGGAAACAACGGCTTCAAAACAATTACCATCCTTTATCCTGAGAAAAGCCAGTTCAAAAGGTTGCGCGGCAGGATTCTTTGTTTCCTTTAGCCTCACCACATAGTCTATCCATGCTTGCTGCAGTTCTTCCTGGATCAGCGGGTGAATGGCAGCTTCATTTGGCGTAGTTCCATTTGCCTGGTATTGCTGGCGGATCTTGCCCAGCGCAGAGATCTTTTTGGTTTCTGGTTGCTGGTTGCTTGTTGCTTGTTGCTGGTTACTGGTTGCTGGTTGCTGCCCTTCGCTATACTCAGGATGACGGCTGGGTGCTGGTATTTTACCTGAAGCAGGAGTTTCAATAACCAGTTTGGCTTCTTCTGATTTTAAGGAATTGGCGATTGACGATTGACGATTGACAATAGTCTCTTTTACTTCAAACGGCCGGATCTGCCGGAAAGCAAGCGGTTTGGCCGCATCAACTATTTTTTTTTTACTGATCGCATTCCCTTCAGAGGACAATTGAATGGCCTGCTGTAAATAACAGAGTTTGATAAGCGCCAGCTCCACATGCAGTCGTTTATTGCGGGCTACTTTGTAGTTGATCTCTGCTTCATTAAGGATATTAAGAGAGCTGATCAGGAGAATGCTGTTGACTTTTTTGGCAGTTTCAATGTATTTGTCCTTAAAACTCTCTACCACTTCCAGTAAACCCGCTGCTTTTTCATCCTTACACACAAGCAGGTTGCGGATGAATTCGGCGAAACCATTCAGCACCAGGTCGCCTTCAAAGCCTTTTTTATTGATATCATCATAGAGTAACATAGCGCCCGCGAGATCCTGCTGCTGCATACAATCGAGTAATTTGAAATAGCAATCCGCATCGAGGATATTCAGGTGCTCAAGGGTGTTATTGTAATTAAGTTCACCGTTCGTAAAACTGACGATCTTATCCAGGATGCTCAGCGCATCCCGCATACAGCCTTCGCTTTTCTGGGCGATCACCTGTAAGGCAGCTTTATCTGCTTTGATGGCTTCTTTTTCACAGATCTCTTCCAGGTGATGCACCGTGTCGGCCGTAGTAATGCGTTTGAAGTCGAATATCTGGCACCGGCTAAGAATGGTTGGAAGGATCTTGTGTTTTTCCGTCGTCGCCAAAATAAAAATGGCATAGGGAGGAGGTTCTTCCAGTGTTTTTAAAAATGCATTGAAGGCGGAAGAACTTAACATGTGCACCTCGTCTATCACATACACTTTGTAACGCCCGGTTTGCGGAACAAAACGCACCTGGTCAACGAGGTCACGGATATTGTCCACCGAATTATTGGAAGCGCCATCCAGTTCGAAATAATTCATGGAAGCGCCATCGTTAAAGGATATGCAGGACTGGCATACATTACAGGCTTCACCTTCCTTTGTTTGGTTCTCGCAATTGATCGTCTTGGCAAGGATCCTGGCGCAGGTGGTTTTACCCACACCTCTTGGTCCGCAAAACAGGAAAGCATGCGCCAGTTGCTGGTGCCTGATCGCATTTTTTAGTGTCGTTGTGATATGAGATTGCCCAACAACCGTATCAAAGGTCTGTGGCCTGTATTTTCTTGCTGAAACGATGAATTTATCCATAAACCCCCAACCCCTAAAGGGGAACTAAAAACTTTAATATCGAAAATGCTTTACTGGTACGAAACTACAATTTGAAAAAGCATGTACTTTAATACTTTTCCACAAAGATAAAAATTCTTTGACCTAAGTTCCCCGCCAGCCGGCGGCGACAGGGGCTCTTAATGCAGTATTGGGTGAGGTTTGAATTCTTTTGTTCTGTCAAAGAGGTAGCGGTAAGTGGTTAATATCCGGCTTCGGTTCCCGGCGATGGTTTCGGCAACATTGACCATTTTAGGGTTGAACTCCCCGATCCACTGCATCTCATAATCATCATAAATGGGTTTGCCAAGTGAATAATGACCATTTTCTATTTTTAATTGCTGGATGACCCGGCATCCTTCCACGATAAGATAGCTGTCAGCCCCCATGCCCTGGAACTCGGGTATAATACCAAAGACAAGTCCTGTGAATTTCCTGTTTTTAACGGTTGATTTTAGCCAGAGGAATTTAAGCTTGTGCCAGAGCGTAAATTTTCCTTTGAGGTATTTGAACCACTGGTTCAGGTCGGGAAGATTGATCCAAACACCTACAGGCTGGTCTTTATAATAGATAAACCAGTTGAGGCGCTCATCCATTACCGGTTTCATCGAATGAAACATTTTCCGGACCACTTTTTCTTCCAGTTGTTTCAGACCGCCATGTCCCGCCCATGCTTTATTATAAACGATCGTAAAATCCGCGGCGAACTTGTCCAGTTCATTCTTCTTTATATGGGCGGAACTGAAATGGGGGTCTTTGGCACATTCGGCGTGACGGTCATAGTATTTCTGCTGGATAAGCCGGTTCGCTTCCATGGCGAAGCAGATCTGGTTATAAAATTTCCTGAACCCGTAATTTTCAAAAAGTTGCTGGTAATAAGGCGGGTTAAAATTCATGCAGTACATGGGCGGGATATCATGACCTTTTACCACCAGCCCCCACCAGCGGTCCCGTTCGCCGAAATTGATCGGTCCGTCCATCGCTTCCATTCCTTTTTGTATAAGCCAGTGTTTGGCCACATCGAGCAGCATATCCGCGGCCACCTGGTCGTTAATACAATCAAAGAAACCAACACCGCCTACCGGAACATCATCTCCCTTATTCTTATATTTTTTATTGGTAAAAGCGGTAATACGGCCGATTAATTCTCCCTGGTCGTTCTTTAATATCCACCGGGTAGCTTCTCCATGACGGAAAGACTTGTTCTTTTTTTCATCAAATACCTCGTACACATCTTTCTCCAGCGGAAGGATGTAGGCGGGATTATGCTGGTGAATAAGAACATTTACCCGGATAAAATCTTTGGCAAGTCGCGAACTGGTAACCTCGGTCAGTTGCATAAGCAAATGTAGGAAACGCGGCTTATTTTATCTTTCTCCCGGCTTTTTGTAATTTAAATGTATGCAACCCTGTTTATGAGACCTGGTCTTATTTTATTTTTGCTGCTGGTATGGTCCTATCATTTACCCGCGCAGATAGCCGGTAATCTGCCGGATAAGCATGTGCAATTTTACAGGAAGATGATTGACTCAATGCCTGCTTTTATAGCTACGGGGATAACAAAAGCAGGCAACATCAGGCGCCAGTGTCATTTCCCCGGGCATCTCCAGTATTACATCGATAATTACCAGGTCTATCTTTCCGGGGAATCGCTTCAACTGCAGGAAAAAGAGAAAGATGACTATGCGCGAACCTATGCGCTCTATGATCAATCCATTAAATTTTACAATCAAAAAGATTATACGCGTTCAAATTATTATTGCCAGCAGGCCCTGGAAATAGCGATTGCCCACGATTTTTCTTTTGAGGAGCTCCATCTTTGCCGGCCTTCCCTCAATAATTCCTTTTTTCTCTCCGGGGATTATACCAACGCGATGAAAATATCTTCTGCCGGGTTATCAAAAGCCGCTCAAATAAAGGACACGAACCGGGTGGCTCATTATAATAATGTTATAGGATATATACATATGCGGCAAAAGAATTTTACACAGGCCACGCAATATTTCCAACTCAACCTGCAATTATACCGGAGTATTGCGGACACATTTTCAGAAGCAGGGGCGCTCTGTAATCTCTCAGAGTTATACATTGCCCGCGGTAATTATGATTCGGCTATTTCTTTTTTGCAGACTGCTAAAAAGGTGTACCACTCGATGAAGGATTCCAGCTTTTTTACCCCGCAGGAAAGAGAAGCTTATATTTCAAATAAAATGGCAGAAGCCTATAAATTAAAAGGTGAATGTCACCACGCTTTGCCCTTTGCATTGAATGCGACCTTGATTGCCACCCGCCAGGTTGCCGGGATGAATCTCTATGATGAGGCCAGTTATTATATTAATACAGGCGCCATTTATAATTGCCTGGGATTGCCGGATAGCGCTGTGTTCTTTTTACGGCAGGGTAGGGCGATTGCAAAAAGCATCATTCACCGTGAGTATATCCGGGATGCTGATGAGCAACTGGCTATTGCCTTTGCCCGGCAAAAACTATTTGACAGCGCTTACCTTTATCATTTCTCATTCGCCAAACTAAAAGACAGCATTAACGAAGAAAGCAACCAGCAGGATATCCTGCAACGGGAGGCCAGTCTCAGGATCGAACAGCAACGGCAGTTGCAACAATCGGCACTGGAACGGCAAAAGTTGTGGAGGAATATCATTATCGGCATTGCACTGTTTTCCCTGGTTACGCTTGGTTTCTTATACAACCGTTACCGGTTGCGCCAGAAGAACCGTTACCAGCAGCAATTGAACAGGCAACAAAATGAATTGTTCAATGCGATCGCCGCCACCCAGGACCAGGAAAGAAAACGAATTGCCGAAGATATCCATGATAGCCTGGGATCCATTCTTTCTGCCGCCAAACTTAAATTATCCGCATTGAAAGAAGGCCGCCCGGAGATGAAAGGGGAGCAGCTTGAAAACTACCAGGTGACCATGCAATTACTCGATGAAGCCTCGGGTGAATTAAGAAATATCTCTCATAATATTATGCCCGCGACTTTGTCTAAACTGGGTCTTGTGGCCGCATTAAGGAACCTGATCAATAACATTACCTCTCATTCAGGCATGCAGATCAACTTTTCCAGCCACGGGCTGGAGCAACGGCTTGATGAACATTCCGAAATGAGTATTTACCGGATCATACTGGAGTTGATCAATAATATTGTAAAACATGCGGAAGCCAGTAAAGTAACTGTGCAACTGGTCCGCCACCCGGATTATATCAACCTGTCGGTAGAAGACAATGGTCGTGGATTCGATTATCAAAATGCCCTGAAAATAAAGAAGGGGATCGGGCTTGGGAATATCCTTTCCAGGGTAGAATACCTGAAAGGAAAGATTAATGTGGATGCCCTGCCGGGCAGGGGAACAACGGTGATCATTGATATCCCTTATACCGTTATATAAATACCAAGATACTGGTAGTAAAAAGAAGGGATCCGCGAAATATATTTACAAACGGGACGGTATGAATAAAATAAAATTGCTGATTGCAGATGATCACAGGATCCTGAGAGACGGTATCGTGTCCTTATTGCAGTCGGAAGAGTCTTTTCTTGTCACCGCTACGGCTGGTAATGGATACGAAGTGATGGAGCTCGTGGAAGTGGGTCTTGCAGACGTAACAGAGGCGCGACGTCAGGACGCGCGCGGGCTCGGGCTGC
>JANMKG010000037.1:0-2213 GCA_031371915.1 Chitinophagaceae bacterium | reverse complement strand
TGAACGATACTACCAGGGCAATCTCGACCATGAATTCAATGGGGCGTTGTTGAGCAAGGTTCCCTTTCTTAATAAATTAAAGTTGCAGGAAGTAGCGGGAATGGGATTCCTCTTTGCACCTGAGAAAAACCTGAAATACGTGGAAGTATTCACCGGTATTGAAAGGGTTTTCAAATGGCCGTTCAATCCATTAGCGAAAATAAAACTGGGAATTTATGTAGTAGGCTCAGCCGCGAATAAATTCAATAACCCGGTACAGTTCAAGATAGGGCTGACGACCTGGGACAGGTTCAGGAACAATTGGAGATAGGCTTATTTTTTAAAACCGATCCTTTCTCTTTCTTCCCATGATTTCTTTGTCGCTTTTTCGTCCAGCATGTTTTCAATTGCAAGATAGATCTGGTTTAACTGGTCGCTATGATTGGCAACCGTTTTCCGGATATCGCCTATTTGTTCTGCCAGGTCTTTGTAATCGAGTGCAAATTGCCGGAGTGCTATAAATACCCTGACAATAGCGATATTCATCTTCACGGCTCTTTTGCTGTTTAGCACGCTTGCCAGCATGCCCACGCCGTGTTCTGTAAAAGCATAAGGCAAGTAAGCCAGGCCCCTGTGTTTTTTTGAACTGGTCACAATTTGTGACCAGTTGCTCTGTTCGGCAGAGCCAGTCAGTATTTGGGATAATATCACCTTCCATTCTTTTCTTGCCAGGCGGAACATAAAATCCCGGGGAAATTTTTCCTTATTTCTTTTGACTGCCTGGTTCATCACTTTGGTCTCAACTTGGTAAAGCTCTGCCAGGTCAAAATCGAGCATGACTTTCCGGCCTCTTATCTCATAGATCCTTCGCTGGATGATCGTTAGCTGCATAAAAGAAAATTTGACAGCAAATAAGTAATTATCCAGCAGGAAAAGAGGGGATTATCAACGGGAGTTGATGGTTTTTTTCGGAAATAGATTAGTTAATCACCGGCCTGATTAAACCAAGGGAAAGAAAATGAAAAGTCTTCGCAGATCCCTCTGCGAATCTCATTAACTCATGTTCTCCGCGATAAAAAAACTGCTATCACCATCTTGCTACGACCTTAAAATTTACCAGTCTTGGTGTCAATCGGTTCGGCAACAGATATACAGTGTTGGAAAAATCTTTGATAAAAAGATAGGAGATCGTATTGGCGCGGTCAATTATATTAAAGACCTCGAGACTGGCCCAGATATTGTCAAAATTCCTGAAAGGAGAGTGGCTGCGCCGCTTGCTCCGGTCATCATCCATCAATAAAGCACTGAAACCGATATCACAGCGGATATACGGCTCTATCACCGCTGCATTCCGGTAGCGGGTGGCATTGGGAATATTATAGGGCATATTGCTCCCGTAAAGTAAATTGAGAAATACTTTGAAATTCTTGTTCGTAGAGAGGTAATCCGAAAAATACATACCAAAAGTGACACGACGGTCGGTGGGGCGGCGAAGAGAGCCTACATCAAAACGTACACTGTCCGCGATGACCTGGTCGGTGCTTTGCGCCGTGATGAATTCACCCGCTGCATTTTTATAGCGGTAATAATGATCACCAATAAGGTTTTCGTTGGTTTTCATGATACCAAGGCTGATCCAGCTTTCTGCATCGGGTACGAGTTCTCCATGCAGGCGCATTTCGATCCCTGCCGCATACGCGGTGGCCATATTCTCCCCAAAATAACGGATACGGACATTGTCAATATCGTAAGGTACTACATCCGTCATCCTTTTATAATATGCTTCCGTAGTCCAACGCATAGGGCGATCACTAAGACCGATAAAATTATAATCAAAGCCGGCAACACCCTGCCAGCTTTTTTGAGCTTTAAGTTTGCTGTTAACCGTTCCATCATATCTCCGCAATTCACGATAGAATGGCGGTTGATCATAAGCCCCGGCAGCAACACGGAAAATGATATCCCTTTTGCCGCTTGGTTTCCAGCTCGCACCAATACGCGGCGAAACGATGAATTCCTGGTTAAGTGAATTGTAATTGAACCGTACTCCTGCTGTCAGCGTAGCCGCATGAACAGAATCACCAAGTAAAATATTATCCTGGAGGTAACCGGAAAATTTATTGATGTCGAGATTCGCATTTGATCTAAGCACTTTGCTCAACTGCAGCATATTTGGCTGGTATGGAAGAGCATAACCGGCTGAGTCCTGGAATTCCCATTCGTTCAGCTTGTCG
>JANMKG010000028.1:0-4021 GCA_031371915.1 Chitinophagaceae bacterium | reverse complement strand
AATTTTGTATTTGATATCGGTTTGCGATTCCTGCTGCTGTTTTTTTAAACTCTCACTGAGCGGACCCATACTCCATCCTTCACCCATCACTTCCAGCGTCACTCCCTGGCGGATATCACTTTGCGAATTGCCATCCTGGATAAGTGATTCAGTAGCCCAGCTAAGCATATTGATAAAACCGGGAGCCACTGCATTGCCTTTTGCATCCACTTCATTGCCTGCAGCTGCCTGGGAGAGATCACCGATAATAGCTATCGTATCATTGATGATACCGATATCTGCTTTATAAGGTTCCCCACCTTTTCCATCATAGATCATACCGTTGCGGATAATGGTATCGTATTCTTTTTTCTTATTGCAGGAGCATAAAAAAAGAACACTGCACAGGAAGATAATTGATCTCATTTTTATTTCTTTTTATTGGCTTTGAATATTCCTTCGGGTTGAATAAAATTTACCGCTGTTACTTCTCCTTTATCATTCATCTCAAACTTTACACTATAACCGGAGAGGATCTTGAGATTGAATTCGTTCTTTTTCACAGGTACCAGTTCATATTCGGGCTGTCCTTCAATAAAAGCGTATAATGTCTTCTCTCCTTTAATATAGAATTTAGCCAGGGCACCGGGGCCCAGTTCATATTCACCCACATATTTTTGAAGGTCTTCTTTGCTGATATCCATTGCGGTTGCTTCTTTTATGAACTCGATGTCCTTTACACCTGTTTCAAAAGGAATGGTGAGTTTGCTGATATTCCCTTTTTCATCGGTGTGAAAGGTTACAGGAAAAGAAGCTCCTTCCAGGGAAGGGTCCTGTGGAATGGCTTTGAACTGGTCATAATGATAATGTTCAAATTTGATATCAATGCTGTTGAATTTGGAAGACAATTCATTTTCCTTTGTCATGATCTCGATACTGCCATACCCGGGATTTTTGTAAGTACCGCTATAGTCAGCCAATGAATGCGATGGTTTTGTATTGAATACTCGACCCAGGCTATCATTTTTTACAATTGCTTTAGCGGCTTCCGTAGCTTTTTTGGAAGCATCCAGTAAATATTTATTCCAGTTTCGGGAAGGAAGTTTCAGCATCCTGTCCGCGATAAAATTCCGGATCACAGAAACGGGTCCTCCCTGGTTGCTCACCACGAAGATCCCGATGCTGTCGGAGGGAAAGAAACCGGTGGAAGAAATAAATCCGTCAATGCCACCGCCATGTTCTACCCGGTAATGACCACGGTAACTGCTGATACCCCAACCCAATCCATATCCCGATATATGCACATCGGAATTCTCGGCACCGGGCAAACCACTACCGGTGGCCATTTGTATGGTGATCGCTTCATTGCGGTAAGGGGAAGGAAATATTTCTTTGCCATTGTATTTGCCATTATTGATCCAGGTGATCAGCCATTTCGCCATGTCTTTTGCGCTGCTGTTCACCGATCCTGCCGGACCCATCGCATCAATATTCCTGTAGGGAATGGCTTTAATGGATGAGTCAGTAGAAACATAAGCGAGTGAATGATCGGGTGACTTTTCCATATCCCTGGTGGAAAGATTGGTATTATCCATACCCAACGGCACCAGTATCCTTTCTTTCATATTGGCTTCCCAGGATTTGCCCGTCATTTTCTCGATCACTACTCCCTGTGCCATGAACATAAAATTGTTATACTGCCATTTGGCTCTCAGCTCTGCTGTGGGCTCCAGGTATTGGATACGTTCCAAAAATTCACTGCGGCTTGCCCAGGAGGCATACCATGACATATCATGACGGGGCAGACCGGTGCGGTGACACATCATGTCGCGAAGGGTAACATGATCATTTGTGTATTCGTTCTGGAATTTTAATTCAGGTAAATAAGTCCGCACGGGTTTGTCAAGGTCAAGTCTTCCGTCATTTTGCAACATCCCCAGGATGGAAGCTGTAAAAGCCTTGGTGCAGGAGCCGATCGCGAACTGGGTGTTCTCTGTTACCGGTAGTTTTTTATCTATATCACGATATCCAAATCCGCCGGCATAAATTAATTTCCCTTTTTCCACTACAGCAATGGAAATACCGGGAGCATGCCAGTCTTTTAAAACTTTTGCGGCCAGGGTATCCAGTCCTTTTAATCGTGGATCGGTGGGTGGCTGGGCCAATAAGGTGAATAAGGAGAAGACAAAGAATAGCAGGAGGCTGATCTTACGCATAGCAGTTTGGTTATTGAGGTTCAACAAAACAGAATCCGGTGGAGAAGTTACTATATAAATAAAACCCGGAAAAATGATATTTGAGGTTAAGCTTGCTTTCTTTTTACCACAGATTCCACAGATTACGGCACAGATAACACTGTGCAATCTGTGAAAATTTAATCCGTGTAATCTGTGGTAAAGCCCTTTGTCGCGTATTTATTTACTGGAGCGCCTGTTCAAGGTCAGCCAAAATATCCTGCAAGTTTTCGATCCCCACATTCATTCTTATCAACCCATCTGTGATACCATATTTTTCTTTCTCTTCTTTGGCAACGCTGTGATGCGTCATAGAAGCAGGATGGGAGAGAAGTGTATCACAGGTGCCGAGGGAAACGGTCCGGATACACATTTTTAATTTGTTCATAAAACTGATACCGGCCGTTAACCCGCCTTTTAATTCAAAACTCAGCATCGCCCCGGGATGCCGCATTTGTTTCATGGCGGTATAATGATCGGGATGGCTGCTCAATCCCGTATAATTCACGTTGGCTACAGCGGAATGTGTTTCCAGGTAATGGGCGACTTCCATAGCATTGTGGCAATGACGCTCCATTCTTATTTCCAGTGTTTTTATTCCTTGTATAAGCAGGAAAGCGTCGAAAGAATTGGAATTACCACCCAGCAACCGGTGCACTTTCGTGGTTTTTGTTTTCATGAATTCAATATCCCTTCCCAACAGGATACCGCCGATAGCTGTACCATGGCCATTTAAGAATTTAGTGGTAGAGTGAACGATAAAATCTGCACCATACACAAAAGGTTGTTGTAAAAAGGGAGTTGCGAAAGTATTGTCGCAGGCAACGATAAGATCATGTTGTTTGGCCAGCTTACAAAGTTCTTCCAGGTCCACACACTGGATGGTAGGATTAGCAGGCGTTTCCAGGTACATCATTTTAATGGCCTTATCAGTCTTAAGCATATCGCTTGCTTTTTGCAGATCCCGGAGATCAATGATGATCGCAGTGATCCCGAAAGAAGGCAATATTTTGGTGACAAGTTCATCCGTGCCGCCATAGAGTGAGAAATGGGTCAGTATCTTATCACCGGGTTGGAGAGTGGATAGTAATAAAGTGGAAATCGCCGCCATCCCGGAGGCATGAAGAATGGCTTTTGTTTCCATCCCCAATCCGAATGTTTCCAGTGCCGCGATCTTATCTTCGGCCTCTGTCATTGTAGGATTACCCCACCGGCTATAGATATAACCTTCTTCTTCGCCGCTAAACCGGCGCATACCCTGTTCGGCATCATCAAATACATAGGTACTGCTTGCATAGATCGGTACCTGGTGCGCATAGCGGGGATCTTTTTTGTGGCCACCATGAATAGCGAGGGAGCTCCAGCCTGTTAGTGGAAAACTTTTATCCATTTTGCAATTTTTGGTCCCGATATTTATCGGGAGGGAAATTTGGAAATTAAACATTTCAAAAGTAGCTGATTTCATTTTTACACCACCACCTCCATGAAAGAATTGCTTAAACAATACGCCACTTACAATACCTGGGCAAGCCAGCGGATACTGGATATCATTTTGGCACTCCCTGAAGAGAAGCAGCTGGCGGAAGTCCCCAGCAGTTATAATAGCCTGTATAAAACTGTCCTGCATATGTGGGATGCCGAAAGCGGCTGGTGGCAGCGGATGAAACTCCAGGAGCATGTGATCTTTCCCAGCGAGAACTATAAGGGGACCATGAAAGAACTGGCAACTTCATTACTCCAGCAATCCAAACAATGGGAGGAATGGGTGAGTACTGCATCAGACCTGGTGCTGGACCATGTTTTTCAAT
>JANMKG010000422.1:0-5132 GCA_031371915.1 Chitinophagaceae bacterium | reverse complement strand
ATCACGCCCGGTCATATCTTCCGGCTGAACTTTACCAATGCCACGGAATTACTGGAGAACCGTTTTATTCCCCGCACGATCAGTTCCTGGGGTAAGGGCCAGTTCCGCTGGGGCTTTACGATCTCAAGGAATTTTGTGTTGTGGAGGGGTAAGGGGAAGTAATAGGGATTGGCAAGTGGCTAGTGGGATATAGGATGTTGATTCATCAGCTAAAAATTTAGGCCTTTACTATACAAGCCACTCCACTTCTCCAAAATCAAATCCGATAGCTATCGGGTCTTCTTCCATCGAATGCTGAACAACTAATTTACCTGCCGGCGTGATCGTTTTTATGATCGCCTCAAAGTCACGATTATCTTTTTTCAGTTTAACTATTTCATTTTTTTTATACAGGTGTAAAAGATACTGTTGGTAGATATTTTCAAAACCATCATTGATCAATTCATTGAATTTTTTATCAAGTATTCCGCATAATTCTTTTGCCAGTTCAACGGTATCAAAATCCTTTCCCGTGATCTGTTTTAATGAAACCGGATTTGGAAGGTCTGCGGGAAAATGCGGTTGATTGATATTAATGCCGATACCAATAATAGACCAATCCCAATTTGGCTGCTGGCTGTTGGCTTCTGGCTCCGGGCTCTTGGCTATCGGCTCCTGGCTCTGGGCTTTTGGCTCCCCACTTCGAACAACGTTCTCGATCAAAATTCCTCCTGCCTTTCTGTCCTGCCAGTACAGATCATTGGGCCATTTGATCTTTGTATTATCCCCGGCATATTTCATAAATAGATCCTGCACCGCCACCGCCACACATGCACTGAGCCGGAATTGCTGTGCAAGTGGTATCCCTTGAGGTTTTACCAGCACGCTCAGCGTGATATTCGACCCCGGCTGTGAGGTCCAAACTTTACCCCGCTGACCTTTCCCAGCCGATTGTTCATGGGCGAAAATAACCATTCCATGTGCCGCTAATGCCTGACTTACAGGCAGGTCGGAGGCGCGGGATGCCCGTATTTGTTCCCGGGCATAGTTGTTGGTACTATCCACCGATTGCAATTCAATGAAAGGCGAGCCGATGGGCTTTGTAGCAAGAGGTTCTGGCAATTAATTGCTATTTTTGACAAAGTAAACTAGTTTCTGGTTGCCGGTAGCTTGTTCCTGGGAAAAGTTCGTCATTATTGACGTTTTGACCAGCAACCAATCACCAGCAACGGCAACTCCAAATAAAAACTAAACACTCTCATTATTGGAACAACTGGTATCACTGACCAACCGCAAGAAAAGTGCAGCACGGTTAACGAAGAGTTCAAAAATCATCAAAACCATTATTGCAGCTATCCAGGAAAAAAAGGGGGAGAATATTATCTCCCTGAACCTGCGGAAAATAAACGAGGCCGTAGCGGATTTTTTTATCATCTGCGAAGCCAGCAACCAGCCACAGCTTAAAGCGATCGCTGATAACGTAGAGCACAGGGTGAGGGAGAAATGCGAGGAGAATCCTTATCATCATGAAGGATTCAAGGAGCTGCACTGGGTGCTGATCGATTATGTGAACGTGGTGGTGCACGTGATGCTCACGGAAACCAGGAAATTCTATCAACTGGAAGATATGTGGAGTGATGCCGTGGGAGAAGAACACAAGGATAATGTTAAATAGTACCGGTAACGGAACTTTTTTGTAGTAATAATCATTAATTAGCAGAACACAGAACAAAATATATGGCAGAAGATAACAGACCGCCCCGTTTTGGTAATCGTCCCGGTGAAGATCCCCAGGCTCCTAAAAAAGGTCCCCGGTTCAGTATATACTGGATCTACGCAATCATTTTTGCTGTGCTGATTGGGTTCCAGTTGTTCAACCCGCTGTCACCCAATATGGCCAAGATATCATCGCTGGAATTCAGGACCATGCTCGTAAATGGGGAAGTAGCGAAATACACCATCATCGATAACCGCAAAACGGTTAAAGTTACCCTGACACCAGAAGCGAAGAAAAAATACCAGGATAAATTTAAATCCAGCGTTACCGGTAAGGTGAGTGATAAAGGACCGCACATGTCTTTTAAAGTAACAAGCGGCGATGGTTTTCAAAAAGAGATCAGCGAGTTTTATAAAGCCAACCCAACCGTTAAAGAAGTTCCTTACGATGTTGACAATGCCGGGGATCTTTTTGGAAACGTTTTACAATTTTTACTTCCAATACTTTTATTTGTAGGTCTCTGGATATTACTGATGCGTAAGATGGGTGGCGGTGCCGGTGGTGGTGCCGGGCCCGGTGGTATTTTCAATATCGGTAAATCAAAAGCCACGCTGTTTGACAAAGGAACAAAAGTGAATATCACTTTCGCAGATGTGGCAGGACTCGATGAAGCCAAAGTGGAAGTGATGGAGATCGTTGATTTTTTAAAGAATCCAAAAAAATATACCAACCTCGGGGGTAAGATACCCAAGGGCGCTTTGCTGATCGGGCCTCCCGGTACCGGTAAAACCCTGCTGGCAAAAGCCGTAGCCGGCGAAGCGCAGGTACCTTTCTTTAGTTTAAGCGGTTCCGACTTCGTGGAAATGTTTGTGGGTGTTGGTGCCAGCCGTGTAAGAGACTTATTCAAGCAGGCAAGAGAAAAAGCGCCCTGTATCATATTCATTGATGAGATTGATGCGATCGGTCGTGCCCGTGGCAAGAACGCAATGATGAGCAATGACGAAAGAGAAAGCACGTTGAACCAGTTGCTGGTGGAGATGGATGGTTTTGGAACCGATGTCGGCATCATTGTACTCGCCGCTACCAACCGTCCTGATGTACTGGACACCGCCTTGCTTCGCCCCGGCCGGTTCGACAGGCAGATCACGATCGATAAACCGGACCTGGTGGGACGGGAAGCCATTTTTAAGGTGCACCTGAAACCGATCAAGATATCAAAGACACTCGATATTCATAAACTTGCTGAGCAAACACCCGGTTTTGCAGGAGCTGATATTGCCAATGTGTGTAATGAAGCAGCGCTGATCGCTGCCCGGAAGAATAAAGAAGCCGTTGATATGCAGGATTTCCAGGATGCCGTCGACAGGGTGATTGGTGGTTTGGAAAAAAAGAACAAGATCATTTCACCCGAAGAGAAAAAGATCATCGCCTTCCATGAAGCCGGTCACGCGGTGTGTGGCTGGTACCTTGAACATGCCTACCCCTTGCTCAAAGTGACGATCGTTCCAAGAGGTACGGCTGCCCTTGGTTATGCCCAATACACCCCGAAGGAACAATACCTCTACAATATCGACCAGCTTACCGACCAGATCTGTATGACCCTCGGTGGCCGGGCAAGTGAAGAAATATTTTTCCATAAGATATCCACCGGCGCGCAGAACGACCTGCAGCAGATCACCCGTATCGCTTATGCCATGGTCACTGTCTATGGTATGAACGATAAGATCGGGAACATTAGCTTCTACGATCCGCAGCAGGAGACCACTTTCACCAAACCCTACTCGGATGAAACAGCCAAGATGATCGACCAGGAAGTGCGTAAACTGATCGATGATGCCTACATCAAAACAAAGGAACTGCTGACCGAAAAGAGAACTGACGTCGAAAAGTTGGCAAATGCTTTGCTGGAGAGAGAAGTATTATTCCAGAGTGATGTGGAAGCGCTGATCGGTAAGCGACCGTTTGAAGAAAAGAAAGCACTGGCAGTAGATGAAGTCCCTTCGGTAACACCGGCTGAATTGCCGCTGGCTACCGGGGAGATCAAAAGCCAGGAGGAAAAATCAACAGGAGAGCAAACCGGTGGACTGGAACTGGCACCATCCATTTAACTACCAACCATGAATATTTCTCCATCGAAGGAAAATATTTTAAAGAGAATACGCAAGGCGTTGAGTCATTCAACGCCTTTGCCTTTTCCCCACAGTGAAGGGAACCAACCTGTTTTCCAACCCCTGGAACAGGAACCGGAAGTAGAATTTGCCGAACAATTTACCCAGTTACAAGGCAAATTCATTTATTGTATCAACCAGCAGGAATTTGCCTTCCAGTTAAGCAGCCTCATAAAAAAACAGGATTGGCAAAAAGTCTATTGTGTAGAAGAAAAACTGGTCGCGCCGGCACTCTCGCAATTATCGGACAGGTTGGTGAAGTCAGGATTGGCTGACTGCGATGTTTCTATAACCGGTTGTGAAAGCCTGGTGGCCAGGACAGGCTCCATTGTGATGAGCTCGGCACAATTAAGCGGTCGTACCACCAGTGTATATGCACCCATCCATATTTGTGTCGCGTACACCAACCAGCTTGTGTATGAGATCAAAGATGCGTTACAGGCCGCCAGGGATAAATATGGCAACAACCTGCCTTCGCTGCTGACCTTTGCTACTGGTCCCAGCCGCACCGCGGATATTGAAAAGACCCTTGTCGTTGGTGTGCATGGACCGAAGGAAGTATACGTGTTTTTGATCGAAGCGTAGTTGTGTTGATTTTTTTATACAAAGTATCTAAAGTATATAGAGTATATAAAGTAAGACGACCCTATATACCTTATATACTTTTTCTCTCAACCATCCTCTTTTTCTCTTTTAAACTCTTAGCTTATCTTTATACCTATGACAAATCCCGGTGTTTACCAGTTATTCGTCTATGGCTCTCTTCGCAGGGGGTTCCGCAGCCCGGTATATGAATATATCAGCCGGTTCTTTAAATTTATTGGCGAAGCCAACGTAAGAGGCAAACTGTTTGATATGGGAACTTATCCTGCCGGGGTTCCGGGAAATGAAAGCAGCTTTATCCTGGGCGAATTATACCAGGCAAAGAATGAACACGAATTCTCCTGGGCCATCGGGCAGCTTGATGATTATGAAGGCGTATCGGTAGAACCCGATGAAGTGCAGTTATACCGCCGGGAGATAACGGAAGTACATATCAACAACCAGGTCACGCATGCCTGGATATACTGGTATAATGGTGATGTAACAGGACGGACCCCGATCAGTTCCGGGGACTTGCTCGAATACCTGGGCAAAAAGGTACAGGAATAAACAGCCTGCTTCCTTTCTTCTTATAGCTTGCGTAAACCATATTTCTAAATCAATCCAGTGGCCAGCAAAATTTATTTTCTTTCTGATTTTCACCTCGGGGCACCGGATCATACGAG
>JANMKG010000414.1:0-6932 GCA_031371915.1 Chitinophagaceae bacterium | reverse complement strand
AATACCATTGGCGCATTTTCTTTTTTACCACAGGATGGCCACCACGTTCACTAACTCCGTTTATTACTTCGTCATTGGCAAGTACCGTTCCTAATGCTTCGCACCAGTTCACTTCACCATAGCCGCAATAAATAAGACGTCTCCTCATCAGTATCTCTGCTTTTTCTTTTTCCGGGAAAGCCTTCCACTCTTCAGCGGTAAAATGTTTGCCCGGTACAAAGGGTGTTCCTGGTTTTGGCATCGCTCCCTTTGTCTCATACTTTTTTATAAGTAATGAAATGGGTAAGGCCTTTTTCTCAGTATGACAGAAATAACTATTGAACAATTGCAGGAAGATCCATTGTGTCCACTTGTAAAATTTCGGATCGCTGGTCTGTACCTCGCGGCTCCAGTCGTAACAGAAACCGATATTATCCAGTTGTGATTTGAAGGTGGCGATATTCTTCTTCGTGGTCACGACCGGGTGCTGACCCGTATCGAGTGCATATTGTTCCGCGGGAAGACCAAAACTGTCAAACCCCATCGGGTGGAGCACATTGAACCCTTTCAGTCTTTTGTAACGGCTGTAAATATCGGAAGCGATATACCCCAGGGGATGACCGACATGCAAGCCCGTACCACTCGGGTAAGGAAACATATCCAGTACATAATATTTTGGCTTTGCAGAATCATTGGACACTTTGTATACCTGTGATTCTTTCCATTTCTTTTGCCAGTCCTTTTCAATCCTTCTGAAATCGTACTCCCTGCCCCCCACTCCTGAAGGTGAGTTTGTACTATTTTCTTTTTTATCTTCTTTATTCATAATAACTATCCGGTAATTTATTCATCACGGTAATCCGTGATAAGTAAAAATCTTTAACAAAAAACTCAACCTTAAAATGGCAATATGAACCCGGCGCAATCGTTTAAATGGGCAGCAAAAATACTGATTGTAGCCCTAAACTGCTATTTTTGCTGGTCACGGGTAGTGGGTTATTTTGAATGAAGGGCACGCAGAAAGCGCTGTGATCGCAGAGATAACTTATTTATTTTTAAGCTCTGCGTACTCCGGGATCCCGGCGTGAAAATTCAAATTGACCCATCACTGGTCACCTTGGCGTATAGCAAGGGGCCGTAATCCATTAATCTGAAAAATTATCATTCATGTCCCAATCTGGTAAAGCTTCTATCAAACGTGGCAAACCTTCCTACTTTATGTCGATCCTCGGGGTCACGCTGGTATTATTCTTCCTGGGTATTATCGGCCTCATCGTTATCAATACCAATAAGCTTTCCGATCACTTCAAAGAAAATGTAACCGTCAGTGCTTACCTCCGCGGCGACCTGAACCCAAAAGACAGCGTGGCACTGGTACAATATATCAGTTCGAAACCTTATATCCGCGAATACACCTATATAACCAAGGAAGTGGCCAAGAAGAAATACATGTCGGATGGGAATAAGGACTGGAGCGAAGTACTGACCGAAAACCCCCTTCCCAACAGTGTTGATTTTAAAGTAAAGAACAATTACCTGAATACCGATTCACTGACGGCTATCAAAGCGGATCTCGAAGCCCAGACCTATGTAAGTGATGTTGACTATCCTGCCGCCCTCATCGGGCAGATGAGCAAGAACCTGCGCAATATCAGCATCGGCATATTGATCCTGGCAGTGGTGTTGTCGCTGGTGGTGATCGTGCTGATCGACAATACGATCAAGTTGGCTATGTTCAGCAACCGCTTCCTTATTAAGACCATGCAGATGGTAGGTGCCACCCGCTGGTTCATCGCCAAACCGATGAATGTCAGGGCGGTGATCAACGGCGCCGTTAGCGGCGTGATCGCCACGGCCGCGGTGATCCTGTTCCTCTTCGTTATTGAAAAGTTCATTCCCGAAATGAAAGTGATCCATGATAACAAAAGCCTGGTGCTGCTTTTCCTCGGCCTGATCATCCTTGGCGTGTGCATCACTGTTTTCAGTACCCACCGCAGTGTGATCAAGTATTTGAGGATGAGGTTGGATGACTTGTACTAGTCCGAAAGACGGGAAGTCCGTAAGTCGGAAAGACAGCTCCCACTAATTGTATATTCTTTCGGACTTTCGGTCTTCCTGACTTTCCGACTTTTCCTTATCTTGCACGACTTAATAAAGAAGCAATGAGCAACGAAAAAACAACCCCTTCCATGTTTACCAGGGATAATTACCGCTGGATGCTGATCGGGCTGGTAGTGATGGCGATCGGTATGATCCTTTTGTCCGGCGGGGCCAGCAACAAGGACCCTAATGTATTTGATAAGGCCGCTGTTTACAGCACGACACGTATTACCATTGCCCCCATCCTGATCCTCGCAGGACTGGTGATCGAAATTTTTGCCATTTTCAGGCAACCTAAACAAGCCACCGTTTAAACCCGGGTGCTGTATAAAAAAAGTTAAAGCGGTCCTTTCGGCGCCGCTTTTTTTATTTTAAAATACCCATTAACTTACCGCCCTGTTCAAGGTAAACCAACCCATTACATGACTATCATTGAAGCTATTATCATTGCCGTCGTAGAAGGATTGACTGAGTTTCTTCCCGTTTCTTCCACCGGGCATATGATCATCACCAGTTCGCTGCTGGGTATCCAGAAAGATGAATTCACCAAGGTATTCGAGATCTCAATCCAGTTCGGTGCCATCCTTGCTGTTGTTGTTCTTTACTGGAGAAAATTCTTTGAATTCAAGAGGTGGCAGTTCTATGCCAAACTCATATTGGGTGTTATCCCTGCGCTGGTCCTGGGTTATTTATTCTCCGATAAAATAGATAAACTGCTGGAAAGCCCTACCACCGTAGCGATCGCGATGCTGGCAGGGGGTATCGTTCTCCTGTTCATTGATGCTTTTTTTAAAGCCGCTACTATCGAGTCGGAAGAGCAGATCAGTTTTGGCAAAGCTTTTATTGTGGGGTTATGGCAAACGATTTCCATGGTACCGGGTGTCAGCCGTAGCGCTGCCAGTATTATTGGTGGTATGTCGCAAAAATTTACCCGCAACCTGGCGGCCGAGTTTTCTTTTTTCCTGGCGGTACCGACCATGTTTGCCGCGACCGCTTATTCTCTCTTCCTCAAAAAATGGCCCCATGAGGGCGGGGTCAAAAAAGGGTACCAGCTCATCACGGAAACCCCGGAAAATATCCGTTCCTTCATAGTGGGCAATATCGTGGCGTTCGTGGTGGCCCTGCTGGCGATCCGTTTCTTTATTAATTATTTAAAAATTTACGGTTTTAAATTATTCGGGATCTACCGGATCGTCGCCGGTATCATCCTGCTGATCTTATTATTTACCGGTGTTATCGGTGGTTAAAAATTTTATTCATTAAAAAAACAAACCCACTATGAGAAGATCATTTATGCTGGTATGGCTGGTAACAATTGTATTAGCGGCCTGCACCAACAATGGCAAAAAAATCAATGTAGAAGGCACCAAGGGAGAGATCTATTACAAAGGTGATGGGGTAACAGAAGACGATGCTAAAAAGACCGGGCAATTCTTAAAGGAAGTATTCCTTACCCCTGACAAAGGCGCCAGTATACAGGTTACCCGTGATGGCGACGTGTATACACTTCGTTTTGTTTATAACAAAGATGTGTATGATACCCTTAAAGGGGTGGATGATGAGTTCAAATTGCTGGCAGCAAAAGCTTCCAAAGAAGTGTTTGGCGGCAAAAAAGTGACCATCGCGCTGGCCGATAAACATTTTAAGGATTATAAAACTATTCCCTGGGATGAAGCCGTGGCCAAATCACTCGAAGCACCGCCGCCCCCTCCCACACCCACCGCCGCTGACCTGGCAAAAAGCAAGGATGAATTTGATCACGAGAAAGCCAGCGGTATTGATTTTTACTGGAAAGGTATTTCCGATGAAGAATCAAAGACTATTGCCGACTATATCGTCAAGAATGGCGCGTTCGCAGGAGGAAGTACAGTGGAGATCTATATGACCAAAGAAGGAGATCGCTATATCATCCGTTTCCCGATGATCGAATCGGCCCGTACCGATCCGGCGTATATCGCCCAGGTAGATAAGGTATCAAAACAGATCAAGGAGAATGTCTTTGCTAATGTTCCTTATTCTTTTTACATCACTGACGAACATCTCCAGACAGTAAAAGCCTGGGATTATTAATTAGGGAGTACACAGAGACACAAAGCCACAGAGGCCAAAAGACAAACTCCATTTGTGGACTTGTCTCTGGCAGCCTGACGAGCTTTTAAAATATATTTTGCTAAAAACTGAACTTAGAATACACTGAGTATATCTCTGTGTAACTCTGTTTCTCCGTATCTCTGTGTTGAAATGATTTCCTTTTAGAACGGTTTCCCTATTTTTATACAACAACACTGATCTATGCAAACAGCTTCCAAAAAAGTAGTGAATGGCTGGGCGATGTATGACTGGGCGAATTCTGTCTATAATCTTGTTATTACCACTACTTTCTTTCCTATTTATTATCTGGGTATAACAGGAGATGGAAATGATGCCACTAAAACAGATTATATTGACTTTCTCTGGTTTAAACATATCCCTAATTCCTCATTGTACGATTACACACTGGCAGTAGCTTTTCTGATAGTTGCCGTATCATCTCCAATCTTAAGCTCCATCGCAGATTATAAGGGGAACAAGAAAAATTTTATGCGTTTTTTTGTTACAATTGGTTCTCTCAGCTGCATAGGGTTTTACTTTTTTAACAGGTCTACTTTGGGTCTTGGAAGTATCCTGATGATCACTGCTACAGTTGGTTTTTGGGGCAGTCTTGTATTTTACAATAGCTATTTGCCGGAGATCGCTGCACCAAAAGACCGTGACCGAATCAGCGCAAAGGGTTTTGCCTACGGCTATATTGGAAGTGTCATACTCCAGATAATTGGGTTTGTCCTGGTTATTCTTGCGGGGAAGGATGAGTCAGCCCAAAGTCAGGCTGTCAAGATCACCTTTATACTAGTAGGATTATGGTGGTTTGGGTTTGCCCAAATAACTTTTCGACGATTACCAAAAAGCAACCCTGCTGGTGAAGCCAACAACAAGAATATTATTACGAATGGTTTCCATGAGTTAAGCAAGGTTTTCGGCCAAATAAAAAAAATGCCCGTACTCCTTCTTTTTCTGTCTGCTTTCTTCTTTTACAATATGGGTGTGCAAACTGTAATGCTAGTTGCCACCAATTTTGGTAAGGAGGAATTAAACCTTGATACTACCACACTAATCCTGACCGTTGTGATCATCCAATTAGTCGCTATTGCGGGAGCAACTGGTATGAGCCGGTTATCGGAGAAGTATGGGAACTTCAAAGTATTGATGATCGTGGTATTACTCTGGATAGGAGTATGTCTCTATACTTATTTCTTACTTCATAATAAATGGCAGTTCTTTGGCGTTGCCGCACTAGTAGGGTTAGTGATGGGAGGAATACAATCACTTAGCCGTTCCACTTACGCCAAATTAATGCCCGAAACAAAAGACACTGCTTCGTTTTTCAGTTTCTACGATGTAACTGAAAAAATAGCGATTGTCATTGGCATGCTGAGCTTTGGTTTTATTACCCATATAACGGGCAGTATGCGTAACAGTGTATTATCACTGATTGTTTTTTTTGTAGTAGGGTTGATTATTCTTTTTATCGCGTACAGAAAACAAGAAGCCCACCATAAATTTAATGTATGAAGCTTTACGCGATCAATACCGGTTATTTCAAACTCGATGGTGGCGCCATGTTTGGCGTTGTGCCTAAAAGCATGTGGAACAAGATCAACCCGGCTGATGAAAACAATCTTTGTTCCTGGGCGCTGCGTTGTTTATTGATCGAAGATGGCAACCGGCTGATCCTGATCAATAACGGCAATGGTGATAAACAGGATGCTAAGTTCTTCAGTCATTATTACCTGCATGGCGATGATACGCTGGATAAATCGCTGGCAAAATATGGTTTTCACCGCGATGATATCACCGATGCTTTCCTGACCCATCTTCATTTTGATCATTGCGGCGGCTCGATCATGCGGGAAGGTGATAAATTAGTACCGGCATTTAAGAATGCGGTTTACTGGAGCAACAAAGCCCACTGGGATTGGGCCGTTCATCCCAATGAAAGAGAAAAAGCCTCTTTTCTTAAAGAAAATATTCTTCCCATCGAAGAAAGCGGCAAACTGAAATTCGTGGACATCGCGGAAGGAAAAGATGGAAAACTGGGACAGACTTTTTTTGACAATGCTATCAGCATCCGCTTTGTAAGTGGTCACACCGAAAAAATGATGCTCCCGCAAATTAAATACAAGGACCGAACCATTGTCTATATGGCCGACCTGCTCCCCTCACAGGGACATATACCTTTACCCTATGTAATGGCCTATGATATGTTTCCTCTCACAACCTTGAATGAAAAAAAATCCTTTTTAAAAGAAGCGGTGGAAGGTGATTACACGTTATTCTTTGAACATGACCCGGTATATGAATGCTGCAATCTTCAGCAAACGGAAAAAGGAATTCGGCCTAAAGAGTTCTTTAAGCTGGAAGAGATTTAAGAAAATAAGAAATGAGGAATGAGAAATAAGGAATGAGAAAGTGAAACATTTCGACAGAATAGGAGTTTTCTAACTATCGGAGTCTAAAGCCCCCTTTTGGGGGTTGGGGGTGGGGTTGGGGGTGGGACTTACCTTCTCTTCAACAACGAACTCAGCGGGTGCCGCAGATTATTATAACTCATCATATCGATCTTTACTTTCCCCACTACGATCGGGCTTTCCACTCTCACCGGGATATGGTTCAGGTCATCACTTACCCATACCGTCATATCTTCCCCTCCTTCAAAAATAGTCCCCTTGATCAGGAGTGGCTTGATCTTGATCGTCCTGAATTTTCCATAACGTGTTTTTATTTCCTCTTTTCCCAGGTAACGGATATAGAGGTTG
>JANMKG010000406.1:0-5751 GCA_031371915.1 Chitinophagaceae bacterium | reverse complement strand
TTGAATTCACGGATGAACTCCGTGGCCGGGGTATGCGGACAAGAGAAGCTGCGATACAGGCGGGCAGGATCAGGATCATCCCGGTATTACTGACCGCGGTGGCGACCATCTTGGGATTATTGCCACTGGCTGTAGGATTTAATATTGATTTTGCGGGGCTGTTCACTCATCTTCGTCCTAATATTTTCTTCGGTGGCGACAGCGTGGTATTCTGGGGCCCGCTAAGCTGGACGATTATTTTTGGATTGATCTTCTCCTTCTTCCTTACACTGGTGATGGTACCGAGTATGTACCTGATCGCGGAGCGATTAAAGCGGCCGATGGAAAAATTTTACGGAGGTAAATGGGTGGCCATCTTTGGTTTCCTGGGCCCCTTGTTCTTCCTCTTTGTCGGTATCATGTATGCTGTAAGAAGAATCCAGGGCAAAAAAGTATGGTTGGGAAAATTAAAACCGGCAACCAAAGAACCGGGACAGACGTTATAATAGTAGTTAGTTGGTTTAGTGGTTAAAAGAAAGAGGCTGTCTCAAAAGGTTGTCAGCCTGAGTTTATCGAAGGCTATCAATTTGATAGTCAATATTTCGTCCCGCCCGAGGCGGGATCAATATGACAATCAAATTGATTTTTGAGACAGCCTCTTCTTTTTGAACAGTTTGAGCAATTTATCTGTCAACCTTTCCGGCAACATTTCGATCCCCGCGTGCATTTTGACCCCTGGGAATTTTTTGTTTCTTTTCCTGGCAAATAAAAAACAGCACTTAATTTGAATTCGAGTAACCGTAAAGGAGTAGTATACACTTCGGCTACCTGGTGCTCATGAATTTCCTGCGTGGTGGCATTGATAAAGCGGACACTGAGAGGTTTGCCATCCGTCCCGGTAGGTGGGTTATTGGCATCGATCAGTTTTTTAGTATTGATGTACTCCAGGTTGCCGCCGCGGGTATTATTCACGCTGATATCAATATAGGCGCCCTTATTATTTTTCCTTTTGCTAAAAGCATCCCAGCTTACCTGTAACCCGCCTCCATAACCAGCCATGATCGTTCCGTCTTTGATCAGGTTGCGCTGGTCAAGCGCCTTACAGCCATTCGGATCGTTGGGGTCTTCGATATAGATATTGCTGTAAAAACTGGTATAGCCGATCTTACCACTTGCATAAGGCATCACATTTTTATCCTTTAATAAAAAGATCTTGCTGACTATACTTGCCTGTATAACATTGCTGCTATAATTCACCCAGGTTTGGGTGGAACTGCCGCCGCCGAAATTGAAGGTCTGCATCTTCCGGGTATTCGCATACATACCCCAGCCGATATCGGTACCAACCTGTATCCTGTCGAGTTTACCCGGAAGCTTGTACATGGCGCCTGCTACCAGGCTGTGAACCGGGTTTATATTATCGGCCATCTTTTGCTCTGGCAACCCGAGGGAGTAACCAACATTGATAGAGAACTGTGCGGACGCACAAAAGGAGAATGTAATAAAGAACAACGAGTAGATATATCTCATAAAACAGGTTTTTAGTTCTTTAAAGGGACAACATTTTTTTTAAAATCAAATCAAAAGAGGTGTTAAAAAATTTCAACACAGAGTAACAGAGTTTTTGAGTTACACAGAGAATTTTATTGTAAGTCACCTCTCTGTGTTTCTCTGTATCTCTGTGTTGAAAAAAAGGAGGGTATTGGGATAATAAAAAAACCATCCGTTTAGCTGACGGATGGTCTTAATTATCTGCGGGGCAATTAATTAGAATCCTTTCTTTTCAATCTTCTTCCCATCGGCATCCAGTTCGATGATCTCGTAACCGAGTTTTTTTACCCCGTCATAGATCCTGGCCTTGTCGCCTACCAGCAGGATATTCATCTTTTCAGGCCTGATGTATTTCCTGGTGGCCAGGTCTACCTCGGATTTGGTAATAGCGTTGAGTAACTTGTTTTGCTGCTGCGTATAATTGGCGGGTAAATTATAATCAAGTATACGGCGGATAAACAATGCTTTTTGCCCGAGTGTTTCGTAACGCAGGGCATCAAATTTCCCGAGAGCGCTTTTCATAAGGGCAAGCTCATCGGCTTTTATTCCTGTTTCCCCATATTCTTTCATCTCCCGCATTACTTCGGAAAGGGCGCTGTCCGTAGCATCAGTCCTTATAGCGGAAGCAAAACGAAAATCACCCCCGATATCATTACCGGTGAAGCCGCTGCTTGCTCCATAGGTCCATCCTTTATCTTCCCGCAGGTTGATATTTAACCGGCTGTTAAAATCGCCACCCAGTGAATAATTAGCCAGTACCGAGTGATAATAATCCCCGGTGGCATCCCATTTCACACCGGTAGAATAACCTACCCTGAATTCTGTTTGTGCGCCTTTTGGCACATCCACCATATAAACTTTTGTCTTATCGATAGCAGGCGCGGGAGCCGCTGTCGGGATCATTACTTTTTTATTGGGTAATTTATTTAGGAAAGAAAGTTTTGGAAGGATCTCGGCCTGTTTGACATCGCCAACGATCACCACTTTGGCATCCTGTGATGTCATGTAGTTGTTATAATATTCTTCGATATCTTTTAACGTGATACTTCCGATGGTTTCTTCGGTCCCATTCTGGCTGATGCCTAAAATATTGTTGGAGCCATAATTTACCCTGGCGAAAACAGCATCAGCGATCATGGCAGGCTGCGATTTTGCCAGCTTGAAGGATTCCAGCCGTTGTTTTTTTATACGGTTGAAAACATCTTCGGAGAATTTAGGATTATATATTCTTTCATTTAATAAAGCGAGAACAGGATCAAGGTTTTTCTTCAGCGCCTGGACGGTGAACGTAATGCCTGTTAAGCCGCTGGATACATTCACGTTGCTTCCCAGTTTTTGCAGTTCCAGTGACATTTTCTCAGCGGTATAATTCTTCGTGTCTTCGTTCATCATGGAAGCAAAGAAACCGGACAGCCCTGCTTTGGAGAGATCTTTTGCCTGGAGCATATGACCACCGGGTATGGTAATGGTGATGGTAAGGATCGGGATCTCGGTGCTTTCCGTGCCGATGACCCGGATACCATTAGGAAGATCTTTTTTCCAGAAGGCAGGGACCTTCACCACGGGGGTCGGGCCGCTACCGGGAATTTTGCTACGGTCAAAATCTTCTTTGCCTTTTATATACTTAAGACCGGCATAACCATAGTTAGGCGCAGCATAATTGGCAGAATCTATTTTGTAGTTATCTGCCGCCGCTATCATTTTATCCTGGCCTTTCGGAACAACGCTTAAGATAACAGCGGGTTTCCCTTTTATATACTGGTTATACACCCGCATTACATCTTCTTTGGTAACGGCATTGTAATCCCTTATTTCATCAGCGATCTTATTGGGGTTACCTGCGAATGTCTGGTAGGAAGCCAGCTGGCTTACTTTACCCGCTACGCTTTGCAAACCATTGATGAGGCCTGATTCATAACCCCCTTTGAATTTTTGGAGATCGGCATCTGTCACACCTCTTTGCTCAAAAGAATCAAGCGCTGCGCGGTAGAGACCTTCCATTTCCGCCAGCGTTTTATTCTGCAGGGGAGCAAAGATGACAGTAAATTCACCCGATAACTCAGAATTGTTATGTGTTGCATTGGCTACAAGCGCCAGTTGTTTTTTTACAATGGTTTGATAAAGCACTGAGGTCTTTCCCTGTCCCAGTATCTCTGCCAGGCAATCCAGTGCCGGCATGTCTTTATGAAAATTAGGAACAGTTGGGTAAGTAATGTAGAGACGGGGAGCCCTGGCATAGTTGTCAACCAGCGTTACATAACGGTTTGCATCGAGATGCGCGGCAGGCACTGTAACAGGTGTTACTTCCGGGCCGCGGGGAATGGGACCGAAATATTTTTCTACCAGCTTCACCACGTCTGCGGGTTTTACATCTCCACCAATCGAAAGGGTCGCGTTGTTGGGACCATACCACCTTAAAAAGAAATTCTTCAGGTCGTTAACATTTACACGGTTCAGGTCTTCCACATAACCGATCGTCATCCAGGAATAAGGATGGCCGTAAGGATACAGGTTCCTGGAAGTTGTTTCACTGGCCAGTCCATAAGGACGGTTATCATAACTCTGGCCTCTTTCATTCTTTACCGTAGAACGTTGTACTTCGAATTTTTTCTGGGTTACCGCATCAAGCAGGTAGCCCATCCTGTCGGATTCGAGCCAGATCATTTTTTCCAGCTGGTTGCTGGGCACGGTTTCAAAGTAATTGGTACGGTCACGGTTGGTACTCCCGTTCATCGTGCCTCCCGCGTCTGATACGATCTTGATATGCTGTTCGTCGGCTACGTGGTCACTTCCCTGGAACATCATATGTTCAAAGAAGTGGGCAAAGCCGGATTTCCCGATCTCTTCCCGGGCCGAACCTACGTGGTAGGTCACATCCACATGCACCACGGGATCACTGTGATCTTCATGGATGACAAGGGTAAGCCCATTAGGTAATACGTATTTTTCATAAGGGATCACGATCTCGTCTCCCTTTTTGGTAACTTTTTCTACCAGCTTTGCCTGCCCGTTGACGAGTCCTGCAATCGCCATGGTAAAAGCCACTAACATCAATAACCGTTGTTTCATAAATTATTATTTTGGGGACGACAAAATAAGGGAATTGGTCGATTTAACAGCGCCATCCATCATTTTAAGAGGCCTCAACCAGCCAGGAAGCTGTTAGCTATTAGCCGTTAGCCAATAAAAAATAGCTGTTTTTCTTAACGGGGTCATACTAATAGCTAATAGCTAATGGCTAACCGCTTTTATTTAACTTTACTTAAAACAACCACCATGAGTGTCACCACCCGCAACAACCACGAGATCGACTATAAAATATATGGCGAAGAATTACAATTTGTAGAAATAGAGCTGGACCCCAATGAAACGGCCATCGCCGAAAGTGGGGCCATGATGATGATGGATGATGGTATCCAGATGCAAACAATTTTCGGGGACGGTTCCGCGCAACAGTCAACGGGTTTCCTGGGTAAACTGATGAGCGCCGGAAAAAGGGTGCTTACCGGGGAAAGTTTATTTATGACGGCTTTTACCAATACCGGCCAGGGAAAAAAGAAAGTGAGTTTCGCGGCGCCGTATACCGGCAAGATCATCCCGATGGACCTGCAGCAACTGGGCGGTACAATCATCGCGCAGAAAGATGCTTTCTTATGTGCCGCTAAAGGTGTCAGCGTGGGGATTCATTTCCAAAGAAAATTAGGCGTAGGTATTTTCGGTGGTGAAGGATTTATCATGGAAAAAATTGAAGGAGATGGGATGGCTTTTATGCATGCGGGTGGATTTATCATCGAAAAGCAACTGGTCCCCGGAGAAATATTAAAAGTAGATACCGGTTGTCTCGTAGCGTATATGCCCACCGTATCTTTTGATATTGAAATGGTGAAGGGGGTCAAGAATGCTTTATTTGGCGGGGAAGGTCTGTTCTTTGCAAAACTGCAGGGCCCCGGGAAAGTATGGATACAATCATTACCAATTAGCCGCCTTGCAGGCCGTATTGTTGAATATGGTACTTATCATCGCAAAGAAGAAGGTGGTGGTTTGCTGGGAGGGATTACGAATATATTTGATGGAAGAGGGTAAGACCGAAAGTCGGGAAGACCGGTAGTGCGGAAGACTAGTCAAAAAATCAGAATGATTCTTTAGGACTTACGGTCTTTCCGACATCCGGACTTCCGACTAAAAAAACGATATGGAACAAAAATAAAAAAACGTTAACAA
>JANMKG010000398.1:0-3092 GCA_031371915.1 Chitinophagaceae bacterium | reverse complement strand
GTTGTCTTTAGTTTTTAACTAAAGACATCCAATCCGACGGCGGTTTAAAAAAATTGTTTTATAGAAAGCTGCTAGCTGTTAGCTGTTAGCCTTTAGCTGGTTGCGCTAAAAACTAATAGCTTATGGCTAATAGCCATTTCTCTGATTATTCTGCAGGCGCCGCTTGCGCTTTCTTCTCTGCGTTCTGCAATAAAGCAGCCAGTACTCGTTTCGCAGGTGACTGCAACAGGCCGATCACTTCGCCGATCAGTTCGTTCTTCGTCTTGATCTGTGTCAGTGCTTTCAACTGGTTGTCACCCGTGTATACATCACCATTGATAAAAGCCGCTTTTAGCACAGGTCTTTCTCCATTGCTTTCCTTACGGAAAGAGCTGATGATCATTGCCGGGTCTTTGGGATTTTCGGAGAACATCAGGGCCGTTACTTTATGCAGTGAATCATACATCCCAGCATATTTCTCGCTGTCCAGTGATTCCAGCGCTTTTTTGATCAGGGTATTCTTTGCCACTTTCATTTCAACATCCTTGCTGAAACAAGCACGGCGTAGTTTGCCTACCTGCGCTACTGTCAGTGATTCTGTATCGGTAATATAGAAGTTGTTGTACTGGGAGAATTTCTCTTTCAGTAATTCAATCACTTCGTTTTTTTGATCTTTAGTCATGACTTTTTATTTTGTCATCCCGAACCAACCGTAGGCGGTGAGGGATCGGTTAATTATTAATGAACAAAAACTTTTGCGTCGATCGTGATACCGGGGCTCATAGAACTGGCCATGCTCACACCTCTTACATAAGTTCCTTTCGAAGAAGATGGTTTTGCTTTCAGGATCGCATTGATAAGCTCCAGGCTGTTCTCAGCTATCTTCTCGGGAGTGAAACTTACACGACCGATAGAAGCGTGGATGATACCTACTTTATCCACTTTGAAAGCGATCTTACCGCCCTTTACATCGTTGATAGCATTGGCTACGTCATTGGTAACCGTTCCTGTCTTCGGGTTTGGCATCAGGTTTCTTGGACCCAGCACTTTACCCAGCTTACCGATCTTCGGCATAACCGATGGAGTAGCGATGATCACATCTACATCTACCCAGCCACCTTCGATCTTGGCGACATATTCTTCCAGGCCAACATAGTCGGCTCCGGCTGCTTTTGCTTCCGCTTCTTTATCAGGTGTACAAAGCACCAATACTTTTTTGGTTTTGCCCGTTCCATGAGGAAGAGATACCGTACCGCGGATAGCCTGGTCAGCTTTCTTTGGATCCACACCCAAACGGATATGGAGGTCCACTGAAGCATCGAATTTGCATGTCGTGATCTGTTTTACCAGCGCAGATGCTTCTTTTAATGTGTATGATTTATTTGCGTCAACCTTAGTATCCGCAACTTTTCTTTTTTTACTGATGAATGCCATTTTAAATTCTTTTAAGATTTTCAAAGTGTCCGCCAGCGGGCGGAGGTTTAGGGGCTTAATTTTCCCATGGGGCTTTACCTTCTACATTCAGACCCATGCTACGGGCAGTACCGGCCACCATTTTCATGGCGCTTTCTACGGTAAAGCAATTCAGGTCAGGCATCTTGTCTTTAGCGATCGCCTCTACCTGTGTCCAATTCACTTTACCTACTTTAGCCCGGTTGCTTTCTTTGGAACCCTTTTGGATCTTAGCGGCTTCCATCAGCTGAACAGCTGCGGGAGGTGTTTTGAGTACGAAGTCAAAACTCTTGTCTGTATAAACGGTGATTAATACGGGAATGACCTTTCCCATTTTATCCTGTGTTCTTGCATTGAACTGTTTGCAGAATTCCATGATGTTGATACCCTTGGAACCCAGCGCAGGACCGATCGGTGGTGCAGGATTTGCCTGGCCACCCTTACACTGCAGCTTTACAAAGCCGCTGATTTCTTTTGCCATGTTTTATCTTTTTGGTGTTAACGACCTTTTTCGTCATCCTGAGTTTATCGAAGGATGTCTACTTGGTCTCCCAAATTCTTGGTCATCATCACATTAGCTTTGATGACCTGCCATTATCCGCCTTTGCTAAAGCTACGGCGGACGAGAAAGAACTAATTGGGGCGGCAAAGATAAGGGGAAACTGCGGAGGGGCAAAGGTTTTACAATTATTTTTTACTAAGTCCCTGCTCCCCTGAAAACCAAAAAGCCATCCGCCGGCCGGCGGATGGCTTTGGAGATAATATAATAACTCTCTTAGCTGATCTTCTCCACCTGCATGTAATTCAGTTCCACAGGAGTAGACCGACCGAATATTTTTACGGTCACTTTTAATTTCTTTTTTTCGTCGTTCACTTCCTCGATCACGCCATTGAAATCGTTGAATGGTCCTTCGATGATCTTGATCGTTTCTCCCACGATGAAAGGTTCACTCATGCTGACGCCACCCGCTTCTGCCATTTCATCCATCTTACCCAGCATCTTGTTCACCTCTGTCTTGCGAAGGGCAATTGGATTTTCTTTTCCCAGGAAATGAATAACATTGGGCGTATTCTTGATAATATCGCGGAGATCATCCGTCAGTTTACCATTGGCGATCTCGATCATCACGTAACCGGGATAATAGTTCCTTTCCCTCATTACTTTCTTGCCATTAGCCACCTTGTAGACTTTTTCCACGGGGAGAAATACCTGCTTTACCTGTTGCCAGCCACCCCGGGAAACCTCTTTATCAAGGTATTCTTTTACTTTCTTTTCTTTCCCGCTCACCACCCGCAGTACGAACCATTTGGTGTCTTCCTGCAGGATGTTCTCCGTATTGGTTGTTGTTGTTGTAGGTTCCATGACTTAGAAAAGTTGTTTGTAAATAAACTTCAGCGCATTGCCCGCCACAAAATCCATTCCCAGCACGATGAAGGTGATCACCAGTGTCGCTGCCAGCACGATCATCGTGGATTGCTGCAGTTGTGCCCAGCTGGGCCAGCTTACTTTCTCTGTCAGCTCTTTAAAAGACTCTTTAAAATAATGAGCGATCTTGTTCATATATAATTCAACGTTTAATTATTAATTGTGCAAAAAACTCTGCACGGGCACTAGGATTCGAACCCAGATCAAAGGTTTTGGAGACCCGTATGCTACCGTT
>JANMKG010000389.1:0-1729 GCA_031371915.1 Chitinophagaceae bacterium | reverse complement strand
GACATAGGTTTCGCTCGCGCCGTTTGTCCCCACCAACACGGCGGCCAGGTGCGGTATCTTATGCCCGTCCTTTTCAACGGAAAGCATTTTTTCTTTGATCTTGTCCTTTACCGTTTGGGAGACGATCTTGCCATCTAAAATTTGCATGGCGCAAAAGTAAAGAAGAATTTGCTGTTGGCCTTCGGCAAATCCGGTGCACGACTTGGCATTCACTGTTCTATAGATACTCCCTACTTCAAGTATAGATGAGATATGGCGAAGGCCCGGCCTGCATATTAATTTCCTACGGATGGCTCACAGCCTCTGCTGTTCATCCTTATTGCATCTGACGGTGATTTTCTTCCCATTTGCCGGTGTTTTTACACCTTCGATAACTTTTCTTTTATCGGTATTGGCTTTATCTTGGATGCTGATCCTAACACCCAAACTTTCCTCCGTGAGAACACTAACGCTGCTACTCGTTTATATTTTATTGGTTAATGGCTCCGTCGCTCAATCGCTAAGATACCCGGTAGCACTGCCCTATATCGGTTCCGGAGCCTATAGCAAACAACAAGCGGACCCATTTTCATTTACTGGCAACCAGGCGGCGTTGGCACAGGTAAGCCAGGCTGCAGCGGGTGTATATGGGGAGAGGAGATTTCTGCTGGCAGCGACAAGCTATTATTCTTTATCAGCAGTTTTTCCCTCAACACTGGGCAAATTTGGATTGCAACTCAACTATGGCGGATTTAAGAATTTCAATGAAAATAAGATCGGGATGGCTTACGCAAGGAGCCTGGGGCCAAAGCTCGACCTTGGTATCCAATTCAATTACTACGGCTATCGCGTACCCGCTTATGCCGGCGCTACGGCGATCAATTTTGAAGCAGGGGCGATCATGCATTTTTCGGGAAAGTTTCATGGAGGTATCCAGGTATATAATCCAATAGGTGGCAAGCTGGGAAAAACAGCCGGTGAAAAACTTGCTGCTGTATATAAAATGGGTTTTGGTTATGATGCCTCCGCTAATTTTTTTGCAGGGATGGAGATCATCAAGGAAGAAGACAGGCCGGTAAATTGTATCGCGTCTGTGCTGTACCGTTTTTCTGGAAGATTCTTTGCGAGATTGGGTATTCTTACTGAATCAACATCTGCATTTGGCGGTGCTGGCTGGCGCTGGAATAATCTGCGTTTAGACGTTTCAGCGAGTTACCATCCACAGCTTGGATTTTCACCTGGCATCATGCTTATTATGAACGCAAAGGCTAAAGATAAATGAAGCGCATAATAACGATAGGGATGTTGATTTTCAGAATTTATGACTGTGATGCCCAGGTTACCAGCACCACTACCGGCAACGCAGAGCAGCAGTTGGAAAATACAACAGCTATCAAGCCTGATGCGGATGTCGAAGATGACTCCTGGCTGCAGCAGATGGACCATTTTATAAAAGATCCGGTTGACCTGAATGATGCCGGGGAAGAGATTTTGAAGGAATTTCATGTACTTACCCCGGTGCAGATCCAGCAATTGATTTCCTACAGGAAGTTATGTGGTTCATTCATCAGTATAAATGAATTACAAGCTGTACCGGGTTGGGATATTGGCACGATAAAGAAAATACGGCCATTCATTACCGTTAGTGATCATACCGGGCTTGGAAACCTTTTGGGAGCACGGGCTACAAAAGGAGATCACAGCATCACGATCAGGATGTCGCAAATATTGGAAAGGTCAAAAGGCTACC
>JANMKG010000438.1:0-15458 GCA_031371915.1 Chitinophagaceae bacterium | reverse complement strand
TAAGGGCAATTTCGGTCATGCCCTGCTGGTAGCAGGAAGCCATGGGAAAATGGGCGCTGCTGTACTCGCTGCCCGCGCCTGTATGCGGAGTGGCACCGGGCTTCTCACCAGTCATATTCCTGCAGGCGGGTATCACATCTTACAAAACTCCGTTCCGGAAGCCATGGTAATGACCGATACCCATGCTGCTATCAATACTAAGGTGGAAGATGATCTTACAAAATACGATACTATCGGGATTGGACCGGGGATCGGCACGGCGCCCGAAACAAAAATGTTATTGAGAGAGATCTTTGATGCGTACCGCAGTCCCGTTGTGCTGGATGCAGATGCACTGAATCTCCTGTCCACGCAAAAGGATCTCTATAAAATGATCCCAGCGGGATCTATCCTTACACCTCACCCTAAAGAATTTGAAAGATTGTTTGGAGAAACAGCCAATGAATTTGACCGGGTATCCCTGGCCCTGCAAAAGGCAAAGGAATTGAACTGTATCATCGTACTAAAAGGACATTATACTTTTATTGCTACCACAGATGGAAAAGGATTCTTTAATTCTACGGGGAATCCCGGTATGGCGACGGCCGGTAGCGGGGATGTATTGACCGGTATCCTTACAGGGTTGTTAGCACAGGGATACAGTTCTGTGGAAGCAGCGATCCTCGGAGTTTACCTGCATGGCCTGGCTGGAGACCTGGCTGCTAAAGTACGATCGATGGAAGCAATGATAGCAGGTGATATAGCCCATTATTTAGGGCAGGCTTTCATTATGATCAACATGGGTAACAAGGGCAACTAAAAACTTATTCCCCACAGCTCCAACTTCAATCCAATCAGGACTTTACAAGTTGAAACAAAAACCAGTAACCAGCCTTCAGAAACTAGTTTTCCCCTATCTTTGCCGTCCTTTAAAAATCTGATTAAGAAGTAACTCTTATGGACAAATTGATCTACCTCGTCCCTGTTATGGGAATAATTGGTTTAATCTACACTTTCGTAAAATTTAACTGGGTTTCAAAGCAGGATGCCGGCAATGACCGGATGAAAGAGATCAGCAAATACATTGCTGAAGGAGCGATGGCTTTTTTGAAAGCCGAATGGAAGATCCTGGGTTATTTTGTAGTGATCGTAGGTATTTTACTGGCGGTCATGGCGACTGCAAACCCGCATTCTCACTGGTTGATCGCTATTGCTTTCGTGATCGGTGCTGTATTAAGCGCTCTTGCAGGTTTTATTGGTATGAAAGCCGCCACAAAGGCAAATGTGCGCACGGCACAGGCGGCCCGGACAAGTTTAAGTAAAGCGCTGGATGTATCTTTTGGCGGAGGCTCCGTAATGGGTGTTGGTGTGGCAGGTCTTGCTGTATTGGGATTAGGCGGTCTTTATATCGTATTAAAACAATATTTCGCCCCGGATGCACTGGTCAATTCAGAAGAAATGTTCCGAACAATTGAAGTGCTGACGGGATTCTCTTTAGGCGCGGAATCGATTGCCTTATTTGCCCGTGTAGGGGGTGGTATCTATACCAAAGCGGCTGACGTAGGCGCTGACCTGGTGGGTAAAGTGGAAGCAGGTATTCCCGAAGATGATCCCAGGAACCCGGCAACGATCGCCGATAACGTAGGTGATAATGTAGGTGATGTCGCCGGGATGGGTGCCGACCTGTTTGGTTCCTATGTGGCCACTGTACTTGCCACGATCGTATTGGGCCAGCAAACAACCGTGATCAGCGGTGATGATACACTTGCAGGTTTCTCCCCGATCGTATTGCCGATGCTGATCGCTGGTGTTGGAATTTTATTTTCAATCATCGGTACTTTGTTTGTCCGCATCAGCGAAACAGCGGGTATCAATACCAATACAGTTCAGAAAGCATTGAATATGGGTAATTGGGGATCGATGATCCTTACTGCCCTGGCCGCTGCCGGTTTAGTTTACTGGCTGATGCCTGAAGCGATGGAATTAAGAGGTGTGATATTTACTAAATGGGGAGTTCTCGGAGCAATTGGTGTGGGTCTTACTGTGGGTGCATTGATGAGTATCATTACAGAATATTATACAGCCATGGGCAAACGCCCGGTGAACTCGATCATCCGTCAATCCTCTACTGGTCATGCGACAAATGTGATCGGTGGACTTGCAATCGGTATGGAATCTACTTTCCTGCCTATATTAGTATTAGCAGGTGGCATCTGGGGTTCTTATGAATGTGCAGGTTTATATGGTGTAGCTATTGCCGCTGCGGGTATGATGGCCACTACTGCTATGCAACTGGCAATTGATGCATTTGGACCGATAGCAGATAATGCTGGTGGTATCGCTGAAATGAGCGAGCTGCCTAAAGAGGTCCGCGAAAAAACCGACGTACTTGATGCAGTGGGTAATACTACTGCCGCTGCCGGAAAGGGTTTCGCGATCGCTTCTGCTGCCTTAACGGCGCTGGCGTTGTTTGCGGCTTTTGTAGGTGTAGCGGGTATATCAGGTATCGATATTTATAAAGCGAATGTACTGGCCTGTTTATTTGTGGGCGGAATGATCCCGTTCATTTTCTCTTCGCTGGCGATCCGTGCGGTAGGACAGGCCGCGATGGCAATGGTAGAAGAAGTTCGCCGCCAGTTCAAGACCATCCCTGGAATTATGGAAGGCACAGGCAAACCCGAGTATGATAAATGCGTGGCCATCTCCACGAAAGCCTCTTTGAAAAAAATGATGTTACCCGGTGCTATCGCGATCATATCTCCACTGATCATCGGCTTCATGCCGGGACTCGGCGCGGAAGCGCTTGGCGGTTTCCTGGCCGGGGCTACGGTGTGTGGTGTATTGATGGGGATGTTCCAGAACAATGCGGGTGGTGCCTGGGACAACGCTAAAAAATCTTTTGAAAAAGGTGTTGAGATCAACGGCGAGATGTTCTATAAGAAATCAGAGCCGCATAAAGCTTCTGTTACCGGGGATACAGTAGGTGATCCTTTTAAAGATACCTCTGGTCCTTCCATGAATATCCTGATCAAACTTATGTCAATCGTTTCACTGGTAATAGCGCCGACCCTGGCACAGATCGCTGCAAAAAAAGCAGTGAAGCCCATACCGCCGTCGGCCGCGCCAACAGGAAAAATAATTAAAGCCACTGAACCGATTGCCGCTATCAACAAAGCCAATACAGTTCATTACCAATAATATTAAACAGTACCTGGCCGAAGCTTGTCCTGCAAGAGCTTAATCAGAACCATTACATTAAGTCCCGCTGTTTCTACAGGGGGGCTTATTTTTTTGCTTCGCTTCGCTCGCAATGACGACTCTTCATCTAGGGAGATTTCCACCATCGCTGTCGCCCGGGCATAAAAAAACCGGGAACTAGTCCCGGCTTTATAAAAACATTCTATCTCTTATTTGTCTTTCCCCTTGCCCTTATCTTTTGGGCCCTGGGCAAACATATAAAAAATATTGATCGAGAAACCGCGGTTCTTAAGATCTCCGCTGGGGCTATCCGAGATATTGCTAAGACCGACATTGTAACGGCCACCAACACCAAAGCCTCCCTTGGATTTGAAACCAATACCCGCATTTACAGAAAAATCGATCCCTTTAAAGCTGCTCTTAACATCAATATCACCTGATGTTGTACCGATCTTGTAATCTTCCTTAGCGGTTACCAGGAACCCGACCTGCGGGCCTAATTCCCCATAGAACCCGCCATCAGATGTGAATTGAAGCATAACGGGAACATTCACATAATTCAGGTTGAAATTGATCCTGTCGCCGTTCGTACCGCCATAGTTCTCCAGTTTTGTACCCTGGATGGAATAGAGCAATTCCGGCTGAACAGAGAAATGCTCACTAACAGGGATGTTGGCGATACCGCCAAAATTAAAGCCCACTTTGGATTTAACATCCGAGTTTTTAGTGTCATCCCCGCCAAGCGTATAAAAGTTACCGCCAAGCTTGGCACCGAATTTCACCTGCGCATTGGCCGAGATAAAGCTGATTGCTACAAGAGCAATGGATAAACAGATTTTTTTCATAAACAAAATTTAAAGGTTTAAGTAATTGACTGCAAAGCTAATGGCTTTAGAATAAGAATAAAATAATTTTATTTTTTTTGCAGTAAAACGTTTTTATTTCCAGCTATCAAAGTTATCACCGCAGGTAAATATTCTATGATAGTAAGTTTGGTTACGAATTTTTTTACGGGATTACTACGAAAACAGCTGGTATCTAATGGCTTCTATGCTTTAACTCCATTAATTTATCAACAGCTTTTGTAACATTACTCGTTTTCTTCCGTCCTACGAGCAGGTTGTTAAAGAAAAATAAAAATGGGTCGGTTTTAACCGTCATACGAAAATAGTCGTATATTCGGGCCATAAATCTGAAAACTATGTCATCGCCTAAATTGATAAAGCCTACCGAAAGCGAACTCGAAATACTGCAGATCCTGTGGACCAAGGGTATTGCCACGGTCCGCGAAGTGCATGAAGAGCTGGCTAATTCCAATTTAAAGGATGTCGGCTATACCACTACCCTGAAACTGATGCAGATCATGAATGAAAAAGGGATCGTAAAAAGGGATGATTCGATGCGTACCCATATATACCAGGCAGCGGTGAACAAGGAAAAAACACAAAAGCATTTACTGGGCAAAATGATAGATAATTTGTTTGGTGGCTCCCCTACCCAACTGGTAATCCAGGCACTGGGCGATGAGAGTCATAAAGCAAGTCGTGAGGAACTGGATAAAATACAGTCATTACTCGACAGTCTTAAAAAGTAAACATGACCGGCCAGGCCAACTTCCTGCAATCATTGGGATGGGCAGTACTCAACAGCCTATGGCAAATGGCTTTGCTATGGATCGTCTACCAGTTTATTGGTTCCCTGTTTAAAACAACCAGGCCCGCTGCAAAAAGCACCCTGGCCTCTTTTCTTTTGATAGGCGGTTTTACCTGGTTTATTTATACATTTCTTTCTTCTTATTTTATCTCTGTTCCCGGCCACCCTGTTTTCTCCTCGGTATTTATCAACCCGGCCAATGACCAACTGGAGGATGATTGGCTCCAGCGTGTTTTGCCCGTTGCTTCCATGACTTACCTCCTGCTCTTGTTGTTTCCCCTGTTACGTTTCATCAGGAATTACCGCTATGTTCAGGTCATCCGCAAATATGGATTGACCCGGATGCAGGCGGACTGGAGACTTTTTGTCAATAAAGTGGCAGGACAAATGGGGATCAAAAAAAAGGTACAGATATGGGTGTCCCGTTTTGTTTCCTCTCCTGTTACGATCGGTTTTATTAAGCCTGTTATACTTATACCACTGGCCGCGCTGAATAACCTGACCCCTCAACAACTGGAAGCGGTCCTGCTACATGAGTTATCACATATCAGGCGCCACGATTACCTGGTCAATCTTGTCATCAATTTTATCCGCGTAATTCTTTATTTCAATCCTTTTGTCAAAGCCTTTATTAAGATCGTCGAGAAGGAAAGGGAAAAAAGCTGTGATGAAATGGTGCTCCAGTTCCAGTATGATTCGCATGAATACGCTTCTGCGCTTTTATTGCTGGAAAAAGGCGACGATACTACACTTAACCATTTTACGATCGGCGCTGCAGGTAAACAACAGGATCTCCTGGGACGGGTAGAACTGATCCTTGGTATACAGAAAAAAAAGAATTTCTCTTTTAATAAAGTAAAAGCACTGTTTGCCGGACTGTTCTGCATCATTACGCTAAATGCTTTGCTGGCAAAAAAAGATGTCTCCCGTTCGAACAAAGCCGCTTCTGTCTCAGACATCAACGCGGCCGCGGGTTTCAATACCGCGTATAATAAGATAACAACGCCTTCTATAAGCGAATATACAGCCGCGCATTCTATACGGAACGCGGCAAGACAGATGAATAGTAAGTCCTTACCGGAAGCTGTGCTGCCCGCCAGTTATATCTCCTCTCCTGATGCAAGCCCGATGATCCAGGCGAATTATGAACCGGTGGATGCACCCGAACTCAAAAAATACCAGGAAGACCAGGTAAAGGAAGCGTTGCAGGCTTCTAAAAAAGTGCTGGAAAATGTACAATGGAAGGTCATTGAAAAAAGTATAGCCGATGTATTTACCCAGCAGGAGAAAGATGAGATCCGGTCAGACTATGAAAAGGAACTGAACAATTTCGACTGGAAAAAATGGGAGAACAGTCTACGGGCAGCGTATGACCAGGTAGATTGGGATAAGGTCAACAGCCAGTTGAATTATGCAGTTGCGCAGGTGCGCCTCGATAGCTTGCAACATGTTTATACTAACAATATGGCCAGGCTGAGCGATGCGGAAAAACAATTGTCCCTCCAAAAGCTAAAAGGTATCCCCGATACCGATATTACCCTCCGGGTAATTGAAGACAAGAGACGCCAGGCCCAGCGGGCGCTGAATACGATCAGGGCGGTTCGTAATAAGAAGATCGTGCACCTCTAAATGAGAAATAAGAAATGAAAAATAAGGAATGAGAAAGTATCGTTCCTCCTCGAATTTTCGTTTCTACCTTTTAGCTTTACGTGCAATTTGTTTGTAAATAACAGACCCTAAAGGGGTCGAATATTAATAACCCCGGGTCTCAACCCGGGGAAGAAAAAATCAAGAATAGTCAATAAGGAAATATAAGAAAGGTTGCTCTGGTTCTGCCCAGCAATAAGAAAGTTGTGCAGTCTTTTGCTGACGAGACCCTATGTGTATTCCTTATGTTAGCTATGTTTCTATGTGGTAAGATTTATTACTATATAGAAATACCAACTCGCCAGACCGCTTAAAAGATAGAAGATAATAAGCTGCATCAATTGATCACCAGCATCTGGGACATTTCCCGCTATACTTGTTCCCGATGATAAAGCCCACCACGAATTCATGGGTACCATGACTTACGGTATTCAGCGCGGTAGTCGTCATATCATAAGCATAACCCACGTTGAACGTATTGCTCACATTGATACCGACCATCCCTGCATAACCATCCTGGTAACGATAACTGCCGCCCACCCAAAGCAGATCGCGGTACTGCAATTTTAAATTGGCCTCGGGTTGAAAATCATTGTTGGAAGAACCATGAACATATTTAAGCATAACAGAAGGGATCGCGTTGAAGTCCTCCCCGATCAGGAAACGGTAACCCGCTGTCAGGAATACATGCGGTATCAACCTGCCCTTGGTGAGGAAGGCAGCATCGTCCACAAAACTTAACTTCTGCGGTATGATCTGCTGCGCGGAAAGGCCGATAAAATAATCACGGGAATACAACCATAGTCCTGCACCGAGGTCGGGTCTTATTTTATTCAACTCATTGGTAAGGGAAGCTCCTGTAGCGGGATCATATGGATCGCCACTGCCACTGAAATCATGCTTGGAACGGTCTACACTTACATTGGTGATACCGGCAGAAAATCCTGCTGACAGGTTGGTGGTAGGCGATAGCCCGATATGATAAGCATACGTAGCATTCGCCGTAAACCGGTTGAAACTACCGGTCCGGTCATTCACAAGTGTCAGGCCAATTCCATGATGCGGTTCAGCTGCTGTATAATTTTCCCAGTAATATTTTCCCCTTGGATTTTGCCCGGGTACTTCAAAGGACGTGGAGGATGTCCTGTAATCCCCCTTTCCTATCGGCGCCTGTATACTGAAATAACTGGTCCTGGGTGCGCCATTCAATCCTACCCACTGATCCCGCGCACTGAGTTTGATATCCGTGTAATTCTCGATCCCGCTCAGGGCAGGATTCAAGATATAATTATTCAGGATATACTGGGTGTAGTGCGGTCGTTGCTGTGCGACGGCCAACATGCCGCATAAAAGGGCCGGTAAAATAAATAGTTTCTTTTTCATTGTATTAACGGATTACATCTACATAACCAGACATTATTTTTCTTCCGTTCTTCGGATTAACGATATAATAATAAGTGCCAACAGGAACAGGGGTTCCCCTTACCGTACCATCCCATGGATTACTGTATCCCTCTGAATGGAATACCAGCTGACCGTAGCGGTTAAAGATATCCACCGTACAACCAGGATAGCTCTCCAGGTATTGTATTACCCATTTATCATGCACACCATCCCCATTCGGGCTAAAGATATTCGGGATCGCCGGGGCTTTCAGTACTTTAATAAACACATCATCGCTCTTTTTGCAGCCTTTGTCAGTGGTAACCGTGAGTGTGTAGGTCTTATCATCCGGTGGCGATGCAATGGTATAAGCGATCGTCGGGTCACTGAGATACTGATTGGGTGTCCACAGGTAAGTGACCGGCATATTGGCGTTGAGTGCCGGGGTTAATGTTACCTGCCCGCCTTCCAGCATGAATTTATCAGGTCCTGCATTCACCGGCGGATAAGGATTAACAAAAACAATTTTTGACGCCGTGTTACTCCGGCAACCATTGCTATTGAAAATAAAGAGGGTCACATTGTAGGTTCCCGCGTTCGTATAAGTATACGTGAACGAGGGTATTGATTTCACATTACCATCATCCATTACCCAGTTTATTTGCGTAGTGGTCCCGTCGAGCGGGTTGCTGGTATTATTGAAATTAAAACTGCCACCAACACATACGTCCACTTTATCAACGGTAAAGGAAGCCAGCGGTTGCGGATGGATCGTATTAAGCACGATCGTTGTATCATGCACACACCCATTGTTACTGGTCACCTGTAATTTCACATTATAAGGACCCATCGCGGTATAAATATGAGATGGGTTGGCCAACACAGAACTGTTATTAGCGCCACTGCCGGGATCACCGAAATTCCAGAGATACGTGAATGATGCCTGTGAACCATCGGCGATCGTTGAAAGATCTCCAAAACTTACACTCGCATCAGGCAAACATGCACTGGCTGGTGTAGAGAAATTGGGTTTGGGCTGCGCATTCACCGTTACAGGTATTACTTTCTGCGGGCTTATACAGCCGTCACTCGTGGTAACTTTTAATTTCACCTGGTAGGTTCCTGTTGTTCCAAATGTATGTGTGAACGGTGCCGCGCTATTTCGTATCACCAGCGGTGATCCGTCAGCGAAATCCCATGTCCAGGTGGTCAGTGCTCCCGCGGGTGTATTGGAGTTATCCGTAAAGGTTATTGCTTTTGTTTCGCAGGAAGGAGAAGCAACCGTGAAATCAGCAACAGGCGGTGCCAGTACCGTGATCGTTTTGGATAAGGTATCGACGCAGCCGGCAGCGGACGACGTGAAAGTATATTTGATCGTATAAGTGCCGGGTCCTACGGATGCAGGGTTGAAAATTCCGCCCGGTGTTACACCAGGTCCACTAAATATTCCACTACCCGGAACCCCACCTATCTCACTTGCTTGGGTGATCTGGAATGGTGCCGCGTCGAGACAGGCGTTAGGCATGTTATTGAATTGCACTTTCGGTGCAGCATTAACCGTAATGGTCCTGAATTTATCATTTACACAAACACCACCCGAGTAGGCGCGGTATCGTATCGTAAAGTTTTTGGTCAGCGGTGCCTGGAAGTTGGGATATAAATGTTTATAGGTCTTGCCGGTGACCGGGAAATTATCAGTTACAAAAACACCCGGCTGCCCTACGTTATCCCAATAGATCTCCACTTTGGTGATCGTACCGGGGAATACAGTGGAAGCTTCCACAATAGAAACCGAATCATTAGCACACAAAGCAGCTGGATTATTGACAGTGAAATTTGACTGCGGGAAGCTGCCATTTACAAATAATATTTGCTGGATCGTATCCTTACAACCGCGGTTACTGGTAGCTATCAATTGAACTGTATAAGCACCCGTAGCTGTGTAAGCATGTTGCGGGTTTTGTAAACTGGAAATATTATTGGGACCGCTTGGAGGATCGCCAAAATTCCAGGCCCAGGCAACAATATTATCTGGCGCTGATACTTTACTGGTATCACTGAACTGCGCGAACGTATCATTCAGGCATACTTCGGGAACAATAAAGCCTGCCAATGGTCTTGCATCGACCACCACCTGCCGGGCTGGTGCGACGCTCATACAACCCTTGTCCGTAGTAACAACAAGGGTAACGTTATACGTTCCTTTCGATGAGAAAGTATGCGTAGGATTGGGCAGACTGGATATATTATTAGCACCGCTTCCCGGGTCACCAAAGTCCCATGACCAGGTGGTGATCACGCCGGTATTAGGAACAGACAAGTCCGTAAAAGTAATCAGCCTCGTGTCACAGGATGGTGCAGTGAAATTGAAATTGCTCGTGGGCAGTGCATTTATTATGATCCTTCCGATAGCAGTAACAGCCGCACAAATTCCGGTAGTCGTTACTGTATAATTAAATGTTCCAGTCACGGTTGCCGTACCACTAATAGTAACTATTCCTCCTGAATAGGATCCGGTAACACCCGCTGGCAAACCAGTTACAGTAGCGCCGGTTCCTGTGCCCCCAACAGCATACGTTATGTCAGTGATGGGTTGGTTAAAACACATTTCCTGCAGTGTGGTGGAGGCAGGCGATGTTAAAGTAATAGTTGCATCTCCATTAACGGTGATCTGTCCTGTAGCGGAAGGTGTGCCACAGGGACCTGTAAGCGAAACTGTATAAGTAAAGGGGCTGCCGACCGCGCTGGTGGGTGTACCGGATATGGTAACAATGCCTCCAGCCAATACGCTGGTGATACCCGCGGGAAGACCCGTTACATTAGCACCGGTAGCGCTTCCACCAACCGCGTAAGTAATAGGAGTAAGAGGAGTATTGACACAAATAGTTTGGTTATCTGTTCCTGCTGCTGATGTAAGGACAATAGTGGCATTGCTTGTAACCGTAATGGTACCTGTAGTAGAGGATGGTTGACAGGGGCCAGTGATATTGACCGTATAAGGATAAACGCCATTTACTGATGGTGAACCTGAAATGGTTACCACTCCACCTGCAAAGACACCGGTTACGCCGGCAGGCAGACCTGTTACCGTTCCTCCCGATCCGCTTCCGCCTGCTGCATATGTAATTGGTATCAGTGAAGTATTGACACAAATAGTTTGGTTATCGGTTCCCGCTGGTGAAGTCAGTGTTACCGTAGCATTTGCCGTTACCGTTATTGTTCCGCCAAGATCGGGTGTTGCACAGGGACCAGTTGAACTAACAGTATAAGTAAAAGTTCCCGGTACAGTAGGTGTACCTGATATTGTGATTACACCGCCTGCATAAGATCCTGTCACGCCTGTTGGCAAACCCGTTACATTTCCCCCTGTTCCGCTGCCACCCACTGCATACGTAATATTGATGATCGGGGTATTGATACAAACAGTTTGGTTATCTGTACCTGCGGGTGATGTAAGTGTAATGGATGCTCCTGGTGTAACGATGATGGTTCCGGTAACACTTGCACTTGCACAGGGACCTGTAGCAGTAGCTGTGTACGTAAAGGTTCCGCTTGCAGTAGGTGTTCCTGAGATAGTGATAACTCCTCCTGAGTAAGTTCCTGTAAGTCCCGCGGGCAAACCTGTTACATTTCCGCCAGATGCGCTTCCCGCAACCGTATAACTGATCGTGGTAATCGGTGTATTAACACAAACGGTCTGGTTATCGCTTCCGGGTGGTGAACTCAAATTAATGGTAGCATCCTGGGTAACTGTTATTGTTCCCGTTGTAGAAGGTGCCAGGCAAGGACCGGTCGAACTCACTGTATAAGTAAAAGTGCCCGGAACGGTGGGTGTCCCTGATATCGTGATCACGCCACCTGCATAATTCCCGGTAACACCGGTCGGCAAACCAGTTACAGTTCCTCCTGTCCCGCTTCCTCCTACCTGGTAAGTAATATTAACGATCGGTGTGTTGATACAAACCGTTTGGTTATCGGTTCCTGTTCCCGAACTTAAACTCAGTGTTCCATTACTGAGAACTGTTATAGGTAAAGTAAATAGGATACTCTGGCACCCCGTGTTCGATTCTACTTTAAGTGTTGCATTGTAAGTCCCAGCAGCTGCATAAGCATGTACCTGGTTAGGAGGATTGGGAGCAATAACAATAACGGGTGGCGTAGCATCTCCAAAATCCCATGTCCATTTAGCAATGGTTCCACTGCCTATAGAAGAATTATCCGTGAATGTTATATTACTACCAACGCAGGCTGGTGCTGATATCGAGAAATTAGCCAATGGCGGGTCCGTAATAATTACCTGGTGACTTACCGTATCACTCAAACAACCAGGTGTGGTAATATTGGAGAACCGGACTGTATAGGTACCCGGCCCGGAGAAAAGATGCGTCGGGTTCTTAAGGTTCGATATATTATTCGCGCCGCTTGCAGGGTCACCAAAATTCCACCACCAGCGGTAGGTAGGTTTTACAGTGTTTGTTGCATCAGTGAAATTTACCGGTTGCGTCGCGCAGCCATTGGTAATAAACGTGAAATCCGCGACAGGCGGGTTGGATACTTCAAGGTCAAAATCAATATCCTGTTCAGTTCCGCATCCATCTGCATTAGGTGAAAAAACACTGATAGTTACAGGATAGATGCCAATGATGTTCATTGTATAAATGCTCGGAAGAGAATACCAATATAGGGTCACACCATTCACTACCGTGGTTGAATCGGGTCCGCCCGGTCCGGGTGTACAGGTAGTATAAATAACTTTGGGGTACGTAGGTACAGGAGGACCAGGTAAAGCACTCAGGTCCCATTCTATTGAATCAGCACAGTAAGGTAAAGATACCCTGAACTGGAAAGGAGCGCCGGTACAAACGGACGGTGTTGGTTCAATGCCATATTCCGTAACAACACCGATCTGCTGGTACAGGTCTTTTACATTCGTTCCCGCAGAATAGGCATAAGATTCAACATTTCCCCAACCATAAGCGATAGCATTAAAAGAACTATCAGCCAGCATACGTGCAGAATTCACACCTATCAGTGATTCTTGTAGATAAGAATAGCCCGGCAGTGTGCCAAAGGTTTGCCAGGTTCCTGTTGGCGGATTCAAAGGTCCCCCGTTCCGGGATATCCGGAAACTCGGAACTGAAATGGTCTTAATTAAAATATTGATCCATTGCCGCGTAATCGCCTGCCGGGTAGATGAAAAAACAGTAATGTCTTTAATGTTTTGTTCAATGGGATTTAAGATCACCATATCGGGGTCACCCACCCGCTGGTTAGCCGGACCCCCTTGGCCTGAGCAGGCATCTGCCTGGGCATATTCAGCTACGCAAATTGGTTTATCTGCAGTAATACTTGTAGGTGTTGTCAGTACGGAGGGGTTTGAAGTAAAAACTGTTGGATATATCTGGCCTGCATTCAGAGTTGCTACAAGTGAGCCGTTGAAAAACACACTGGTATTATCCTCTGAGGCCAATACACGGTAGGGAACACCGGCCGGGTAATCTGCAAATGGAACAAACCCGAAATTCTTACCCCATGTACTGATCGGGTAAACCTGCTGCCACAAAGGGTCATAAGAACTACCGGAGCAGGAAGGAGTTCCGAAAGTGGTGTTGGAACTACCGGAAAATACAGCTATCGGGTTACAGCCCCCACCCAATGATGCGATCGATTCAATATAAGTACCCGTAAGATCCTGGCTAGCTGCCGAACCGTCTGTTGACTGGTATTGATACATATCCCCGGCCAACGGAAGGGTAATCGTGATCTTGGTACCCTTTACACCATTCTTAAAAGGCGTTATCTCAACAACCGTATTATTTTTTACTGCAATGATCTGGAATTGTGACCGTGCGATATAGGGATTCGAGTTAGAACCGTTCTGTGTGAAACTGATCGTCCGGTATTTTTTTCCTAATACATTCACCGGTAATAATAAAGTAGCTGCGCTTCTCGCTCCTGCAAATTGCTGTGCATAAGCCACTACAGCGGGTTTGCCGGCATCGGTCTTTATCCTGATTGATTTTTTTATAACCGTATTGGATTCCGCGTTACTGATATGTATCAATGCATTCCAGGGAATATCTATCTCCTGGATTCCATAGGCAGCAATATTAAAAGTAGAGGAGAATGCGCCATTGGCCATTGTAATAGTACCGGTACTTGCCTTGTCAGAAGTAATAAAGATCGCAAGCGTGGCAAGATTATTCCCGCTGGGTACATGCTGGGGAAAGCAGAGATAAAAATCCTTCCCTTTATTGGAAAAGTCCTGCGAATAAGATCGGTTCCCAATAAAGAAGCTTAGTACTAGGGTACTTAAAAGGTAAAGTTTTCTCATGAAGTCCAGCGTCCTGAAGGTGATAAAAACGAGTTGGCTAATCTACTAAAGAAATGTCAAAAAAATAAGTGTTTCACCCGGAATCTGAATAATTAGTGTACAGGCTGGCTTGCTCGTATAACTACTATCCGCAAGCCTTTGCAAGGCCAGGCAGTGAAAAGGAAAGGAGGTAAAAATAGGATATGACTCCTTTTTAAAAGCTTTCTATTATTTCCCCACCAAATCACATACTATTATTTATATATACATCACTTTAATTAAACTAAATTAATACATTTTAAGAATTAAGTTACTGTTTTTCAATATATAAGTTACATAAATAAAATTTTGTTTAACTATTCATATTTATAGCTAATAATATAAAGTAAAGGCTCTATTAATTTGATAATTTAGGATCAGGTAAACCCTATAATCGACTGTTATATAGCTAATATCACAAAATTAATTTGCCTTGATCTTTAGTAAATATTTTTGGTAATAATTTTTTAGAATAACTAAATATATTAGCTGTTTTTTAATTTAATATGGTGGCTACAACTGCTCAAAGTACCCCCGAAAAATCTAATGAGAATAGCAATGAAAAAGGACAAGGAACAGGATCAGGAATAGATGCTAAAGGATTGGGGGCGTCCCCTGCTAATGAATTAGGGGAAGCAAAAAATACGCAAGTGGATGAATTTGGCTATCAGGTAATAAGGGTTGATTGCCCCCTTTTAAAGATAATCTTACCTACCGGGGATGAGTTGAGAACCCCCGCCCACGCATTTGAAAAGGCATTAAAAACCTATTTTAAATTCTAATCAAGAATATCCAATCTATGCCATTCACCCCAAATACTCTTATGCTTTTCAACCACTTCGTTGTAAATATCGTGACGAAGGTTTTTGCCAACATATTTGAGATTGCCCCCATTCAGGGTAGCAAAGTAAAGGGTAATGCTTTTTTCTATGGATTCAGGGGAAGCAAAATAGTCTGCATACTTAGCATCTACTTCATCCAAATAGTTCTGGAATTGCTTATCCCATTCCCTCATTTCTTCTGTCATAACCATATAGTTGTTTTGACGAAATTAAATTAATTAAAAATGACACAGTTTAAGACCCTTGCAGAAGTAGTCAAGTTCTACGAAAGAGAGGACAGATGCCGGGATTTGATTGAGCAAAACAGGTGGCCTGACGGGAATATAATTTGCCCAAAATGCGGTGGTGGAAAGTCCTACCGTATGGGAGATATGAAGCACTATAAATGCCGGGATAAAAAATGT
>JANMKG010000331.1:0-2746 GCA_031371915.1 Chitinophagaceae bacterium | reverse complement strand
GCATCGGTTCGTTCCCTGTACGGGAGTTTCATGATCAAATTCTTTATGATCATTCTTGCTGCTTTTATCTATATCATGATCGCTAAGAAGGAAGTGAACAAACCAGCGCTTTTCATCTGCATGGGTCTCTACCTTGTTTATACTTTTTTAGAGGTCTCTTCTTTACAGAAACTGCTGAAGCAAAAAAAGAATGCCTAAGAAAGAAGTACCCATTGATCACCTCCAGCAATATTTACCCGCGGGTACTTCTGAAGCTGTAACGAATTACCTGCAACAACACAAAGTACACCTGACCATCGCTCGTGAGCGGAAAAGTATTTTGGGTGATTACCGTCACCGTACGCATCATGCCAACCACCGTATCAGTGTGAACGGTAACCTGAATGTATATTCCTTTTTGATCACGCTACTCCATGAACTGGCGCACCTGCTGACCTTTGAGCAATACGGTCGCCGGGTACAGGCGCATGGAAAAGAATGGAAAATGATCTACGGGCAAATGTTACAGCAATTCCTCCAGCACAAGGTATTCCCTGTCGATATTGAAAAAGAATTAGTACAGTCATTAAAAAATCCTGCTGCCAGCAGTTGTGCGGAAGACGGACTGTTGAGGGTATTACGGAATTATGACAACCCCCTCTCTCATCATCGTCTCGTAGAGGAGATCCCGCTGAACAGTTTTTTTATTTTAAAGGACGGAAGGGTCTTCCAGAAAGGAGAGAAGCTGCGGAAAAGATATAAATGTAAAGAAGTGAGTACGGGACGTTTGTATTTGTTCAGCCCGGTGTATGAAGTGGAGCAGGTAGGGGCTAGTGGGTAGTGGCGAGTGGCTAGTGGGGTGCGATTCATCATTCGCTAACAGCTAATAGCTAAAGGCTCCGTAGCATCCACAAACTGCAACCCGTATGACCACTATTACCCATCGGTCCTTTTAAATAGGCAAAACCGAATTTAGCATAGACGTTCAAGGCTTGCTTGAGTTCCGGCATAGTTTCCAGGTATACTTGTTTGTACCCGGCTTCTTTGGCAAAGGCTAAACTTTTTTCGATCAATATCCTTCCCAAGCCAATTCCCCGGCCCTGTGGCAGTAAATACATTTTTACCAGTTCGCAGGTATCGGGAGGGAGACCATCCGTGGGATAAATCCCGCCACCGCCAATAATCTCCCCGTTTCTTTCCGCCACAAAATAAGCGGCTCTTTCTTTTTGAAATAATTCAAAAAGGGCATCGGTTGTTGCATCATAATAGACCGTGCCGGGGTGATTTGCGCCAAACTCAGCCAGGGTGTCTTTTACGATCCTGGATAGATAAGGGTTGTCAGTTGGCTGTATATGCCGGATCAGGGGTTCTTTCATACTGTAAAAATAAGTCTCCCCTTATTTTTTGTGCACAATAAAAAAACCTGTCCCGTCCTGAGCGAAGGCGAAGGATCCGGGACAGGCAAACCATCAATATGAAACTGCTGCCATTGCAGGCAATTTTCTGGATGCGGGGGATGAAAGGATTGCATAAAGGTCATCCCGGAATTATTTGGCTCTTATTCTCCTAATTCAATTGCAGCACTTTTTCTTTGGGATACTTTACCTCGTATTTGAAATTAACCTTATTATCTTTTTTTATGTCTACGGTGAATTGCCAGGTTAGTTTCTGCGTATCATCATCCAGCCTGGCTCCTTCATATTTCCTGTCCTGTACTTCTATTTCTTTCTGCGTGGATACCGGGAACTGGTCCTCGAGTATGATACTGATGGGTTGTTGTTTGTTGTTCCTTACAACGATTTCATATTGCCGGGTATCTGTCTTATTGCTGCCGATAAATCTTTTGGAGCTATATTCTTTCAACAAGGTTCTTTTTACTACGACCCCCTTATCCTTACCCAATGAAAGATTAAGCGTATCCCCGGCATTTTCTACGTCCAGCATGGACTTGCCCAAAAAAGTTCCTTCGAAAAAAAGATTGGCCTCACCGGGCAGCAGGTTCAATTCCTGCCAGTCTACGATCTTGGCCGTCAGGAAAGCATCGGGTTCCAGTTTGGGTGCCGCATAATATTCGTACAATGCTTTTACTTCATAACCGTCAATATCTGCCATGTAAGTTTTCCCGTCATTCAGGATAGTATAAGGGTCTTTGATCTCGTAAACGGTGGTGGTAGGCTGGTAAGAAATGTTCGTATTGATATTTTTGTTTCTTTCGAGATCAGCTGCCTTTGCTTTCGAAACAGAATATCCAATTTCCCTTTCTTTTCTGCCCATACTGTAACCACCAACTTCCTGCCATGTGCCAGTTGCATCCCTTGACACACCCAATGCGGTTACAACAACTTCAGATCCGGCAATTACAGTTCTTTTAACTGCTACATTCACTGTTCCGGTGTTACCAACAACAGCTTCAGTCGCTTCGAGACCTGCTCCCGAAACCACGATAACATCCCCTGGTTTTGCCATTATGCGGAATTGCCCGTTGTTATCGGCTGCCACTCCTGTGCGGGTTCCTTTAATGCGGACCGATGCGCCCGGTAAAACATCGCCTTTCTCATCGGTAACTCTTCCCATGATACTGCTGTTCCCATAGGATCCCTGTATAGTATTGAGAACAGGCTGGTAAGCGTACACATATTTTAAATACCAGGGGTTAATGACGGGCTTTGTCCCATTCTCATTTGGGTTACCGGTTGACAGGAATAATTTGACATCTTTCCAATCTTCGCCGCTTTGCTGGAATACATTGGCCTTGTATTGAAGGTTT
>JANMKG010000325.1:0-2554 GCA_031371915.1 Chitinophagaceae bacterium | reverse complement strand
CCCATCATCCGATACCTGCGGTTCCACTGTCCGACGCCGACCTCGATGCCGCAGGCGAACCGCGACGGGGCGCTGGCGGTGGCCGCCATCCGCGAGGACGCCCAGCTCGCACAGTTGCTGCTGGTCGACATGCGGCGATGGGATCGCAACGACGCCGCCAGCCTGAGGGATGCGCTGGGAGTCCTGGTGCCTGCGGCCCACCGTCGTCTCGTCGCCGGCTTCGGCATTCCGATGGCCGACACCTTGATCGTGGAGTGGGACGGCGGGGACGTGTTTTTCAGGCTGCGCGCCGACGGCGAGGCGACGCAGCGGAGCCTCGATGACGCCCCGGCCTGCTCAACGCGAGGAGGCGATCCGTGCGGAAGGTCTTCCTTCCTCGCCTGGGCGGGACCGATGGGTGCGGCGATGCTCGAGAAGGTCGAAGCCGTGGTGGGCGGTGTGTGGGCGGGTGTCGAAGGGTGACCGATTCGTCCGGCATCATTCACTCCAAGGCCCGGCCCCGAGGGCGCCATGACCGCGAGGGATTCCACGGCGGGGCCGGCGGCCTGAGCTCGCCCGATAGGAGGGTCTTCTAACGTGAGCGAACGTCCATCGAACTTTCGGCGCCAACAGACAGTCAAGCTGGCAATAGATTGCGAGACAGGAGAACTCGTGGCGGCGGAGACTCTGCATTCCATGCCGGAGGCCGACTTCACCTCCGTGCGGCGGGCCGCCATGGCGGCTCGCGTCGATCGCCGGCGCGGCGGTAGTGCCATGCGGTTCCGATGCGCGCTCTGCGAACACCCGCTCTATCTGTCCAGGCATGTCGACGGGCTCCAGAACCGCTGGTTTGTGCATGACGGCAAGGCAGACCACTGCCCCTGGTACGAGGGCAACCACCTCGCCCCCGATCAGATCAAGGCGCTGATCTACCGTGGCCAGCAGGAGGGCCGTGCCCACCGCGAGTTGAAGGAGTTCATCGCCAATGCATTGGCGAAGGACCCGGAGGTGTCCAATATCAGCCAGGAGAAGACGACAGTTAGCCAAGTACTCAAGGGGGAGTGGCGTCGCCCGGACGTCAAGTGCGAGTACCGGGGCATGCCCCTGGTGTTCGAGATCCAACTGTCCTACACCTTCCTGTCGGACGTAATCGCCCGTGACGAGTTCTACCGTCGAGAGCGCATTTTCATCATCTGGGTGTTCGCCCGCTTCGATCCCAGGCGCGCGGCGGTCACCGACGAGGCCTTCTTCAACCGGCGCAACCTCTTCGTGATGGACGCGCGAGGGAGGAGCGACACGGACGAACTGGGCCAGCTGACGTTCAGCGGCTATCGACAAACACCGACGCTTTTCGGGGAGCACATCCGGGATGTCTGGCAGGCTGCTCCGGTCGGACTGCATCAGGTGACGTTTCCGCCCGGACACGGACGTCCGTACTTCTTCGACTACGAAGACGAGCGCAGGCGAATCGAGTCCGCGAAAATAGAGTCGTGGCGCCGAGTGCAGGAGGAGGCATGGGCGAGGGGCATCCAGGACTACCTGGCGGCTGCCATGGCTTACTACGACAGCGACCACGCCGCTGCGGAGGAGGGCGCGCTGCTGGCGATCGTCGAAGCCATGCACGACAACCCTGTGTGGCATCGCGGTTTCGAAACGCTTCGTGACAAGCACTTCTACGGCTACCACTGCGTACTGCCTGTGCTGCTTTCAATTCAGCATGCGCGCTCGGTGGGTTACAGCAAGCAGTTGTCGGCATACCAGGTCATCGAGGCAGGACTGCGCAGCAGTGGCAATCACATTCACAAGCACGCCTTCGCGATCCTGTACCTTTGGGCTTACAAGGCCTACCAGCCCGCAGTCAATGAGAAGCAGCAGCGCTGGTTGCGCGACTACGCGCACGCGGTAAAAAACTCAGTCGATGGCGGCGAGACGACTTACCGTCGATTCGAGGGATACGACGAGGCCATCAGCCTGTTGTTCCCTGAACTTGCCGAGCCGCTCTCGACGCTGTTCGGAACAGGTCGCGAGTGATGCCACCGCGAGAGTGCCCCCGTCAGAGGGATGGGTCCCCCTGAAAGTGCGGGTGCCCGCCAACGGTGGGCGACAGGCGGTGCCGTACCGGAAACCATTGCAGCCATGCCGGAGACGTGCCGGTCACGGAGGCGCCCTTGAAGTCGAAGCAGATGGAAGTGATCAACATGCGGCTGGACTTCATGGCAATGGTCCTGACCGTCCTGGCGCGGTCCCTGCCGCCGCGGGAAGCCGCCCATGCCCTGCAGGTGATCGGAGAGCGGGTGCTGGAACAGTTGGGCCACGACCCAGCCCCTGAAAGCGCCGAGGAAGCGGTCGCCGCAGACCTCGCTCCGATCATCGCGGCCTTGCAGCAGCGCTGAAGTGTGCGTGCCGGCAGAGAACCCAGTGCGTCCGAGCCGCAGCTGCGCGGGTCGTTGCGGCCTGGCTCTATTCGGGCCGCAGGCCCCATGCGGTAGCCAGTGCTTCGGCGAACTCGATGCAGTCTGCGTTCACCATGATGTTGAGCAAGTCCTCCCGCGTCGTCTTCGGTTTCCGGAAGCGC
>JANMKG010000304.1:0-5506 GCA_031371915.1 Chitinophagaceae bacterium | reverse complement strand
GTGTGGCGTTGTATCAATATTGAATGTCCTGCACAGGTAGTGGAACGCATCATTCATTTTGTAAGTAAAGACGCGATGGATATCCGTGGTTTTGGGGAGGCCAATGTCCGCAAATTCTATGAACTCGGTCTCTTAAAAGATATTCCCGGTGTGTATACGCTCAATTTTGATAAGATCAGCGGGATGGAAGGGTTTGGACAGAAGTCAATAGACAATTTACAATTGGCCATCACCAATTCGAAGAAGCAACCGCTGCACCGGCTGATCTATGCACTGGGTATTCGTTTTATCGGCGAGACAACCGCCAAGACACTGGCGCAGGCCATCGATCATTTGCTGGACCTCAAAAAATTCTCCCTGGAAGAATTACAGGGTCTTGAAGATGTGGGGCCCAAAGTAGCGGGTAGTGTGCATCATTTCTTCAGTAATAAAAGCAATATCGAGATGCTGCAGGAACTGGAAAAATTAGGCCTGCAACTGAAAAATCAAAAGAAAGAACATTCCTCCGGTGGCAACCTGAAAGGCCAGACATTTTTATTCACCGGCACCCTCCCGACGTTAAAAAGAAGCGAAGCAGAAGCGATGGCAGAAGAAAATGGGGGGCAGATCCTGGGTGGTGTAAGCGCTAAACTGAATTACCTTGTCGTTGGCGAAGATGCCGGGAGCAAACTGGAAAAAGCCAAAAAGATCAACACGGTTAAGATCATATCTGAAGCAGAGTTTCTGAAGATCATTAGTAAAAAGTAGTGGTTATTCAAAACTATTGCACGCAGGGTGCGCAGAGCTCGCAGGGATAATTAGTTTCTTTAGATCCCAGCGTACCCGGCGCACTCTGCGTGCCAGGCTCTACGCTAAAAAATAATATTGGCCGTGCGTTTAAATTTTTTAACTTAGTAATCTTCACCAGCCCTTCCTGATCGCCTCGTACCATTGTAACCAACTGTAACCTGTTCCCTGGCTAAAAAAATTTTTGTTATGATCAAAAAATTAGCCGGTGAGATCTGGAAACCATTGACCTTTTCCGGATGGAGGCAACTTCGAAATTGTTACGCGGTGTCCTCGCACGGGCGCATCGCCAGTTATAAGGAAGATCCCCTTAAAGATGGAAAACTATTAAGCGGTTCCCTCACCACGGGCTACCGCACCCTCAATCTTCATCGTCCCAACAATAAAGGCACGCTGTATATACACCGGGAAATGGCCAAACTATTTCTGAAAAAACCACCGGCCGGGCATAAATATGTCATTCACCGCAACCACAACAAACTAGATAACCATGTTAAAAATCTTCGTTGGGCTACGCTTGATCAAATGATCAGTCACCAGCAGGACAGTCCCGCCAAGATGGCTTATAAAGAAAAACAAGCGAATAAAACCCAAGGCTTAAAGCTTACCGCCATGCAGGTAAAAAAAATAAAGAATATCCTCGTTAGTAAGAAAAGGGATATTACGATCAAAAAGCTGGCCCAGCAATACAGCGTCAGCGAGATGACCATGTACCGGATCAAGAGCGGGGAGAACTGGGGAAGGATATGAAAAGTTTATAGTTGATAGTTTTTTGTTTATGGTTGGGTATTGTTGCAGAGGCTGTACCTTCTTAACTGTTAGCAGCTTTAATTTTTCTTAGCCTCAGAGAGGCTATATGTCAGTAGAAAATGTAATTTATAATAGTTTTCAGAGCCCCGTCGGGCCGAAATATATTACATGTCGCTCCTACGGAGCTAAAATTGTTTTGGATATTTTTTCTATTAACATCCAGGCCCTACGGACCTGTTAATACTTCTCCAGTATTTAACTCCACGACCGCTATCTGCCGCACTACATTTTCTTCACTAACTTAGTCAGCTTATTTACCGCCTGTAATATGTTTATGGTAAACCGCTTTTTTCTATTATTTATAGGGCTTTCTTTCCTGGAATTATCCGTTGGCGGGCAACCACCACGTAATATTGTTTTCGAAGGAGCCGGCATCAGGGGTATTGCCTATTGCGGGGCGCTCCAACAAATGGAAAAAAACAACTGGATTAAAAATTTGCAACGGGTGGGCGGGACTTCGGCGGGAGCTGTTACCGCGCTGGCGGTCGCGTTAAGATACAACAGTAAAGAGATCCAGGAACTGATCAGCCACACGGCGTTCAACAAACTAAATGATGGAGGTTTTCTTTTCATGGGTGGTATTAAGCGGATGAAAAATTATTTCGGCTGGTACAGGAATAAGAAAATGGATGAATGGCTTGGCAGGATCATTAAAGCAAAAACGGGTGACCCGGATATCACGTTCCGTGAATTAAAAGAGAAAGGATTCCTGGAATTATATGTGACCGGTACCTGCCTGAACAAACAACAGCTCTTTATCTTCTCCGCGGAGACTTACCCGGGCATGAAGGTCCGTGAGGCTGTAAGGATCTCCATGAGCATCCCTCTCTATTTTGAAGCCGCGTTTATCGATACCGCCGGGAATACTTTTTATCATCCCAAAAACAAAACAGGATTGGATATTGTTGTGGATGGAGGTATTACAGCGAATTTTCCCATTCGCCTGTTCGACAGTACCCGGTACACTGATCAAAGTACCCCTAACCGTTTTATCATTAACAACGAAACCATTGGTTTACGGATTGATACGGATGAACAGATCCGCAATGACCAGTACGATGACCCCAGGCTGGCTGCCTTACCTGTCAATTCATTGAAAGAATACATCACCGCATTCTATAACATCATCATTGAAAACCTGAACCGGCAAGACCTGACCAGGGAAGACTGGTCAAGAACGATCTCCATCAGCAGCAGTAATGTAGCGCCACGCATTCGTAAAATGAAAAAAGAAGAGATCGAATTGCTGATCACCAACGGTATTAATGGATTTGATCATTATAATAAAAAATAAATTCAACACATGCTTCAGCCATCTACCCTCAAATTCCTGAAAGACCTAAAGAAGAACAACAACAAAGCATGGTTCGAAAAAAACCGCGTAAAATATCTCGATGCAAAAGATGATTTTGCGGGCTTTATTCAAAAGGTCATTGAACAACATGGAAAAAAAGACAAAGCGATCGCTTCTCTCCAGGTAAAAGACACCCTGTTCCGCATCAACCGCGATGTTCGTTTTTCAAAAGACAAATCACCGTATAAAGATAATATGGGAGCTTACCTCGCCCGGGGGGGAAAGAAATCCGTTTTTGCCGGCTATTATTTTCATTGCCAGCCCGGGCGTTGTTTTATGGGCGGAGGTTTATGGATGCCTATGCCCCCGGAATTAAGCAGGGTGAGACAGGAGATCGATTACAATTTCGCCACTTTTAAAAAGATCACCGGCAACAAAACCTTCAAATCGATCTATGGTGATCTTTCCAGGGATGCTGAATATACCTTAAGCCGTTTGCCAAAAGGTTACGAGCCCGGTAACCCGGCAACGGAATACCTGAAATTAAAAAGTTTTGTAGCGTTGGCACCGCTGAAAGAATCCGACCTGGTCTCAAAAGATCTGTTGAAAAAAACACTGGCCGCTTTTGGCGCTTTACAGCCATTGGTCGAATTTATCAACGAAGCGGTGCAGGTGCTGTAGAGACAAGGCATGCCTTGTCTCTACAGCATGCCTTGTCTCTACAGCATGCCTTGTATCTACCGTTGCGGGTGGTTCATTATCACAGTTTTACCTCAATCTTTTTCTGTCTTCACAATTTTATAACGGCACTGGCCGTTCAAAAGCTTGACCGTAAACAGAATGCTGTGTATTTTGTTCCGGATAAATCAACCTTATGAAAAAAATGATACTCCTGTCCGCAGTAGCATTTGTTACTGTATTTACTTCCTGCAGCCGACACACTACTTCCCCAGTCGTTTACCAGAAAACAGCTTCGCACCATATAGTGGCGATTTTACCGGCCGAAATTATCTATACTGGTGTTCCACCCAAAAATGCCAGGCAGGAAGACCTGGATAAAATGGAGGAACAAGAAAGCAAGATATTCCAGCAATACTTACACGATAATATCCTGCAAAACGGGAACACGACAAAGTATGCCCTTACGGTAAGCGTGCAGAACTATACCAACACCCTTCAGCTGCTGGCTGATAACAATATATCCTTTCGTGATTCCTGGTATAAAACGGATACAGCACTCTGCAGGATCTTAAAAGTGGATGCAGTGATCCGGCTGAAGATCCAGAAAAAGAGGTACATGAGCGATGCTGCTTCCATGGGTATCGATTATGGTCGCCAGGTGGTGGGCGCTGTGTTAAAGCGGAACATCTATGCACCGTCTAAGACAAATGATATCATGGCTTCCTGCAGTATCATAAGCAAAGGTGAAACGGTCTGGAATGATAATTATCGCCGGGCTACAGATTGGGATACGCCGGCGGATTACGTGGTGAACAATATCACGGAGAATTTTGCCTACCATATTCCGTACCGGCACAGGTTGTAGGGTTATTGTAGAGACAAGGCATGCCTTGTCTCTACAATAACCCCTGCTGGATCAAATATTCTGCGATCTGGACCGCATTAGTAGCAGCTCCTTTCCGCAGGTTATCCGCAACGATCCACATATTTAACGTGTTGGCCTGGCTTTCATCCCTTCTTATTCTTCCCACGAAAACATCATCTTTCTCATGCGCATCCATGGGCATGGGATAAAGCTGGTTGGCCGGATCATCCACCACTACTATCCCGGCAGCTGATTGTAACAGTGACCTGACTTCAGCAAGATCAAAATCATTTTCAAACTCCACGTTCACACTTTCGCTGTGACCGCCTACTACGGGTATACGGACCGTAGTGGCCGTTACCCGGATCGAATCATCCCGCATGATCTTACAGGTTTCTTTGACCATTTTCATTTCTTCCTTGGTATAACCATTCTCCAGGAACACATCGATCTGCGGGATCGCGTTGAGGTCGATAGGATATTTATATGCTCTTTCGCCGGCGATCCCCTGGCGTTCATTCAGCAATTGTGTTACCGCTTTCACGCCAGTACCCGTTACACTCTGGTAAGTGCTGACAACAATTCTTTTGATGCCGTATTTTTTATGAAGTGGATTCAGCGCAACAACCATTTGAATAGTAGAACAGTTGGGATTGGCAATAATTTTATCGTTCGCGGTCAGGATATCCGCATTGATCTCGGGAACGATCAATGGTTTGGAAGGGTCCATTCTCCAGGCGGAAGAATTATCAATAACAATTATACCCGCCGCGGCAAATTGCGGTGCCCATTCCAGTGATGTGCCTCCTCCTGCCGAAAAGATCGCTACCACTGGTTTCGCCGCGATGGCATCGGTCATACTGACCACGGAATATTGTTTCCCTTTGAATTGTACCTGTTTACCTATTGATCTTTCTGACGCAACAGGAATTAATTCTGTAACAGGGAAATTTCTTTCTGCCAGTACCTGGAGCATTTTCGTTCCTACGAGTCCTGTGGCGCCTACAACTGCAACTTTCATTTTATTCTTTGTTTTGATAATGGTCTGACGGTCTCCTCAACTTTTTTGT
>JANMKG010000248.1:0-17065 GCA_031371915.1 Chitinophagaceae bacterium | reverse complement strand
GAAATAAAAGGAAAAGGCAAAAAAATGGAAACCGTGCAACACAGGATTCCTTTTTCGGAAATAAAAACAACACGGATACAGATCAAATTTTAAATAGACAGACTCTTACTCCCGTCATTGCGAGCTAGCGAATCGTCATTGCGAGCGTAGCGAAGCAAGAGGGCTTGGGAGTCTAACAAAAATTGAAATTAAATTAAACGCCAGGACCAGGCTCCTGGCTTCAGACTTCAAATTTCGTTTTATGTCAAGTATTAACCTGATTGATGCGTTCCAGGATTTTAAAGAGGCGGAAAATATTGACCGTCCTACCATGATGAAAGTGGTGGAAGATGTTTTTAAAACCCTGTTGCGCAAGAAGTACACCAGCGATGACAATTTTGATGTGATCGTAAACGCGGAAAAAGGTGACCTCGAGATCATCCGTCGCCGGATGATCGTAGAAGACGGGCAGGTCGAAGATCCACTTGCGCAGGTGGCCTATTCGGATGCCGTAAAGATCGAACCCGATTTTGAAGTGGGAGAAGAATTATATGAAGAGATCGACCTTCTTGATTTCGGCCGCCGGGCCATCCTTGCTGCCAAACAAACACTGGCAAGCCGGATCAGCGACCTGAAGAAGAATGTACTCGCGAAAAAATATGGCGACAGGACAGGTGAGATCATCAGTGCCGAGGTTTACCAGGTATGGAAAAAAGAGATCTTGTTATTGGATGAAGAAGGTAATGAACTGATCCTGCCCAAAAGCGAACAGATCCCACAGGATTATTTTAAGAAAGGCGAGAATATCAGGGCCGTAGTGAAGAAAGTGGACATGAAGAATAATAGCCCTGTGATCATTTTGTCAAGGACTTCCCCGGAGTTTTTGGCCAAGTTTTTGGATATTGAAGTACCCGAAATATTTGACGGGCTGATCGTAATAAAGAAAATTGTACGGGATCCCGGGGAAAGAGCTAAAGTTGCGGTAGAATCTTACGATGACCGTATCGACCCGGTAGGCGCCTGCGTGGGAATGAAGGGTAGCCGTATTCACGGGATCGTCCGGGAACTGAAGAATGAGAATATTGACGTCATCAACTGGACAAGCAATATCCAGTTATTGATCCAGCGCTCGCTGACACCGGCCAAGATCACCAGCATGGAACTGGACAACGAGGCACATCATGCGAATGTATACCTGAAACCTGACCAGGTCTCCCTGGCCATCGGTCGCCGCGGTGTAAATATCAAGCTTGCCTGTGAACTCACAGGATACGAACTGGATGTTTACCGCGATAAAGAAGGAGATGAAGTGGAAGAATTTGATATCGACCTCGAAGAATTCAGCGATGAGATCGAAACATGGATCATCGATGAATTGAAAAGAGTGGGATGTGATACAGGAAGAAGCGTGCTGAACCTGACACCTGAAGAACTGGAAAGAAGGACCGATCTCGAAAAGGAAACGATTGCTGAGGTCCGGAGAGTATTGAAAGAAGAATTTGATAAAGAATAAAGAACGCAAGTGGGGAAATAGCGAGTGGTAAGTGGGGAAACAGCCCCACTAGCAACTTCCCACTAGCCACTAACTAAAAAACGAATGGCAGAATTAAAACTTCCAAGATTATTAGCAGCCGCGAAAGAATTTAACGTTGGCCAGGATACCATTAGTGAATTCCTGCTGGCGAAAGGATTCCATAAGGACGACCTGAAACCTACTTCCAAATTAACGGAAGAAATGTACCGTTCGCTCCAGCAGGAATTTTCGAGCGATAAGGCGGCGAAGATGAAGAGCGACCAGCTTGAATTGCCCAAGGGCTCACAGGCGGAAGCCAAGAAGAAAAAAGAGGACGAAGAGATCAGTTTCAAAAAAGAAGAGAAGTCCACGCCTAAGATCATCAAGAAAGAAGAAGTGTCCGCCGCAGCGGTAGAGGTAAAACCAGCTGAGGAAGGAACCCCGATAGCCATCGGGGCGGCCAAAGCCAAAGCCCCGAAGGAAGAGCCCCAAAAAGAAGAAGAAGTTATAAAGGCAGAGGCCCCGGAAGTAGAAGGACCCAAGGTGCTCAAGAAGATAGATCTCTCTACGATCGATTCCTCTACAAGACCCAAGAAAACCGTCAAAGCAAAAAAAGAAGACCTGTCTGCCGCGGCGGAAGAAGTAAAGCCTGTGGAAGAAGATAAAACGGTAAAGGGTAAAGCGAAAAAAACAAAGAAAGAAGAAGAAGAAATAAAACCTGTTCAAGAGGAAGTAAAAGCGAAAGAAGAACCTGTTGCCGAAGAACAGGCCGCGGTGATCGAAAATATTGAAGTAGAAAAATTAACGGGCCCTAAGATCCTTGGCAAAATTGAATTGCCCGTAGATAATGATACAAGACCTGTAAAGGACGAAAAGAAGAAAAGAAAGCGTATCCCGATCGAAAAGAAGGATAACAAGCGGGAAGTCTTCATCAATAAGGACAGCGGCGGAGACAGGAGACAGGGTGGTGGAACCACTGGGGGTAGTAATTTTAACCGCGGAAGGGGCCCTGGCACTGGTGCAAACAGGGGCAGGGGTCCCGGTACAGGAACCGGCCGGAGAGAAGATAAACTGATCGACTCGAAAGAGATCCAGGAAAAAATAAGGGAAACGCAGGCCAAGCTGGCCGGAGCGGGTGGTCGTGGAAAAGGCCTGAAGGCCAAAATGCGCCGTGAGAAAAGACAGGAGATGGCCGATGCACAGGGAAACCAACAAGATGATAACAAACTACAGTTAACTGAATTCATCAGTGTAAGTGAGTTGGCCAACCTAATGGATGTAAGTTTCGCCGAAGTGATCAGCAAGTGTATGGGATTGGGCATCATGGTGTCGATTAACCAGCGCCTCGATGCGGAAGTGATCGAACTCGTGGCGAGTGAGTTTGGATTTGATGTGGAGTTCATCGATATGGAGAAACAAATGGAGATGGAGGAAGAGGATGACGTGGATAGTGAACAAGACCTGAAATTCCGGTCGCCTATTGTTACGATCATGGGTCACGTTGACCATGGTAAAACATCATTACTGGATTATATCCGGAGTGCCAATGTAGTGGCAGGGGAAGCAGGTGGTATCACCCAGCATATCGGTGCCTACCAGGTGGAACTGGCCAATGGCAAACAGATCACCTTTTTGGATACACCCGGTCACGAAGCCTTTACCGCCATGCGGGCGAGGGGTGCGAAAGTTACCGACATAGCCGTGATCGTAATTGCAGCTGATGATGCGGTGATGCCACAGACCCGTGAAGCGATCAGCCATGCACAGGCCGCCGGCGTACCGATGATATTTGCGATCAACAAGATCGATAAGGACGGCGCTAATTCGAAAAAAATATATGAGCAGCTTTCACAAATGAATATCCTGGTAGAAGAATGGGGTGGTAAATTCCAGAGCCAGGAGATCGCTGCCAAAAAAGGATTAAATATTGACAAGCTATTGGAGAAGATCCTGCTTGAAGCGGAAATACTTGATCTGAAAGCTAACCCGGACCGGGAAGCCACCGGAACGATCATTGAAGCATCGCTTGATAAAGGCCGTGGTTATGTAGCCACCCTGCTTGTCGAGAATGGAACATTGAATCCCGGCGACCTTGTCGTGAGCGGGCAGTATTTTGGGCGTGTGAAAGCGATGTTCAACGAAAGAAATAAGAAAGAGGAAAACGCGGGTCCATCCGCACCGGCTGTTATATTGGGATTGAATGGTGCTCCACAGGCCGGGGAGAAATTCAAAGTATACGAAGATGAAGCAGAAGCAAAAGAGATCGCCTACCGCCGGGCACAGATACTGAGAGAACAAGGTATCCGCACCAAGAAACATATTACACTGGATGAGATCGGGCGTCGTTTGGCCCTGGGAAGTTTCAAGGAATTGAAAGTGATCATCAAAGGGGATGTGGATGGTTCCGTAGAAGCCTTAAGCGATTCTTTACAAAAACTTTCTACCCAGGAAATTTTAGTGAGCGTGATCCACAAAGGGGTGGGACAGATCAATGAAAGTGATATCGTATTGGCCGAAGCTTCGGATGCGATCGTTATTGCCTTTAATGTGCGTCCATCCCTGCAGGCATCGAAACTGGCTGAGAACGCAGGTATCGAAATAAAAATGTATTCGATTATTTACAACGCGATCGAAGAAGTGAAGAGTGCAATGGAAGGTATGCTGGAGCCAAAAGTGCAGGAGAGGATCGTGGCGAATGTAGAGATCAGGGATGTATTCAAATTTGATAAAGCTACGGTAGCAGGATGTTTTGTGCGGGATGGTAAGATCAAAAAAGATTCGAAGATCCGCCTGATACGGGATGGTATCGTTACGTATCCAACAGGCGAAGGTGTCAGTGCAGAACTGGCTTCCTTAAAACGATTTAAGGACGATGTGAAAGAGGTTTTATCGGGTATGGAATGTGGTCTTACGATCAAGAACTTCAGTGATTATAAAGTAGGCGATGTAGTGGAAGCGTATGAGATAGAGGAAGTTAAGAGAACGCTCTAGTTGCTTGATACTGGTTATTGGGCGCTGGTTGCTGGTAACTCAAAGCATAAATGGCTTTAAAGGATAGGAGGAAACTTCAATCTGTAGATTAACCAGTAACAAGTACCTAGTAACCAGTAACCAATACCCAGCAACCAGGAACCAGCGAGAAATTTTTGTTAAATAGATTTCCCGTTCGCATTAAGGCTGATCAACAAAGTATTTTTGAATTTATGTGTTATACCAAAAGGATCCTGACGGCTTGTTTTTTACTGTTGACCTTTACGTCAATAGCCCAGTCGCAGGCAAAAAAAGTGGTGGCGGATAAAATAGCCGGTATTGTGGGCGACCGTATCATCCTTCAGTCTGATATTAAAAACTCTATTGCGGATATCGTTCGGCAGGGAGGCACTGTACCTGAGAATGCTGAATGTTTAATGCTGGAACAGGCGCTTATTTCCAAAGTGCTTATGCTGCAGGCTGAAAAAGATTCCTTACCTGTTACGGATGAAGAAGTAGAAGCCGAACTCGATCAGAAAGTAAGATATTATATCAACCAGTTTGGTAGCCAGGACGCACTCGAAGAAGTGGCTGGAAAAACGATCTACCAGATCAAGGATGATGCCCGCGAATCGGTGAAAGAACAAAAACTGGCAGCTGCCATGCAGCGGAAAATTGTTGACAATGTAAGGATCACTCCTACCGAAGTAAAATCATTTTTTGAACGTATCCCAAAAGACAGTTTGCCTTTTTATGAATCAGAACTGGAGATAGGGCAGATCATTGTTTTCCCCAAAGCATCCAGGGAACTGGAACAATATATTGTCGGGGAGATGAATAATTATAAAAAGCAGGTCGAATCAAAAGTGACCACGTTTGATAAACTGGCCAAGCAGGTTTCGGAAGATCCCGGTAGTAAAGATCGCGGCGGCCAGTACCAGATCAACCGCAATGAAAAGACATGGGATCCCATCTTTATGTCCACTGCGTTCCGGTTAAAGGAAGGAGAGATATCTTTCCCGGTCAAATCCAAATTTGGATACCATCTCATTCAAATGGTACAGCGTAATGGTGATGATGCCATTGTCCGTCATATATTAAGGATACCTCCGGTTACAGATGCAGAGATCAACCAGGCGAAGATCAAACTGGATACAGTGCGTTCCAAACTCGTTGCCGGAACGATTGTTTTTAATGCCGCGGCCTTAAAATACAGCGAAGATGAGACAGCAAAATTTGCGGGCCCTTTTATTACTAACAGGGATGGCTCTCCTTATGTAACAATTGATGCGCTGGATAAAGATATGGTCGGCATGCTCAGCAAAATGAAAGTGGGTGAATTCTCGCAACCCACCCCGTTCCAGGATGAACAGGGTAAGAAAGGCGTCCGGATCGTATACCTGAAATCACGTTCCGAGCCTCACCGTATGAACCTTCACGATGATTATAGCAAAATATCCCAGTTTGCACTCGAAGAAAAGAAAAGCAAAACACTTGACAAATGGTTGAAAGGAAGGATGCCCACTTATTACATCATGGTGGACCCAGCTACCAGCAACCAATGCCCCCAGTTGCAGAAATATGTAACTGATACGAAAGCATTTTAAAATTTAGTTGATAAGATTGAGGGAAAGCCGTTACCACAGTAGCGGCTTTCTTTTAATGCAAATTTATGCCACACCCGGGCAGGTGTATACGCTCCCTGTCATCATAGCACTGGTGGAAAACTGCCAATACATCGAAATAATAAGTCTAAGCTTTATCTCTTACCTTTGCGCCTTCCATGAGCGATGCAATAAAACATGAATGCGGATTGGCATTCATCCGTCTGCGGAAACCCTTCTCTTATTACCAGCAACAATATGGTACTGTGTTGTGGGGGCTTAATAAGCTGTACCTGCTGATGGAAAAACAACATAACCGCGGGCAGGACGGTGCCGGAGTGGCCGCTGTGAAACTGAACGTAGAATCCGGTTATCCCTTTCTCCATCGTATCCGGAGTAATGCACCCCAGGCCATTTCCGATATTTTTCAGCAGATCGGCAAGGAGATCGAGGAACTCGAACAATACCACCCCGATATCAGGAACCACCCTGGTTTAATGAAGGGACATGTAAGATTTTTAGGAGAAATATTATTGGGTCACCTGCGCTATGGCACCCAGGGAAAGAACAAACTGGAATACTGCCACCCTTTTATCAACAGGGATACGATCCCGGCCAGGAATCTCGCCCTGGCTGGCAATTTTAATATTGTCAATTCGGATGAATTATTTACCCTGATCGGTAAGGAGCCCCATGATACCGTTCGCTTCAGCGACCTGGCCGCTATGATCGAGCTGATGCATACATTTCTTTGTAAAGAAGATGAAGCATCCCCTGGCCACATGGATATTAAAAAGATATTGAAGAAAACATTGCCCCTACTGGACGGCGGTTATCATGTAGCAGGCGTTACGGGTAACGGGATCGGTTTTGTATTCCGCGACGCGCATGGCATACGTCCTTCTTATTATTATATCAATGAAGAAGTAGTGGTGGCTGCATCAGAAAGAGCCGCTATCCGGACAACTTTTAATGTTGGTGAGAACGAAGTACAGGAGTTGTTGCCCGGGCAGGCGTTGATCGTGAATGAAAAAGGAGAGATCGAAATAGCACAGGTACTTGAACCGAAAGAAAGAAAAGCCTGCAGTTTCGAGCGTATCTATTTTTCAAGAGGTAGTGATGAGAAGATATACAAGGAAAGGAAGGCATTGGGTTATAATCTCAGTGAGCCGGTATTGAATGCTATCGACCATGACCTGAAGAACACGATATTTTCTTTTATCCCCAATACCGCCGAAACAGCCTTCCTTGGCATGCAGAAAGGCATGGAAGCCTACCTGAATAAGGTCAAGATCGAAAAGATACTCAGTTGGGGTAATAACTATGACGCTGATAAGCTGGGTGAAATGATCAATCGCCGGATAAGGATCGAGAAGATCGCTATCAAGGATGTAAAGATGCGGACCTTTATTTCGGAAGACAGCGGCCGGAATGAAATGGTGCAGCACGTCTACGATATTACCTACGGTACGGTGCGCCCCGGCCAGGATACCCTGGTGGTCATTGATGATTCCATTGTGCGGGGAACAACCCTGAAAGAAAGTATCATCCGGATGCTGGGACGCCTAAAACCCAAACGTATCATTGTTGTTTCTTCTTCCCCGCAGATCCGCTACCCCGATTGTTACGGGATCGATATGAGTAAGATGGGTGACTTCATCGCGTTCAATGCCGCCGTTGAGTTAATGAAAGAAAAGGGCAAAGAGAATTGCCTTAAAGAATTACTGGAGAAATGCAAGGACCTGCAACGAAACAACCAACTGCATACCGAGAATGTGGTTAAGCAACTCTATAAACAATTCAGCACCGAAGAGATCTCTTCGAAAATAGCGCAACTGGTTACACCCCCGGGTCTTGGCATCCCCGTCGATGTTATCTTCCAGCGTATTGAAGACCTGCACAAAGCCTGTCCTAATAATTTAGGCGATTGGTATTTTACCGGTAACTATCCTACCCCCGGTGGTAATAAGGTGGTCAATAAAGCTTTCATGAATTATATGGAAGGCAAGAATGTGAGAGGGTATTAGTAAGCCAACAGCCAAGAGCCGATAGCCCATAGCCAAGAGCCAACAGCCGAGAGCCCATAGCCCGCAGCAGGAAATTCCTTATTTTACAACAAACTTTATCGTTATGAAAATAGTTGTACTGGTCCGGCATGCTAAAAGCGATTGGGCCGATGCTTCCCTCGATGATTTTGACCGGCCCTTGAATGAAAGAGGGAAAAGGGATGCTCCCGCAATGGCTCATCGCCTGTTAGATAAGAAGGTAAAGATTGATGCCTTTATTGCCAGCCCGGCCAAAAGAGCCCGCAAGACTGCCTGTATTTTTGCGGAAGCCTATAAAAAAAATAAAGGGGATATTATTTTTCGTGATGAACTATATGGAGCCGGCCCCGCCGTTTTTTATGATGTGATCACTACTGCAGATAAGAAATCGGACACGATAGCGGTTTTTTCGCATAATCCCGGGATCACTGATTTTGCCAACCTGCTCACCACTACACGGATCGATAATATTCCTACCAGTGGTATTTTTGCCATCAAAGCGAATTGTGAAAAATGGAAAGATTTTACCGATGCCAAAAAAGAATTCTGGTTCTTTGATTATCCCAAAGCAGGTTTAGATGAATGAGCAAGAAGATCGCTGATTACTTTTTTTAGCAGGGTATTTTTCGCGGTAACAGGGAGCGTATACAAAAAACCTGCTGCAGTCTCAAGTGCACTGGGTAAAGAGAAATCTTCCTGGCCAATACAAAGCGCTATTTTTTTCTTCATTAAAGAACGCCCCAGGTATTCCTGTTCCGTTTGTCCCGGTGTGGGAATTAAAATACTTTTCTTTTGAAGACTCACAATATCCATTACCGTACTGTAACCACTACGACTGATGACATACTTTGCTTCCAGCATAATTGTATTTAATTCTTTTGCAGGAAGGTGATTATAAACCCTGATCATATTAGTGGACGGGACCAGGGATGCGGTGCCGGGTAATCCTCTTACGATGGTTGCGCTCCCCTTGTAAATACTGATATCCCGGATGATCTTTTCTTCAAGGATGGTTCTTTGTGGTTCGGGCCCGGAGAGAATCACGACTAAATGATCTTTTTTTTCCTGCACTTCCTGTTTTTCAAATCTTGAAAGGAGGCCAGTATACCGGAGGGGGATGGCCGGTTTTTTTGCCGGGTGAGATAAAGCCGCCGCCAGGTTATCTTCTCCTTCCGAATCAGGCACCCAGCATTCCGTGAATTTATTTATATAGCGGTAATTCCTTTTTTGTAACAGTTTCTCCGCCCATTTTCCCAGCGGGGTTTGGATCACTAACTGGTGAGTGATAAAAATGGAAGGAATACCTGCATGATATAGACCATAGCGGTTATCGCTTATCACCCCATCGAACCCATGTTCGGTAACCATTTTTTTCAGCCACTCGTGTTCATATCGGATTGCTTTCCGCAGTTGAGGTGCCTGTTGCAGCATCTTCCAGGGGAGACCACTTTTGGTTTTAGCATAGCTGATCCTGTAACCGGGGAGTGAAAGAAAAGGTAGCTGCGGGAATTCTGTTTTCAATAATTCTTCCTGCCCGCCTTCACCGGCCAGCCAGGTATCAGCACCCTGCGCCAGCAATTCCCGGATAATGGGAATACAGCGGGTAGCATGACCCAGCCCCCAATCCAGGGGAACTACCAAAATGCGGGGTTTTTCGCTGTTTTTTTCGCGGAAAGGCTGATTCATGTTAATTTTTTGCCCGTTTTGGCTGAACAGTATACTAATTTGTTTGTAAAATAGTTTTAATTTAGAACTTTCAAATTATGAAGACTATCAGCAAAATAGCCCTGGCATTATTAGTGATTGTGTTCCTGGCAGCCTGTAATAAGAATTATTATTCCGGCAGCGGAAAAGGAGGCAAGAATTGTGGCTGTCCCAGCCATAAAGGAATGAGCGGCTACTAAACCTGCAGATCATGACGAACTCCAACCGAAACCTGTTGGTATTGTTTAAACATGGTTCCGTAGATGACCGGGCCCTTGCGCAGGAGTTGGAACGGATAAACGAAATGCTACTGACTTCCGTAACTCCACTTCAATTTTGTATCGCTAACGAACTCGTAAATCGCAACCGGATTACTTCTAACGCTAAAAGAATATTAAAAGAAACCCGTTTCACCCGGTTAAGACCCTTCCGGTTTCTTATCAATAAGAACTAAAATTAAGAGGTTGTTTCAAAAATCAATTTGATTGTCATGTTGATCCCGCCTCGGGCGGGACGAAATAGGGACTATCAAATTGATAGCCTTCGATAAACTCAGGCTGACAACCTTTTGGGACAGCCTCTTTTGATAAATTATCAGGATAATTTTTTTAGCGCCTCTCTCAATTTCCCGATCATCTCATCGATCTCTTCTTTTTTGCAGGTTCCTACGCTAAGCCGGTACCAGGCAGAACTCCTGTCCGCGCCAAAAGCATAGAAAGGAACAACAGCCAGTCCTGCATTATTCAATACATAGGCTGTCACCTCACCCTGGTTGGACAATATCTTTCCATCCGCTGTTGTTTTTCCTGTAAGATCAATTTTAATGGTAAGGTAAATAGCAGCTTCAGGTGCAATAGCGTCTACGGGCAAACCTTCGCTCTTTAATTGTGTAAAACCATTGTAGATACGACGCAGTCTTTCTCCTATTTCAGATTTGAAATGTGCTAAATATTTTTTTATTCCTTCCCTGTTACCCAGGTAATACGCGACCGCTTTCTGTTCTGCCATCGGGGCCCAGGCGCCTATATGGGTCAGGATGGCTTTCATTTTATTGATAACAACAGCAGGGCCCATGCCCCAGCCCACTCTTACACCGGTAGCAGCAAACACTTTACTGATGGCATCGATAAAGATGGTGTATTCTCTCATCGCTGGTCGTAAAGAAACAGGATTATAATGCTGGATATCGCCATAGGTCAGGTGCCAGTACATCTGGTCGTACATCACATACAGTTTCTTTTCCCCTTCCCCCCGCCTTTTATTTTCTTCGATCACCAGGTCACAGATGGCTTCCAGCTCATTCTTTTTAAAAGTAGTACCCGTTGGGTTTTGGGGCGAGCAGAGGGAGATGAGTGTAGCCTCTTTTATATAGGGGCGGATATCATCCGCTACCGGCATAAAATTGTTGGCGGCCGTTGCTTCAATAACGATGTGTTCACCGCCGACAAAATGAGTGTAATGATTATTATTCCAGGAAGGCACCGCGTAGAGTATCTTATCGCCTTTATCGCACACGGCCCTAAAGACAGCATAGATCAGGGGGCGTCCACCGGATGCTACCAATATCTCACCCGTCCCATAATCCAGTCCTTCTTCGTCTTTGATAAAAGAATGAAGCGCTTCCCTGAGATCGAGGTTCCCCTCTGCAGCAGGGTAATTGGTAAAATGTTTACGGTAAGCTTCTACGATCGCGTCTTCCAGTTCTTTTGGAATGGGAAAAATGGAAGGATCAAAATCCCCGACGGTGAAATTGTAAATACGTTCTCCCTGGCGGATCTTTTCTCTTATCTCGCCACCCAGTTTTACGATCTCAGAGCCGATCAGTGTTTCAGAAAGATGCGACAGTTTCATCAGTCAATTGTTAACTTAAAAGCAGGTCTGATGGTTTATCCCTAACCCCTTGCGGCAAAAATAATGGAATTGAATGAGATGAGATTAGGGCTATTCATTCTCTTACGGGCATAAAAAAACCGACCCGGTTTTAGCGGGTCGGTTTTTAGTAAACTATTGATAGTCATTAATGTCTTCCATTTCCATGTCCGTTCCCATTTCCACGTCCATTCCCTTTTCCATTCCCGTTGCCATAGTGATTACCATTATCGTGACCGTTCCTTTTGTATTTAGGCTCCCGGCTATTGATAATCACCGTCTGGCCACGGTAACCACGATACCGTTCATACTGTGTTCTATGCGTAGGATAATACAGGTAAGCTTTTGGCTGGTTCACTACAACTTTATACCCGGAATAAAGATCATAGCTCCTGTATGCAGGTGGTAACCCGTTAGAGAATACCCAATTGCCGCCGGATAAATAAATGAACTGGCGGGTAGGGACATAATAATAGCTTTGAATATCCGGAAGATAATAATAATCCACGTGATCGTAGCCCACAGGTCCCCAATCCGGTTGGGATCCAATATTGAGATTAACGTTGAGACGTACCTGTGCAAAAGCCTCCTTGTTATAAACTAATGCAGCGAAAACAAAGGCTACGCCTACAAATATCTTTTTCATACTTATTGATTTTATTCCAACAAGTATTTGCCAAAGACGTGCCAAACAATTGATTGGATACGCTAAAAATTGATGAACCACACAAAATCAATAGAAAGGGTATGATTAATATGTAAAATGTGAAAATATTTCAGGAATGGTCGATACAGAGTTTTGAGTTATCATACAGATCGTATTTTACAAAGATCTCCTGGCCCGGTTGGTATTTTGGTACAGATGCTTCCGCGATCACTCCTTTGGCCTTGCCACTAAAGGAAGGCTGGCTATCGGGTAATACTTCCATTTCTAACTCTACATAGGGATTGTTGCCATTTACATTTACCCCGAGCCAGGTATATTTCTTAATGATGGCCCTTGCCGGCCGGCCGGAGATACTGATCGCCGCATTGTCATTTTGCAGTTGTTCGAGTTCAGCTTTCAACCCGGCTTCATTGGGCTGCGAAAAAGAGGCAGCGGAAGAGGTAGTAGCATTCCCGCTGAAGTCAAGTACTACATTCATTTCATTTTTCGGATCGATCTTAACAGGCACTTCCATCCCGGGCATATAAGCCCCGGGATTGATCCTGGATACGAGCACCCTGCATTGTGTGTTATATTTCTGCCCAAAACTATTTTTTACTTCCAGTATAAGTTTTACCTGCGGGCTATTATTGATGGTAACACCGGTATCTTTTACTTCCAATATCCTTGCCTTACCCGGGACACCTGTTTTTTGTAAACGGCCTGCATTGATCAGGGGTTTAAAAAAAAGCCGGTAGAATAAATAGAACATGCCTCCAAAAAGCAGGAGCATGGCTGCTCCCATATAGATCCCCATGGAACCGGCTGTAGCGACAACGGCTGTGATCCCGGCTATTAAACCAATAACACCGCCGATGATACCGATCCAGATACCTGCATTCATTTTTATCATAGCAAAGATTTTGGAAGAGTAAATTAATAAAAAAGGGAAAATGATTTCACGCAGGGTGCGCAGGGCACGCGGAGAAAATATTTATCCTCAGCGGCCTCAGCGGCCTCTGCGTGATATTAATCAATCGGTTTATAATCTTTAAATAAATTCAGCCTGGTTCCTTCCACCTGCTGGCGGTACCCGGCCCATTTAGTCGCAAAAAAATCATTGATCTTTTGTACAGCCAGCCCGATCATGGATTCTGCATTTATAACCAGTGCCTCTTCCTGTTCTCCGGGCATCACATTCTTTGAACCGATATATTGTGCTGCAAGCTGGTAACTTCTTATCACCGTTGCACCAGGATCACGGTTGATGCCTTGTTTGTCAGATGTCTTTCCACTGATAAATTCGCGGATCGCTTTTATGCTGTCCTGCATTACTTTAGTTGTTTTGCGGAGAGAATCGGCATCTTTTCCTTCAAGGTCTTTTAGTTGCGCCATGATCTTGGTACATACATCTTCCGCTTCCGTCAGTCGGTCCATTCCTTCCGTTAACTTGTTACCGCTTTTCTGGAGACGTTCATACATTTTACGCTGTCCCAGCTTTATATCATTTCGATTGCCCATTCTCGGGTCATCATTGATCCTGATATACGTAGAGTCTGATTCTTTATTCAGGGAGAGCACCACTTTATAGGTGCCGGGTAGTACCTGGAAACTGGTGGGCTCCGGGGCACCTGGTTTAGGTTTGGGAGTACCGGGCTGCCGGAACCCTTTTTCGTCCATGCCCCAGTACTGCCGGTTGAAACCTGTATCCACTTTCCATTTCAGGTTCCTGATATTTTCATTCCGGTCATTGTAGATTCTTACCCACAAACTATCTGATTTTGATTTTTTTGCAGTATCGGGAACGTTGTTCAGGAAATAAGAAATGGCGGCACCACGGCTGCGGTTGGCTGCATCCCAAAGACCCATCACACTCCATTCATAACCGGGTGCTGCCCTGTATTGTGCCTGGTAAGCATCAGGTGCAGGAAACACCGTCAATTTTTTGGAGAGCGTACCATTTCCTCCGGCTACTTTACGCAAAGGGCGTATATCATCCATTATCCAGAGGGCTCTTCCGAAAGTAGCGATAGCCAGGTCGGCTTCCCGTTCCTGTATTGCAAGATCAAAGGTTGATACAGAAGGGTAACCATTTTTCCATTGTTGGAAATTATTCCCGTTGTCAAAACTTACCCAGAGCCCCTGTTCAGTGCCAACAAAAATTAAATTCGGTTCCACAGGATCTTGAATCATACACAATGTATAACCAGTCACTTTCTTTTCATCCACCAGTCTTGTCCATGTTTTTCCAAAATCAGTGGTGCGGAAAATATAAGGTTTGAAATCACCGCGGCGATAATCATTGGCGATCACGAAAGCTTCACCCGCACTATACCTTGATGCCCTGATCTGTGGTATCCAGCAGCCGACGGGCATACCCGGGATCTTACCGCGGAAATTGGTCCAGGTCTTCCCGCCATCCGTTGTCAATTGCAGGTTACCATCATCCGTTCCCACCCAGATCAAACCATTTTGTTTGCTGGAAGGTTCAATGGCTATTATCGTGCAATGGTTTTCGGCACCCGTGATATCAAGTGTTAATCCACCGGTAGAACTCTGGTCGATCTTCGCTGAATCATTCGTCGTCAGGTCCGGGGAAATAGTTTGCCAGCTCGCTCCCTTGTTATTGCTTTTATGTACATGCTGGCTTCCATAATAAATAATATTCTTGTCAAATGGATCCTGTGCAATGGCCGCATTCCAGTTAAACCGATAAGCGTTCTTTTCATCCAGCGCCAGGTAAGGAGGACGGATATTCCACCGTTCACCTGTTTTGTAATTGAATCGTCCAACGGAACCGCCCTGGCTCATACTATAGACCCATCCATCTTCCGTAGCATCAGGCATGGCATCAAAACCGTCACCACCACCGATATTGCTCCAGTAATAATTACGAATGCCACCATTGGTCCATGTATAAGCGGGGCCCAGCCAACTACCGTTATCCTGCATACCACCCATTACATTATAAGGTATTTCGTTGTCTACATTAATATGGTAGAACTGGCCGGCCGGTATCTTTTCATCAAAGACCCATGTCTTGCCCCTGTCTCTTGAAAGACCGATACCGCCGTCATTTCCTTCGATGATGAGGTCAGGATCTTCAGGATTGATCCACCATGCATGGTGGTCAGGGTGAATACCGGAATAGGGGAGCATGGTGTTGAAAGTTTTTCCCCCGTCCTCGCTAAAGGTGACGGTAGAATGGATATCATAAATGCGGTTCTCATTCCGGGGATCCACATAAATTTCCTGGAAATAAAAAGGCCGGTCGGTCACATCGGCTGGATTACTGTTGATCAACTGCCATTTAAAGCCACCATCATCACTCCTGTACAAGCCATTTTTGGCAGCTTCTATTTTTGCATACACCCTTGAGGGCATGCTGCGGGCGAAAGCAATACCGATACGGCCGATAGAACCCTCGGGCAACCCGTCTTCCTTGCTCAATTTTTTCCAGTTCTTTCCTCCATCGATCGTGATATACATGCCGCTGCCCGGTCCGCCACTTTTCATTCGCCAGGGCAAACGGTAATGCTGCCACATCGATGCGATCAGTTTATTGGGGTTGGAAGGATCCATCACAAGTTCTGCGCAACCCGTCGTGTCATTGGTGTAAAGGATCCGGTTCCAGGTATCACCCCCATCAGTTGTTTTATAAACACCTCTCTCAGGGTGCGGCGTATAAGGATTGCCAATGGCCGCCACATACACGGTATTGGGATTGTCCGGATCAATAATGACCCGGTAAATATTCCTGGTTTTTTCCAATCCCATTCTTTTCCAGGTCTTCCCTGCATCGAGACTTTTGTAAATGCCCTCACCAAGATTCAGCGAATTACGGGGATTGCCTTCGCCCGTCCCTGCCCACACTACCGAAGGATTGGATTGCTGGATCGTCAATGCCCCGATGTTCTGGATGGGCTGATCATCAAACATAGGCTTCCAGTCAGCACCACCGTTCTCTGTTTTCCAAACACCACCGGAAGCAGCGCCCAGGTATATAATGGCCGGGTTCTTATGTACGGCATCGATCGCTACGATGCGACCGCTCATACCCGAGGGACCGATATTACGGGGTTTCAAATTTTTGAACTGGTCAAGGGAAACTTTCTGTGCCATTGCAGACAGGTAAAGCAGGATCGTAAGGCAGAGCAAAAACGATTTTCTCATTGCAGTTGGTTTTGGAATACTAAACTTACCGATAATAAAACGGGCAGCAAAAAAGTCTGGATAGATGGCCGGGTCACTTTGATTTTTTACCACAGATATCACAGATTACAGCACAGATAGCACTGTGTAGTCTGTGAATGATTTACTCCGTGTTATCTGTGGTTGTTCCTATATCTTTCGTTTTGAGACATTCCTGGATAAAAGGCGAATTACACTATTCTACCAGGAAAACAATTTTGGTCAGCCACCTGGCGGTATCTTTTTCCATCGCCGGGCCAACTATATATTGTTCTATCGCAGGAGGTCTTTGCTGCAATTTATTTTCTAAAAGGTATTTCCGGATACTGGCATAAGCTTCCGGTTCATTTTTATAGTCGCCGTAATAATTAACAAAGATCGCTTTGGAAGCCGGTAGGTCTACCACTTGTATGATCGGGTTTTCGATTTTGGTGCCTGCTGCAACTGGAATAGCTGCTGCCATATCCGCCTGCTGTTTCTTTTCATCCCATTCATAAAAAAGCCCGGAAGCTATTCCGGCAGGGGCATCTGCGGTACCGGCTGC
>JANMKG010000427.1:0-5659 GCA_031371915.1 Chitinophagaceae bacterium | reverse complement strand
GTTTTAAAGCATCAAAAGCATTGGCTGTTTCAAAACGGCAGGTATCCTGCAACCCGTTCAGGACTGCGTTATTATTCGCCTGTTCGACCGCATTGGCGGATATATCAAGTCCCAGCACGGATTTCGCTCCATAACTGGCTGCATGAATTTCAAAAGTACCTGTATAGGTAAAAGCTCCCAGTACTTCTGCTCCTTTTACAATATGCCGGATGGTCTTCCTGTTATCCTGTTGATCCAGGAAATAGCCTGTCTTCTGTCCATTCTCAATATCAACATAGAATTGCAGGCCATTTTCCTTAATGATGATCTTTGTATCGAAAGGAGCTGATAAAAATCCTTTTTGCTGGGGAAGCCCTTCCAGTTCTCTTACAGGTACATCATTGCGTTCATAGATACCTTTAGGTTGAAATATTTTTTCAAGGGCTTTTACAATAGCCTGCTTCCATACGTCAATTCCGAGAGCCAGTGTCTGGATAACAAAATGATCATTGAATTTATCAATAATCAGCTGGGGCAGCGAATCCGCTTCGCCAAAGACCAACCGGCAATTCTCGCTATAACCGAGTTTTTTCCTGTACTCCCAGCACCGGGCTATTTGAAAGTGAAAGAACTCGTCATTGATCTCCTCGCCTTTTTTCCTTGTCAGTAACCGGACCAATATCTGGGATTTAGGATTGATATAGCCTTTACCTACAAACTTTTTATCATAGGTAAACACTTCGGTGACCTCTCCCCCGTTGGCTTCACCCTCTATTTTTTCCACTTCGTTATTGAATATCCAGGGATGGCCGTTCACGACACGGGGAGATATCTTTCTTTTCAGGTAAACTTTAAGCATAAGGGGCTGCAAGGTACAGGAAGAAAAGCAGAAGCAGGACTGCAGGACAGGTACTGTGAGGGCTGAGTTTTAAGGTATTCTGACAGCCCCGGGCAGTTCCTGTCACAGCTTTACCTGCTGACCACCGTTTAAAGGTCAGTTTGTCCTGAAATCGGCTGTTGGCAATATTCTTGACAAGCTTACCTTTGCAGTCAATTTTAAAAAAAATGGCAAAAAAAGATATGAAAGAACCCGACGAAAACAGCCCCTTAACGGATATTAATACGGATGAGAACCAGAGCGGTACCACCCACCTCAATGAACCCCTCAGCGAGGAATCAGAGCTCGAAAAGCTAAGGACGGAACTGGAGGAAGCAAAGGACAAATATCTTCGGAAAGTGGCCGAGATGGAAAACTTCAAACGCCGCAGTGCCAAAGAAAGAATAGAGATGATCCAGACAGCGGGCCGGGATGTGATCACTGATATGCTGAATGTGCTGGATGACTGTGACCGCGCTCAAAAACAACTGGAGACAAGCGATGATGTGGAATTGATCAAAGAAGGTGTCATGCTTGTTTTTAATAAATTACGCGGCAGTTTACAGGCCCGGGGGGTAAAAGCCATGGAAACGCTGCACCAGGAATTCAACCCGGATCTTCATGAGGCGGTTACAGAGATCCCTGCCCCTGAAGAATTGAAGGGTAAAATTGTAGATGAAATAATGAAAGGTTATTACCTGAATGATAAGCTTATCCGTCACGCAAAAGTAGTGGTCGGGAAATGATTTGAAGATTTGAGGATTTGAAAATATAGAACTCCCGAGTTTTTCAGCTTTTTCAAATCCTCCAATTTTCAAATCTTCAAATCTTCATATTTATGAGTAAAAGAGACTACTACGAAATACTGGGTGTCACAAAAACGGCTTCCGCGGATGAGATCAAGAAAGCTTATCGCAAAGTGGCGATGCAGTTTCACCCCGACCGTAACCCCGGAGATAAAACAGCCGAAGAGAAATTCAAGGAAGCTGCCGAAGCATACGAAATATTAAGCGATGCTGATAAGAAGGCCCAATATGATCGTTATGGGCATGCAGGTGTAAGCGGTCACGGCCGTGGTGGTCATGGTGGTGGTGGCGGTATGAACATGGAAGATATCTTCAGCCAGTTTGGCGATATTTTCGGCGATGATCTTTTTGGAAGTTTTTTTGGGGGCGGGCAACGAAGCCGCGGTGGCCAGCAACGAAGCCGTGGTGTAAGAGGAAGCAACCTGCGGGTAAAATTAAAACTGACCTATGAAGAGATCGCGAAAGGAGTTACCAAGAATATTAAAGTAAAGAAACATGTTGCCTGCGCTACCTGCGCCGGCAGCGGTGCCAAAGATAAAGGCAGTGTACAGACCTGCACGACCTGTAACGGTAATGGCCAGGTGAGAAGGGTACAAAATACTTTTCTTGGGCAAATGCAGACCGTGACTACCTGCCCGGCCTGTAATGGCGAAGGAACTACCATCACGGCTAAATGCCCGAACTGTAAAGGCGAAGGAAGGGTATATGGCGAAGAAACCGTAAGTATTGATATCCCGGCAGGTGTTCAGGAAGGAATGCAATTAAGTATCAGCGGCAAAGGAAATGCAGGGGAAAGAGGCGGACAGGCAGGTGATCTCGTTATCCTGATCGAAGAAGAAGCCCATAAAGAATTACACCGCGAAGGCCTGAATGTGGCCTATGAACTCCACCTGCCTTTTACCGACGCGGTTTTCGGCACCCAGCTGGAAGTGCCCACCATTGATGGCCGGGCAAAGATCAAGATACCTGCCGGCACACAGAGCGGAAAGATATTCCGGTTGAAAGGGAAAGGTTTTCCCGCGGTCAATTCTTATGAGAAAGGCGACCAGCTGATCCAGGTAAACGTATGGACACCCCAGCACGTAAGCGCTGAAGAAAAAGCCATGCTGGAAAAACTCAGTCATTCTTCCAATTTCAAACCGCATCCCGATAAGAATGAGAAGAATTTCTTTGATAAGATAAAAGAGATGTTTTCTTAACCCTACCAATCCGTTCCGCCACCTTTCTTCTTTTTTACTTTTGAATAAAGGGTCTTTGCCTGTTGTACCAGGACGATAAACTCCTTCTGTAAGAGATCATCCTTCCCCACCGAAGCTTGTGCGAGTGTAATGATCTCGTTCCAGCCAATATTCCTGATAAAGGGAGAAGTGCGCAGCAGGGACCCAAACATCGCTACCGCTGCGGAAAAATGATACTGCTTATCCAGGTCCGTAAAAGGAGTGAACGTGAACTTACAGGCATGGTCCGCGTACAGTTTCTTGTCCGTGTTCGGGTATTGGTATTGTAATTTAATGTCAGCCAGTTTCCCGATGGTAAAATCATCTTTAATAGCACCTTTATTGATCTCTGTCGGCACGATCTCAAAAAGCGCCAGCATCGAATGACCAGATCCTATTTCTCCTCCTTCGATAATGGATAAAGAATCTCTAAGGGCACCTACCTTATTATCAAACCCGATCAGGCGATACTCCTTTACGTATTCTGAATTGAAGTCTACATTCATGTACACATTATCCGCGACAGCATACAGCGTTTGGGTGAATTCCTTCAGCAGGACCTTTTCCGCTTCTTTAAAATTATCGAGGTAAGCAAAATTCCCATTGCCTTTTTTTGCCAGTGTCTGGATCTTGGAATCCTTATAATTTCCCATCCCCACGCCTAAGCAGGTAAGGTAGATCCCCGACTCCCGTTGCGCAGATATCATCTCATCCAGTTCCGCCTCTGTTTTCAGTCCAACATTAAAATCTCCGTCCGTAGCGAGTATAACCCGGTTATTCCCGTCTTTGATATAATGATTTCTCGCTACACTGTAAGCCAGTTTTATACCCGACTCACCCGGGGTGCTTCCGCCGGGTGTAAGTTCATCGATCACTTTCAGGATCTTTTCCTTTTCTCCACCGCTGGTAGTATTCAGCATCACACCCGTCACACCACCATACACAACGATCGCTACGGAATCCTTATCCCGGAGATTGTTCACCAGTAACCGGAAAGCGGATTGCAAAAGTGGAAGGCGGTTCGGCATATCCATCGAGCCGGATACATCGATCAGGAAAACCAGGTGGCTTGGTGGTAAGGTATCAAGATCCAATTTTTTGGAGGAAAGGTTAATATAGAAAAGCTGGTTATCGGAATTCCATGGACAGGTACTCAGGGTTGTCCGGATATTAAAAAGATCGTTCCCTTCCGGTTCGTGGTAGTCGAGGTTAAAATAATTCAACATTTCCTCGATCCGCACCGCATCCGGGGGTACGAGGGAATTTAGTGTGATAAACCGGCGAATATTGCTGTAGGAAGCCCTGTCTACATTCAACGACATACCGGTACTCGGAAATTTCTTTGCATTCACAAAATGATTCTCCAGGATACTCGCATAGGTCTCATCACCGGTGAACCAGGCCTTTTGTTCATCCCTCTCCAGGTTTTTCGTAAAGGAAGATAATTTATCCCTCCTGGAATTGCTGGCAGAAGCCGGCAGAAGTTTAAGTTTCACACTCACATACTTCTCGGCGTCCACAAGTACGTTTTCGGTCCTGTACCCCTCCATGGAAAAGCTAAAGGTGTCGATCTGCTGGTAAGCTACTATGCCGAAAGTGCCGGAAGAGCCGGTCCGGAAGATATATCCCGTTTTGTGCTGTTTGATAACCACATTTTGCAAAATATTGCCTGATTCGTCCTTTACTTCACCCCGCACATAATATTGCTGGGCAAAAACGGGCAAATGGAACAGGATATAAGCGATAATATGGCAAACGGCCTTCAAGTGGATATTTTGGCATGATAAAATACAAAAAAAAGAGGACAGCGACGGAGAAATTATACCAGTTGGTAAATCTCTTTCAGGTTACGACCAAGCCCGTCGTAATCAAGACCATAACCCACCACGAATTTATCAGGGATATCAAACCCGACGTAATCCAGTGAAAGCGGGTAGGCCGTTGCTTCTGACTTATGTAGCAGGGATGCTATCTTAAGCGATTTAGGTTGCTGGTGCAGCAACTTCGGCAGGAAATTATGCAGGGTCTTACCCGTATCAACGATATCCTCCACAATGATCACCTCCCTATCAAAAAGATCATCTTCCAGGCCGATCGATGTCACAACATTGCCGGAAGATTTCATGCCTTTGTAAGAAGCCAGTTTGATAAAACATAATTCTGCTTCTATTTCCAGGTGTTTAAAGAGATCGGATGCAAACATAAATGACCCGTTCAGGATGGCGATAAACAGTGGTCGCTTCCCCTTGTAATCCTTGCTGATCGAAGCAGCCATTTCACGGATACGTTGCAGGATCGTTGCTTCATCCAGGTAAGTTTCAAATGATTTATCATGTACTTTAATGACTGCCATAATATAGGTTCCGGGTTTAATTGCCCCCGGGGCTTTTGATAACAGGAGTAAGTGAATAACTTTCCCTGACGGCGAGTTTGGGCATGGAAGATGACTTCGTTTTAAGACTCAATCGCTCTCCCGCTGCCGGGTGTTGATCTTCCTTCAGCCAGTTCAGTTCCCGCAGGCTCTCCAGTCTTATCCCTTCTTCCTGGGCGATATCCTGCAGGGTTTCCCCTGGAAGAACAACATGGGAATCATTGATACCAATTTTACGTTTCCGCTGCAGGTAGATCAGCTGATCCTTTTCGGACAATTCACTCCGGGGGAGCTCGTTGAACTCAAATATTTTTGAAAGATCAATATCGTATTGACTGGCGATACTCAAAAAAGAGACATTTTTTCTTACATATACCACTTTGGTATCATTGATCCTGAACTGCCCTTC
>JANMKG010000077.1:0-3661 GCA_031371915.1 Chitinophagaceae bacterium | reverse complement strand
GCTTATATCATGAAACAGGTAGGACCGAAACAATTCAGTGATTTTCTCAGTCGTATCAACATACCTACGCCCGTCAAGCCATATCCTTCGATCGCGCTGGGTACCTGCGACCTTTCTATGTACGAGATGCTCTGGGGCTATACCATCTTCGCGGGCCGTGGGTTCTCTACCAAGCCCTATTGTATCAGCCGTATCGAGGATCGCAACGGGAATGTGATAAAGCGTTTTGATTATAGTGTGAACCGCAAAGAAGCCGTAAGCGAGGTGACCGCCTATACCATGGCCCGGATGATGCAGGGCCCAGTTGATAAAGGTACCGCGAGAGGAATGAGAACCCGCGTCGGCGCTGCCGAAATGGGTGGTAAAACGGGAACCACGGATGACAACGCGGATGCCTGGTTCATTGGTTATACGCCCCAGCTGCTGGCTGGTTCCTGGGTCGGTTTTGATGACCGGTTTATCCGCAACGAAGGCGATGGATCAAGAATGGCCCGCCCGATCTGCGAATATTTTTTCACCAAAGTGCTGGCCGATAAAAAACTGGGTATCGAGCGTGATGCCAAATTTGTGAAACCCGCTGAACTGGAGAACGAGATCAACAGTGCCGATATCATGGTCAGTGATTCGGATCCCAATCCTGGCGCGGAAGGTGATGACCAGGGTGTAGGCAATGAACAGGACTATAACAATAACTATTCTAACGATACGATCGGTGCCGAATCAAAAAAATATACCGATGATGAGGGAAATCCCAAGCCAACAAAGAAAGACACTTCTTCTTCGAAAACACCTGGCAAGAAAGAAGATGATAACAACAAACCTATCGGCGCACCAGCCACTGATCCGAAGAAAAAGGATGGCCTGCTGAAAAGATTATTTGGGAAAAAGGAGAATTAAAATTCCTGTTTTTTTAACGCAGAGATACAGAGTAACACAGAGAGTATTTTTAACCGGAACGCTGTGTTACTCTGTATCTCTGTTCCCCTGTGTTGAAATTCTTTTCTTTTGAGAAAGCCTCTTTCTATAAATCCCTGCTTTCTTTATCTTTCCATCCTAAATACCTACACATGGACTATATAGCGATCGCACTGGCACCCGGTATTGCTATCTGTCTCTATGTTTTCTATACGGATATTTATAACCGTGAACCCAAATGGAATTTGTTTGCCAGTTTTATTCTTGGATGCCTGTCCATCATCCCCGCCGCTTGCTTTGAACAATCTTTCCGGTATACACTTGACGGCAGTATCGGCGCAGTAGCTGTTTTCGCCTATGCCATTGTGGGGTTCAGCGAAGAGTTTGTCAAATTCCTGGGACTTCGGTTTTATTCCTACCGCAAAAAAAGTTTTGATGAACCACTTGATGGTATCGTTTACAGTGTAATGGTGAGTATGGGATTCGCTACCGTGGAGAATATTATGTATGTGATGAACTTTGCACCTTCGGGCAGGGGCCTTGAAGTCGGTTTTCAAAGAATGTTCCTGAGTGTACCTGCCCACGCCTCTTTTGCTGTTATCATGGGATATTTTGTGGGTAAGGCAAAGTTCAGCCCTGCAAAAAGTACCGGGCTTCTTGTACTGGGCCTGCTGGGTGCGGTCTTTTTCCATGGCACTTATGACTTCTTCCTTTTTATAAAATCCTATTCCTTCGCGGGCCGCGACATCAGCGAAGGTCTACTTGCCGGGGGCGCTATCGTTTCCTATATCATCTGCCTGGTGCTGGCCCGGAAACTGATCCGGCAGCAAAAAAGTCTCTCTAAACAAATGTTCCCTGATAAAAATACCACACCAAGTGTTTAGTATCCGGAATGCCACGACCGCTGATATCCCGCTTATCCGGGATCTGACATTTAAAATATGGCCGCAAACCTATGCACCCATCCTTTCTGCCGAAAAGATCGATTATATGCTGGACATGATGTACAGTGAAAGTTCGCTGCAAAAGCAAATGGAAGATGATTGCCAGTTCATCATTGTTTATGATGGAGAGGAACCTGTTGGTTTTGCTTCCTACCAGGAAACAGCAGCCCGCCGGTATAAATTGCATAAGATCTACGTGCTCGCTTCCCAACAGGGAAAAGGGACAGGCAGGTTCGTGATCGAACATATCCTTGACCTTCTCAAACAACAGGGCGCCGGGTCACTCGAACTGCAGGTAAACCGCCAGAACAAAGCAAAAGGATTTTATGAAAAACTGGGTTTCGTCGTGACCAGTGAAATGGATCTCGACATCGGCGGCGGTCATTTTATGAATGACTATATCATGGTCAAAACCCTCTAGGAGCTCTTAATACATTTTTGCAATCCAGGTATTTCATCGGGTCGAGCGGTGTTTCAAACTCATACATCATGAGTTCAATTCTTTCCCCGGGTCCTGCGATACCCAACGGCTGCCCGATCTTAACGACATCATTTCTTTTTACCAGCAACCTCGTCATCCCGGTGTACCAGAAATAATAGTCCTTACCTTTTATTTTTACAAAAAGCACCACGCCACCTTTTGATTCGTCTGTGAACTCGGTATTCGTAACCCGCCCGTTACCTACTGATTTGACAAGTGAATCAGGAATACTCTGGAGTACAATGCAAAGGTCGGGTTCGTCATAATGGATCACATTCTGGGGAGGTGGTACAATCGTCGCGTCATTGAGGGGACAGATCAGGTGGATACTATCACCTTGCGCGTTGGCGACCGCAGCGGGCAATATTGCCAGCAGCAGGAAGAGCTTAACCAATCGTTTCATAAATTATATCAGGGTTTTTGGATACTCAGTTTTTTTGCCATCTCGGCACTCATCCCTTCCGCGGAAATACCATAACCACTAACCAGCAAACCTTTTTTCCCGTTGTAGGATTGTATCGCATATACTACCGCTTCATCAGAAGGATCGGAATTGCCTTCAAAGCGGTATACTTCCACGATCTCGAACTGGTCCGCGTCAAATTTGTCTCCATGACAGACAAGACAATTCTCGTGGAGGTTGAAATCAATATCAAACCCTCTTTTTTTTAATCCGCTTGTCGCTTCTGATACGGTATCGTAGGCTATCATTCTTCGGGGCTTTATCCGGCTCAAAGTTATCCTTATTTGTTTAAAACCAACCAATAAGATAATGACTACCGTTAAAATATGACCTGGATATAATAACGCTCTTACGGCAGGATAACTTGTGTAAAATAAGGAACTTAAACTCCTTTTTTTATACCCTATTATTCACCTGTAAACAGTACCTTTGCCGCCTAAATAAATGCATGCATAATATGTCAACTGTAACTAAAACCATTGATTTTGCCCTGCCCTATAAAGTGGCCGATATTTCTCTTGCCGAATGGGGTCGTAAAGAGATCCGCCTGGCGGAAGCTGAAATGCCGGGACTGATGTCTATCCGGAAAGAATACGGTGCTTCCCAACCCCTGAAAGGCGCGAGAATAGCCGGTTGTTTGCACATGACGATCCAGACCGCTGTGCTTATCGAAACACTCACGGCCCTTGGCGCTGAAGTAAAATGGAGTTCCTGTAATATCTTCTCCACGCAGGACCATGCCGCCGCAGCCATTGCTGCCGCAGGTATTGGTGTATTTGCCTGGAAAGGACAGACACAGGAAGAAGCTGACTGGTGTATTGAACAAACACTGTTCTTTGGTGGACAGGACAAACCCCT
>JANMKG010000418.1:0-9879 GCA_031371915.1 Chitinophagaceae bacterium | reverse complement strand
CTTTTTCATTCTTCTGCTTTTGCAGACAACGAAGAAAAAAAAGTCACCCGCCGCAAAGGGATCGCTTTCATCAACGAACATGGGGCTTTTGAATTTTTAAAAACAGCTACACCGAATCTTTTTTCCCCGCAAACAAAAGAGGAAAGGGCTGAATTGGTCGATGAACAGGTAGCCGCAGGACACAACTTTTCACCCCGGGCACTCGTTTCTTATTATGAAGCCATGATAAATCGTCCTGACAGAACAGAAATACTGGAGAAAACCACTGTACCTGTGCTTTTTATCATGGGAAAATACGATAACGCAGTACCTATGGAGGATGGCCTGAAGCAGTGCCATTTACCCGGAAAATCGTATATTCATGTCCTTCAAAAATCCGGTCACATGGGAATGCTGGAAGAAACGGAAAAGAGCAACCGTGCGCTGGAGAATTTTTTACTGGAAATATGAAATCTTACCGCCTGATCCTCCAATGAAACGTTTTTTACTTGTCATATTATTTTCTTTTTCCTTAGCGGCCATCTCAAATGCAGCTCACATTATCGGGGGAGAGATGAGATACACTTATTTAGGGCCGGGTTCAACACCTGGTACCAATAGTTACAAGATAACTTTATGGCTGGCGCGGGGAAATTCCGGTGCCACATTTACAAATTTCTATATTGTTGGCATTTACAGCAATGATAATGGGCTAAAGGTCCGCGGCACCCAGGGTTCTACGGGTGATAACTGGCGAGTCGATCAGGACAACCCCCCTGGAATTCAGCCCGTACCTGTCATCTTGCCAACTTGTATACAAAGCCCACCCACCCTCGATTACACCTATGCCACTTATTCTATGACAGTTGATCTGCCGAGTAACCAGAATGGTTATACCATCGCTTTTCAAACCTGTTGCCGGATAAGTGGTATCATGAATGTTGGAAACAGTATTGGCTCTACCTACAATTGCGTTATCCCGGGAAAGAACCAGCTTGGTGCCACCGGCACTGACAGTTCTCCTCAATTCGGGCCATCAGTGAATGTGATTTGTAAGAATGCCCCTTTTCTCCTTGATTTTTCGGCGACCGATCCCGATGCCGGCGATTCATTAGTCTATAGTTTATGTGATGCTTACGGGGGTGGAGCTGCTGCTAATGCGGGTTTCGATGATCCCGCTTCACCGCCTTATTCTCCCGTCCCTTACACTTTTCCATATTCCAGTGCTGATCCTTTTGGTACGGGTGCTACCATCAATACCCGCACTGGCCTGATCACGGGAATGGCACCCAACCTTGGCAAGTATGTAGTTTGTGTTTGTATCACCGTATACAGGAATGGCTTACCAATCGCCACACACCGCAAAGACCTGATCGTGGATGTCTCCGATTGCCAGCTTACCGTTGCCAATCCAATGCCCAGCTTTGTGACCTGCGATGGATCTACGATCCAGTTCTCGCATACCAGTACCGGTGCCAATACCGTTTTCTGGGATTTCGGGGATCTTACCACGCTGGCGGATACTTCCAATATCGATAATCCAAGTTATCCTTATACCGATACAGGTGTATATACTATCAAGTTTGTGATCAACCGGGGAACAAGTTGTGCGGATTCTGTAACAAGAACCGTTGGTGTTTATCCTGGCTTCTTTCCTGGTTTTATTGCCACGGGGAGCTGCTTTCAAAATCCTTACCGGTTTAGGGATACGACCAATACACGTTATGGTCTGGTCAATAGCTGGCGCTGGAATTTTGGTGATGTCTCTACCATTGCCGACACTTCCCGTATAAAAAATCCACAATGGACCTATGCAGGGCCCGGACCAAAATCGGTTTCATTAATCGTTACGAACAGCAAAGGATGCATTGATACGGCAGATGTAATCATAAACGTATTGGACAAACCCGCACTATCGGTAGCATTTGCTGATACATTGATCTGCATTACAGATGCTGTTGTACTACAAGCAATAGGTACCGGTAATTTTAGCTGGTCGCCGCCTGTCAGCATTATTAATTCCAACACCGCAATGCCAACTGTAAGTCCGCCAACTTCACAATGGTATTATGTTGACCTGGATGATAATGGCTGCGTCAACAGGGATTCCGTGCATGTAAGAGTGGTCACTGCTGTTACGCTGGCCGCGATGGGCGATACGACCATCTGTAAGGGAGATGCGATCCAGTTACATGTTATTTCAGATGGACTTTCCTTTAATTGGACACCGGCGGCTAATCTTGATGACCCGACACGAAAGAATCCAATTGCGATTACTACAACTACGACGCCTTACACGGTAGTGGCAAGGATCGGGAGTTGTACGGCGACTGACCAGGTGATCGTTACGACCATCGCGTATCCAGGCGCTAATGCTGGCAACAGCCCAACGATCTGTTACAATACATCAGCACAATTGAATGCAACTATAGTAGGTAGTTCATTTTCCTGGTCACCCATAAGTTATTTGAACAACCCGAATATCCTTAACCCCATTTCCACTCCCCCGCGTACTACGCAATATATCCTGTCGGTTTATGATACACTAGGTTGTCCAAAGCCGGGAAAAGATACTGTCGTGGTAACGGTCAACCCCAAAGTAAGAGCTAATGCAGGCAGGGATACCACGGTGGTGGTCAACCAACCATTACAATTCAACGGGACAGGCGGGGTGAGTTATCTCTGGAGCCCGCCAACAGGACTTAGCAGTACCATTATTCATAACCCGATCGGGATATATGGTTCCGAGATCGACAGCGTGAGATATAAACTGGTGGTCACGGACGCCATCGGGTGCTCGGATTCCGCGTATGTTATCGTGAGGGTATTCAAGACAGCACCATCCGTTTTTGTACCTACTGCTTTTACTCCTAATAACAACGGACTCAATGATGTGGTAAGACCTATTTGTGTGGGTATCCAAAAACTTAATTATTTCAGTATCTATAACCGCTGGGGCCAGCTGGTCTTTACAACTACAATTGATAAACAGGGTTGGGATGGTACGGTTAATGGCCGGGACCAGGACACCGGTGTCTTTGTCTGGATGGTTAGTGCTGTTGATTATACCGGGCGGACGATCTTTGAGAAAGGAACCGTCACGCTCATACGGTAGTTTTGTTTCTCGCGGCGGACGCAAAGGAAAACGTTCGCAGCGCCGTTAAATCAAAATTCTTGAAAGATGTCTCCTGTATTTCGCTGCGCCGCCGCTCCTCTGCGTCCGCTGCGAGAAATATCTTTTATCTTAGCCAGATAATAAACCCAGCATGCCAAAAATCATCTTCATCACAGGAGCCACCGCCGGTTTTGGCGAAGCCTGCGCCTGGAAATTCGCCGCTAATGGTTATGATCTCATCCTGAACGGGCGAAGAAAGGACCGGTTGGAAACACTGTCCAATGAACTGGAGAAAAAATATAACGTGGCTGTTTTACAGCTTCCTTTTGATGTTCAGGATCAGCAGGCTGTTACCGCAGCTATCGAATCACTTCCTGCTAACTGGAAACATATCGATATACTGATCAACAATGCCGGGCTGGCCCTGGGGAGGGATTATTTCGATGAAGCCGACCTCAATGACTGGAATACAATGATCGATACGAATGTGAAAGGTTTCTTGTACGTTGCCAAAGCGGTTGCTCAACTCATGGTAGCTAATAAGACTTCCAATGGTCCGGCAGGTCATATTATCAATATGGGTTCAATTGCTGGTAAGGAAGTATATGAAAAAGGAAATGTGTATTGTGCCAGCAAGTTTGCTGTTGATGCTATCAGCCAATCCATGCGGATCGACCTGCTCCGGCATGGTATAAAAGTCACTTCCATTAATCCCGGGGCAGCCGAAACAGAATTTTCGGTCGTCCGTTTCAAAGGAGATGAAACAACGGCTAAGAAAATATATGATGGCCTGAAACCACTAAGTGCCGGAGATGTGGCGGAAGTTATTTTTTATTGCACCAGTTTACCGGCACATGTATGTATCAATGATCTTTCCATCACTTGTTTACAACAGGCCAATACTATTTATTATAACCGGGTATAAAGGGTTGATCAATATCAAGAAAATCAGCCTCGGGTGTTTGATTTATCTTACCCGGGAGGGCCTGCGAAACTTATCTAAGGCCTTGGCCCCAAACTTGCGTAATATCGCTACGAAAAACTACTTAAAACCAAAAGATTCCCGTTTAAAATTTAGAATACGGAAAACTGCCTGCTATATTTACGATATATCCCAATTCTTATCAAAATCCATTATGAAAAAACCATTTCTCCTCCTTACCGCGTTGGCCTTCCTTGGAGCTACCGCTTTCTCACAAGACGTGATCCATTTACAATCCTGCAACAATGATATGATCACTAAGCAGGCAGATAGCCTTAAGACCCTTTATGGTAAAGATGGTTACGTACTGCTGAAAGAAGCTTCTATCAATATGGAAAGCGAATTTGAAATGCCGGTGATCGTTCCGCTGACCCAGGGGTCCTGGTACCAGTTCGTTTTTATCGGTGATTACACATCGAAACTGTATGAAGTAAGAATGTATGATTGGTCGGAAAAACAAGTGATCTACCGCCAGAAAAGATGGGGTGATATCGATGGCAACGTGATCGTTTATTCCTATGTTCCCCAGTTCTCTGAGTTCCATATGATGAAACCAGTACAGGTAAACAAGCAAAAGAAGAAGAATCTTTGCGGTTATGTAATGCTCTTTAAAAGAACGCCGGGTGCTGAAACAGGGAATATAAATAACACTCCTCCTGCGAATAGTACTGCGGCTTATTAATATTAATCAAAGAATTCAAATAAAGGAAAACCCGGTACAGTTGCCGGTTTTTTTTGAGGCTTTTAAATGCACTATTAAAATTTGATTTCTTTCTCTCAATAATTTAATCATCCTACTCTTCAAAATCTTAGTTCCCGGTACTGGGTCGTTTTGAAAAAAAGCTACTATTTCAAGCGCAAAGAAAAAGAGAACGCAAAGATTTCGCAGAGTTCTCTGCGCAAGCTTAGCGATCTCTTTTCTCCGCGCTAAAAAAATAAAACTGAGTTATAGGATAGTACCTACTGAGAAAGCGATACCCTTACCTGCAGACCCGCCCTTGTATTGGTGATCGGGAAGGCATTACTGATCTTCGGGATATTGCGGTTCTGTTCGAAATAGAACTTCATGCTTACCCGGTTATTGACGATATAATCAATAGAAGGAGCGATACGGATCACTTTTTGTCCTGCTGTGCCAAAGGAAGTACCCTGGTCCAGTTTACTATTTGCCGTAGCGTCATCCCGCAGGCTGAAATCCATCCTGAAAGTGACATCATTATCGAGTTTATTCTTCATGAACGGCAGCTTCTTGATCAGGGGAACACCCTTCTGCCGCCAGTTGAATCCAAAAGTGACTTCGGTAGACCGGCTTTCTGCCAACTGGTAATCGATCAGGCTCAAACTCAGCGTACGTGTCTTTTTTAATTCAAACCTCGTGGTCAGTTCGTTCGTAAAAGTCATATCAAGTTCGATCAGCGGATCGAATGATTCCTGAATGGTAATATTGGGTACCAGGAAATAAGGGATATAGTTGCCGGTCAGGGGATCCACAAAACTGGGATAACCGATCCTGTTTGGATCAAAGAACAACAGGGCTGTATTAAAGCTGTTCATACTGAAAGTGCTGTGATAACCATGCCGGATCGTAAAATTGGTAAATATCTTATCCATCCCTTTCAGTCTTGACAACCCACTATAGGTTACCGTCCAGTTGGGTCTTGGTAAAATATTAGCATAGGGGTTGGAACGGATATTAGGGTTGCTGTTCTTCGCCAGTTTCACCGACATCGGGTCCTTATTCGTGTAAGCAGCAAGGAAAGCAGGGACTACCACATCCTGCGAATAGCGGCCATACCCTTTAAAATAACCCGGGTCATTAGGATCGACTACCCCACCCTGGTAACCATTCAACTGGGCCAGTCGTTTGGAGAGGATGGCACGGTTACTCTCAAATGTTTTAAAAGTTTCTGAAATAACATTCGGATCAAATTTGTTGAACAGGGTCTGGTAAGAAATATAACTGATACTAAAGCTGCCAAGTGCATAAGGGTTCAGGCGTGTCAGGCCCACGTTATCGTATTTGCTGGTGTCTTTATACAATTCAGAATACTGTTTATCAAATGTCTTGTCTACATTGATATCAATATTAAAATCACGGAACGGGCTCAGCTGTGCGGTGATGTTCAGCCGCTGGTTGTAACGCTGCCGTATCATTTCACTGACCAGGGTATCGGATGATAAAAGTCCTTTTGCACCAAAACGGTTGATCCATCCTGTATCCGGCTGGTAACCGAAAACAAATCCAAAACCGGGCTGGCCACTTTTGGGATTCATACCCAGTATACGGGTGCTGTCCATGTAACCGGGTAAGCTGGTACCAAAGTCTTCAGTATACTGTATACCGACCCTTTTAAGAGAAGTAGCCAGGCGCAACAAGAACTTAGGCACACTGCCAAGCACCGGCAACTGGTTGGGATCTTTCTTCTCTTTGATCCTGGCTTCTTTATTTTTTTTGCCCTTCGTCGTATCCTTCGCAGCGCCGGGTCCATTCTGCTTACCGTTATTAGGAGGCGGGGGCGGGTTAATATTATTAACGGCTCGCAGGAACCGTACCTTATTATACAATTCCTCGAATTTCAATTCCCCGTTCAATGATCTTCGCTGTGTATTCGAAAGTGTATTGCCCAGGTTGATCTCGGCTGTTCTTGCCAGTAAAGAAGCAGCCAGCCAGTTATAACTGGTGTTGTAGCTGGCCCGGAGTGTTGTCCAGTCAAGGAACGGAATTTTATTGGTCGGAACATTATACGTGATCGTTGCTTCCTGGTGATAGTTCGTATTTCTTCCACCCTTGAAGAGATTGTTGCGAACAGAATCCTTTTTCTCTTTGGTATCGATACGACCGTAAGGCTCATCCACCCGCGCATTGTTAATGGCAGAGTAATCGATAGAGATGGAGCGGGTAAGGTTCCATTGCAGAATATAATACCGGTCGAAGGTGAAATATTTGTTGTAAGTCTCGGGCACTTTATAAGGTCCGCCGCCAACATTTTTAGGCCGTACAGCTCCAAACTGTCGGAATACATCTGCCCGGAAAGAAACCTGTGCAGGAGTATAAGTAAAATTAATATCCCTTATCAATCCAACCCACCGGGATCTTGATTTGAGTTTCCGGAATGGCTCGAAGGGTTTGGTCTGTGGCGCATACGTGTATCCTATAGCCCCGCGGGTACGCCGCAATTCTTCCTGTTCGATCAGGGGATTATGATTTAGCGTCTGGATATAGGAATAATTGAAATCAAAATTGGAAACACTCCACACTTTGGGTTTCTTACCATCGGTCTTTAGTTTTCTTACATTGGTCAGGTTGATGGTCTTTATCGTGGTCACATCTTCCGCATCGTGACGGATAGAATCCCTTTGTTTGGGATCAGCTTCTTTTATTTTATCCTTGAGTTTGATATCAAGATCATAAGGATCGTATTCAGGGTTACTGCTGATGCGGCTGATACCCATGTATACGGGTACCTGCAGTCCTAATTTCTTTGGAAATAATTTGCCAGCTTCAATGGAAGCAGAGGCATCGAGGTTGTAAACATCTTCCCGGCTACGTTCGTTCACCCGCTGTTCAAGCGGTCCAAAGCCATGGGTCCGTGCAGCACCGGTAAGTGACAATGTTCCCAGGTCGGCGAGCTTGAATTCAACCCGGCCAATACCGGCCCAGCCGCCTCCTTCATCAAGTTTTGATAAGCGGAGTTCGTTGAACCAAATTTCCGTACACGCAGTTTCTTTCGCAACATTTTCCACACCCATCAACATGCCTCTTACTTCCCCGAGATTGGGGTTGCCGATCATGGCATAGGATCTCCCGTTGGGTAAGGTTTCCTTGTAATATTGAGAGGATGGTATTCCTTGTTTATTTCGTCGTTTCTTGAGATCCGTCAGTTCCCGTAGTTCAAAGTCAAGATAATTCTGTTCGGGCCAGATGGCGAGGGAGTCCGTAGCTCCAAACGGGGTTATTTTCAAAGGGATCTTCACCTCGTAATAGTTACCCGAGAAGTCATTACCAATACGGATCACCGCATTCAGGTCGCCGTCCTCTAAAGCTGCCGCATTCTGTACAGACTCCGAATGGATGAACATGGATAATTTTCCATACTGGCGCATATCCAGGTTAAGTGTTTTGAAAACACCACGGGCATCAAACTTGCTCAGCCCGCAGACCTGCATACTCAACGACTGCTCGTTCAGGAAAACCGCCACATTGTTATTGCTTAGCTGCTGTTGTCTTTCAATACCGGGCGGGATACGGTAAATAATAGGTTGGCGCTGGTCATTCTCTTCCACATTCACTGCCAGTATATTCACCGTGGTAGGATCAGGTACCGGTAAGTTGGTGAACTGTCCTGTTTCATCGATCTTATTTTTGAATTTTCTCCATTGGTTACGCACCAGTTCCAGTTTACCAAAACGCATCACTACTGAATCCTGGAATCCCGTCATGAACATGCGGATAAAGCGGATGGATTTAAAATCAGGAATATTCCCGATCTTCTGCTGGTACTCATTGACCGGGATACGGAAAAGATACCATTTCTCCGTACGGGTGGTTCCATCGGCAAGAGTAACCACGGGTGTTCTTACATCCGTAATAAAATTGGTTCCCGGCTGCATATTGGGTTGAATATCTACTTTGTACTGGAAATATTCTTCCACTTCGTTCATCGTGTTATCCCGGTTCAGTTCTTCCGCGTCAGGATATTGTGTAAAAGCATTTACAAACTGCGTGTTATTATCCGCGATCGGTGAATTTCCGTTCGGGTTATTGATATTTTTATAACGTTCGAGGATACCGGCAACAGGTGCTGCATCAAAAGCAGCATCGCGGTAAGGTTTAAAGTTATCAGCGGAAGGATCTCCTAATGCATTGCGGTAGATCTGGGAACCGGCGCCAAAATTTGTTTGAAGGCTGGTGAGATAAGGCGCGAATTTCCTTTGCTCGGCAGTATCTGATAAACCATCATAACCCACATCCTGGTATTGGCGGTCGGCGGGTTCATTGCTGAAGGCATTGGTAACCTGTAAAGGATTAGAAGGCACCTGGCCCCAAACTGTACTCTGGTCAACCGGGGCTTTATTGGTCGGTGTTGGCAACCCGTTTTCATAAAGTCTTTTACCATCCCGTAAGATATCTTCTGAAATATTTCCCAGGTTAAAATATAATTGTCCACCCGCGGGATTGAATCGTGTCTGGTCGATATAAGGATCCTGTAACCAGAATTCGATGTATTCAATATTGCCCGTCTCGAAATCGGTCTGGTCAATATTTCGCATCAGTCCGCCCCATGCCTGTTTAGGATTTTTCAGTTTGCCATCAGGGCCTACCCTTGTATTCCGGGTTTCAAAATTATAAGGCCCTTTGTTCTTTGGGTAAAAAGCAATATCAAAAGTGGTTAGCAACCCTTCGCCATACTGGGTGCTGCGTTTGGGGAATATTTCTTTCTGGAAGACCTGTCTTACTTCGGGTTTGGATAATTCCGCCAGGTTACGACTAAGCGGGTTATTGGAAGCTCTTTTTTCCTGGAGTACTGATTCAATATTATACCAGGCGATCTTGGCCCTGTTATAACCACTGGCGAGGTCATTGTTCAGGGAAGATTCCGGGAACAGTCCATTGCCCTGCGGGATCGAAGCCATTGTCCAGCTGATCAGCGGGAAACGAAGATCGATTCCGGCGCGGGTGCCTTCAAAGTCATCGATATATACCTGGCCGCCTTTATCTTTTTTACTGGAGTTGATTTGCTTGGCGTGCCCGGGATCGAGTACAGCTGCTTCTGCATAAGCGGTAACTGACGACATGGCTTTT
>JANMKG010000416.1:0-14124 GCA_031371915.1 Chitinophagaceae bacterium | reverse complement strand
CAAGGGCATTGGGTGAAAGCGACAAGCAACAGCTGGACCATAAGCCTGATTTCGCGCCAACGGATGCGGTGATTGTAAAGTATATGATGGACCAGCTCAGTAATGATGCCCTGTACAGGATCAAAAATTATTTTAACCGGTTTTAATGTTCTGATTCAACACAGAGAGACAGAGGAACGGAGTTACACAGAGAAAGCTATTCTAAAAGCCAATACCCTGCGTATCCCTGTTTCCCGGTATCTCTTTGTTAAAATTCTTCAAAGACATTCTCTTTTTTCTTTTCATCTTTGCGCCTGTCGCGTAAAATGCCTGTGTTAATATCCGGGCAATAAAAAACTACGACAGGCAAGGCTCATGAAGAAGACCGGTTTAAAGAAGGCCTGGAAGTGGTTCCGGGTTATTGCCTTAGTATACGTTATGCTAGGAGTTGCACTCTATTTCCTGCAGGATAAACTGATCTTTCACCCAACTAAGTTACCCGCTGATTATACCTACCAGTTTGATATCCCCTTCCGGCAAATTGACCTGCCTGTCTCCAATGAAAAGAACCTGAGCATTGTCCAGTTCACCGTTCCTGATTCTGTCCGTAAAGGCATCGTATTGTATTTCCATGGGAACCGTACCAATATTAACCGTTATGCAAAGAATGCAGTGCATTTTACCCGGAACCTTTACGAAGTATGGATGATCGATTACCCGGGTTATGGTAAATCGACCGGTAAAAGATCAGAACAGGCATTGTATGACGATGCTCTCCTGTTTTACAAAATGGCGATCGGTAAAGTATCCGCAGAGCATATCATTATTTACGGGAAATCATTGGGTACAGGTATTGCTGCCCAGCTGGCTTCAGTACGTGATTGTAAAAGACTGATCCTTGAAACACCTTATTATAGTATGGATGCTCTTGCCAAACACTATTTCTTTATCTACCCGGTAATGCCGATGACAAAATATGCATTGCCCACTTATAAATATTTTGAATACATCAATGCCCCGATCAGTATTTTCCATGGTACAAGGGATGAAGTGATCCCTTATAAACATGCCCGGTGGCTGGTAGCTGCAAAACCCGGAACGGAGCTTATTACCATTGAAAAAGGGAAACATAACAATCTTCCTGGTTTTCCGCTCTTCCAGCATAAGCTTGATTCCCTGCTTAACAACTAGTTATCTCTCTACCACTTTTTCGGTATTGTTGTTGGGGCCAGAGTAGGTTACCTTAGACCTATGAAACCTTATCTTCCTCTTCTTCTCCTGTTTGTATGGACAAATGGAGCTGCCCAGGATGATACGGCTTACAATACACTCCTGGAAAAAGTCCCGGAAGTTGAACTGATTGACAGTATACATATTGAACAGACATTTCATCAAATGAGCCAGTTAGATAGTATGCTGGTAAAAAAATGGTTTTCCCCCATCCTGGGTTCTACAAAAAACAGCCGGCTCAAAAACAGGAATTATTTCCTGGCCGGGAAGATCACTACGAATGATAAATTTGACCTGCTGGTATTGCTGGAAGAAAAGAAAAAAGTGACAGACAGCAGTAATGTCCAGGTGGTGTATCTTATCAGTACAAAAAAGGATGGCACTTATATCGCCTACCTGGAAGCGGCTGTTACCGGTATAAAAAAGAGAGCAACTTATAATACTTCTTCCTGGCTGTATAAAGACAATAAGATCGTACTGGATTCGAGGCTGCTCCTCAATAATGAAACTACCTATGATGATATGGTGAGTTACCGGATCAACGGCGCGGGAAGATTTATTCTCTCAGGCAAGAATGAGTGATCACTCTTCGAGCAATATTTTGGACCTTCCCACTTTTAATTTGTAACCCACCCCTATTTTTAATGCATAGTTCCTGTCGGTATGACTCACGGGGAAATCAAAACAAACCGGGTAATCATATTCCTCTACGATATCCCGGATGATATCATATACCGGTTTTCCAAAAGGTCTTTCGGTGTCTTTCATCTCCGTGAACCCGCCGATAATAAGTCCGCCAAGCCTGGATAATTTTCCGTTTCTTTTTAACTGGTGCAGCATCCTGTCGATATTATAACTGTATTCACCCACATCCTCAATAAATAAGATGCGACCTCTTGTTTTGATATCGGAATCAGTTCCCGTTATATGTGCCAGCAAAGAAAGATTACCTCCTACCAGTTCGCCTACCGCTTCCCCCCTCCTGTTATATTCATGCGCAGGACAGGTGTACTTTAATTTTTTTCCTTCGAGTGCGTTTTTCAGCGACTGGACAAATTCATTCTTATATCCTTCTTCATTGAAGGCTCCTGCCATGGGGGCATGCAGGGAGGAGATATAATAATTGCTATAGAGGTGTGCATGCAATACCGTTATATCACTGTATCCCACGATCCATTTAGGCTCTTTACTGAATTTTTTAAAATCGATCCTGTCAATGATGCGTCCCATCCCATAACCTCCCCTTCCGCAAAGAAGAGCTTTTACCTCACCATCATCCAGCATTTCCTGGAAATCAGTGAGTCTTTCCTCATCGGTACCCGAGAAATAGGTAGCTGATCCGCCGCCTACGGTTTTACCAACTTTTACCCTGTATCCCCATTCCTGCAAAACCTGGATACAGGTGTCTGCCTTTTCAGCAGCCATATAACCGGCAGGGCAAACGATACCCATCGTGTCGCCTTTTTGTAAATAAGGAGGAGTTTTAATCATGCTGCTGTTTGCTGCAAAATAAGTTTAAAAGTTCACGCAGAGAACACCGGGCCCGCAGAGAATATTGGTATACACCCTGCGTACTCAGCGCTCTCGGCGTGATACCATCCTGGCTTCTTTTGAGCGCATTTGGGCATTGCCCCCGATTAAGGTATTTTTGCGGCTCATTTATTCTTTTTGAACGATTTATGACCGATCCTCAACGATATTTAGTCACCGCCGCGTTGCCCTACGCCAATGGACCCCTGCATATTGGCCATATCGCGGGTTGCTACCTGCCCTCGGATATTTATGTCCGTTACCAGCGGGCACAGAAAAGAGATATCAAATATATCTGCGCCAGCGATGAACATGGCGTACCCATAACCATCCGCGCATTAAAAGAAGGGATAAGCCCGCAGCAGGTGGTGGACAAATACCATGTCATGATGAAAGAAAGCTTTGAGCAACTGGGCATTTCATTTGACATCTATTCCAGGACCTCGAACAAAGTTCACCACGAAACAGCAGCGGCTTTTTTTAAAAAATTATATGAAGACGGGTTGTTTGAAGAAAAAGAGACCGAACAGTATTATGATGAAAAGACCAACACTTTTTTAGCCGATCGTTATATTATCGGTACCTGTCCCGTTTGTGCGAATCCGAATGCTTATGGCGACCAGTGCGAAAGATGCGGCTCTTCCCTGAGTCCTGAACAACTCATCAATCCACGGAGTGCACTGAGTGATGCTGTACCGGTAAAAAGGAAAACCCGGCACTGGTATTTCCCCCTCCCGGATTATGAGCCCTGGTTAAAACAATGGGTGCTGGAAGAACATAAAGACTGGAAGAATAATGTATACGGGCAGTGTAAAAGCTGGCTGGATATGGGTTTGCAAAGCCGGGCAATGACCCGTGACAGTAACTGGGGTGTAAAGGTTCCCAGCCCGCCTGCTCCCGAGGGAGGAGGTGGAAAAGTGTTGTATGTGTGGTTTGATGCACCGATCGGTTATATCAGCGCGACAAAGGAATTAACTGACCAATGGGCGGATTACTGGTGTAAAGAAGATACCAAACTGGTTCACTTTATCGGGAAGGACAATATCGTTTTTCATTGTATCATCTTCCCGGCCATGCTAAAGGCGCATGGGAATTTTGTATTGCCTGATAATGTACCTGCTAACGAATTCCTGAATATTGAAGGAGAAAAAGTATCCACCAGCCGCAACTGGGCCGTGTGGGTGCATGAATACCTGAACGATTTTCCGGGATGCGAGGATGTATTGCGTTATGTACTTTGTGCCAATGCACCGGAGACCAAGGACAATGATTTTACCTGGAAGGATTTCCAGGACCGGAACAACAGTGAACTGGTATCCATCTTCGGGAATTTTGTGAACAGGACCTTTGTGCTGATGCATAAACTCTGTGGTGGAAAAGTTCCCAAACTACACGAAGACATACTGGATGATAACGATAAAGGAATGATCGCAGATATAGAAAGCACCAAAACCGAAGTCCAGGCCGCCCTTGAGAATTATCGATTCAGGGATGCCCTGTTCCAGGTGATCGATCTTTCCCGTAAAGGCAACCAGTATATGCAGAAAAAAGAACCCTGGATCGTTGCAAAAAAATTAGCCCCCCTAAATCCCCCACAAGGGGGGACTTTAGACTCCGAAAATTCAAAAGATTCTTCAAAACATAAAGACTCTAAAAACCCTCCTTTGGAGGGTAGGGAGGCCGCACAAAAAAGCATCGATAATTGCCTCCATATTTGTTTACAGTTATGTGCCAATCTTGCTGTGCTCATCAATCCCTTTTTACCGGTAACAGCAAGGAAGATGCTGCACATGATGAAAGTAGTGGATAAAATGCTCGACTGGGAGAATGCGGGTAAACTAACCCTGTTGAGTGTTGGCTACAGTTTAAGAGAGCCACAATTATTATTCAGGAAAATAGAAGATGAGGAAATAGCGAAACAGGTAGAAAAATTAAAAGCAGGATTAGTAAAACCGGTAACAACTCTCAACATGGAAGAATCGAAATCAACAACAGGCAATCTTTCTCCCGATAAATCCCCGGCAGGAAAGGCTGAGATAGTTTACGACGATTTCGCTAAACTTGAATTAAAAGCCGGTACGGTAACAGCCTGCGAAAAAGTTGCAAAAGCGGATAAGCTCCTGAAACTGGAAGTAGATCTTGGCACGGAGAAACGGACAATTGTTTCAGGTATTGCTCTTCATTATCAACCTGAAGAGATGATCGGTAAACAAGTAATCGTTGTTACCAATCTTGCTCCCCGGAAAATGAAAGGCATCGAAAGCCAGGGAATGATATTAACGGCCGAGGACAGCGATGGCAAATTGCAATTACTCCAACCGGAAAACCCTGTTTCCCCGGGTTCAACTGTTAGTTAAGTGGTAAAACCCTCCTATTCTGCCTTTTACAGGGCTTTTTTGGCAACCTGCGTGGGGCCGGCGGATACAGACCGTTGAATTTCAGTAAATTCACAGTCTAATTCTTTCCGGACCTTGACGGCAAAACGCATTGGTAAAAGATTGTTCAGGATCGCTGGCATCATTCTCGGGATACTTATTGTATTGCTGACGGCTTTTCATTTCTGGTTCAAGGCGCATGCGAAAGGATTGATCGAAGACCTCGTAGAATCAAAATCGCATGGAAAAATAAAACTGAAAATCGGCAAGTTCAGTTTTAATTATTTCAGTAAAAATATGGAGCTGGACAACGCTGTTTTCTATAACACGGACACAGCTACAGGAAGCACGGCGTATCGTTTTAGTGTAGAGAAAATAAAACTCAAGGCAAAAGCCATCCTCCCGATCGTTTTCCGGAAAAGAATATTGATCGATTCACTCAACCTCATCAGGCCAACTATTGAAGTTACCCGTCTGCGTGTCATTGATAAACCGGGTAAAAAAGCAAAACAGGATGTTTCCATTCCCGAAGAAATGGGAAAGGTATATTCCTCCATCCAGGATGCGCTGGTGGTGCTGCAGGTAAAACGCTTCCAGATCGATGACGGGATATTTACACTAATTAATAAAATTGACCCGGGGCAATTACCGATGACGGTGACCAACCTTCATTTTCATATTGATAATCTCAAAGTAGATAGCAGTAAAACAAGAGCCAGGGAAAAGATATTCTTCAGCGACAATATCGTACTGCGCAGTCATGATCAGAATATACTCTTTCCTGATGGGCGACACCGGCTTAGCTTCAGCCATTTCCGGATCAACCTGGAAAAGAAAGTGGTGGAATTTGATAGTTGTACGATCGCGGCAACCCGCAGGGACAGTTCGGATGCTTCTTTCGATGTCTTTTTTGATGCGCTGTTCCTGACCAATATCGATTTTGATACGCTATATAAATCAGAGGTCATCAAAGCGGATTCCGTTTATTGTGTCAATCCAAAATTCAATCTCCAGGTTATAAGCGGAAAGAAGAAAGACAATAATAAAGCTCCTCCAAAACTGGAGAGCATTATCCAGCAGCTTACCGGTGATCTCCAATTAGGTTACGTGATCGTTACCAATGCCGACTTTAATATCAAAACGATCAAAAATGATCACCCCAGCACTTTTACCTTCAGCAATAATAATTTCGAGATGCAGGGTTTAAGTATTGACCAGGAGGCGGCAAAGCCGATAAAGGTCAAAAGCTTTGCCATGGCGATCCGCAACTATGAGAATTTTATCAAGGACAGCAGTTACAGCATTAAATTCGACAGCATTTTATTCAAGGATGACCAGATCACCCTCAGCAATTTCCTGTTCAATAAACTGGAGAGCGGGAAGATCATTAATAGTTTCAGTATTCCGCAATTCAGCCTGCAGGGTCTTTCCTGGGATGACCTGGTATTTGAAAAAAGACTAAAAGCTGAACAGGCTATCATGTTCAGCCCGCATATCAGTTATACTGCTTCCCGTAAAAAGAATGCCAAAGCGGGTAAACAAACCCTTTTCCAGTCGCTCGGGGCCGTTAACGAGTACATGGATCTGAAATACCTTGATATCAGCGACGGAAGCATTGACCTGAAATTCAGGAATAACCTGCGGGTTCAACTACAAAACGCCAATGTGTCTGTGCAGAGTAATTCACTGCTTACTTCCACCCGTTTGTCAGGTATAAAAAATTCTCTGACTAACCTGAGTTTTAAAAACGGGATCATCCATGCAGGAAACATGACGATTGAGCTAAACGATATCCGGTATGTTGGGGAAAGTGGGCAGTTTGCTGCCAGCAGTGTCCATGTAAATAACCATCAAAAAAAGATGGGGATCAACCTTAACGAAGTAGCGGTGGATAAAATGCAGGTTGATGAAGTGACGGGAAATATTTTCGCGGAGGGTGTCAGCTGGAAAAGTGGTGATGTCTCCGTCCAGGCGGCTTCTCCTGCCGGCAATAAAGGAGGTGATGCTTCTACTATAGAATTACTAAATGTACACGGGGCCAATACACCTGTTCATGTAAGTAGCGGTGGGACGCAGGTAACTACGACACTGGAAAATATCTCTTTCACAAAACTGTCCAAAAAACCCGGCAGTAAACTCATACTGGAAGGCCTTGATCTTACAGGGAAAAAACTGCAACTGACCGACAAGGATCTTCATTTACTGGTGGCAGATTATGATATTACGGATAACAGCTCTTCCTCTTTCCGCCAATTGTCCTATAAAAATAAGACCGGGAAAATGGAGGCTGATGTTAAGATCCCATTACTCACCGCCATTCCTCATATACAAGCTTTACTAAATGGTGAAGTTGCCCTTGATGCGATTAATGTCAGCAAACCTATAATTGATCTTCATATACATCCAGCCAGGGATAGCAGCCTGGGAAAAACAACCAGTTCTTCCATAATCTCCATCAACAGCCTGCGAATGACTCAGCCCCTGATTCACTTTACCCAGGAAAATGATAGTGGCCAGGTTTATCTTAACTGGCAAGGAGAAAGAAATCCTTCCAATTTCGTAGAGGCAAAAGAGATACATAACAACAAGGGTAAGACATTGGTCAATAGCCTGAGTTTTTATCTTACTGATTTCATTTTTACTAATCCTAAGGGAAAAACTTTTACTACTGGTGAAGGAAAGGTCTCTGCACAGTTAAACAATATCAAACTGGAACAGGAAACAAACAAACCCCTGGGTTGGGAAGCAGGTATCACGCATTTTGATGCCCGGGATTTGCGGCTTGACAGTATGGGCAAAGCCAATGGAACTCTGGTAATGAATAATGGCTCGGTAGATAACCTCAGCCTTAGTTCCTCAACGATTACCAGTCTCCAGGCACTGGCGGCAGCCAACAGGAGTTTTCAACTGAAACAATTCACGGGGCATTACTATGATGAAAACAAAAAGATTGAATGGTCTAATGCCCGCTACAACCGCAATAATAACACGTTCTCCCTGGACTCATTCCAATTCCAACCGGCCCTGGAAAAAGATTCTTTTATTGCCCGCCAGGAATTCCAGACCGATTATATGACCTTTCGCTCCGGTGCTGCCAGCATTGGGCCTGTCAATCTTGACGCCCTGATAAAAGACAACAGGATAAGGATCGGAACTGTAACCATTGATAAATTCAGGTTTACGGATTATAAAGACAAGCAGCTTCCTTTTAATCCTGGTATTATCAAACCCCTGCCCGTGGGTCTTATTAAAAAGATCCCACAGCAGGTATCTGTGGATCTTTTACAATTCACCAATGCGCAGATCGAATACACGGAAACAGGTGAAAAAACTAAAAAACCAGGAACCATTCCCATCACGCGGATGACGGTCAGGATTCAGAATGCGAAAAATTTTAATATGGGCTCTACGGATAGTCTAACCATGCAGGCGACAGGTTATGTAATGGATAGCATGTGGATAAAAATGAAAGTGAAAGAGTCTTATTGGGACAGCCTGGGCGGTTTCCTGATGACGGTCCAAATGAAAAGTGCTGACCTGACTGTCCTGAATCCCGCACTAGTTCCTTTATCGACGATAAAGATCCAGTCAGGTTTCCTTGATACGCTCAGCATGCGCGCAGTGGGACGTGAATATCTTTCGCTGGGCGAAATGAAGATGTTTTATCATGACCTGAAAGTTCGTGTGCTGAAGAATGGTGATACTGCCAGCCGAAGTATACTTACCGGGCTGGCCAACCTGCTTATAAAAAACAATAACAGTTCCCGTACCGGCACTGTGTTCTTTATCCGCAAAAGGGATCGTTCCGCCATCAATTACCTGATAAAAATCGCGATGAGCGGCATCTCCAGCAGCGTCGGTATTAAAGGGAACAAGAAAATGATCCGCAAGTATAAGAAAGAACTGGAGCAAAGAAATTTGCCGCCGATCGATTTCGATTAGATCACTGTATACGCGGGTCTGAACCACATAGACACATAGTTTACAATAGGCAAACACATAGAACTATGTAAAACCTATGTTTCTATGATTCGCAGCCTGCTCCGACAACGGAGGAGTGGTTCAAATAATAGTTTTGAAAGTGTAACCTACCAATATTTTTCAGCGGATTTCAGTATCTTAAATTGTCAATTACTTTAACCATGAGCATTGGAAAGAAAGTCCTTTTTTGTTGTTGTTTTCTTTTGGCTGCATTCTCCCTCTCAGCTCAAACCCAGGAAGATTTCAATACCAAGCTCTCCGATATATATACCAATGCGGGCGATAAAAAAAAAGTATTGACACTTGCAAAAGAACTCTACAATATAGTAGAGAAGAAAAAAGACCTGCAGACCTATTCCAATTATTATTTATTAAAAAATATCTTTGAAGTGCAGGCTCCTGATGTAGCGTTGGCAAAGACCTGTGGAGAGAAAGCCACCAAAGCCATGAATGCCCTGGTGGGAACCAGTACGGCCACGCCGGATACAACCAATAACCCCTTTAACCAGTGGTACTATGTGATCTACCCCGGCCTCTTCAGTAATAACGACCCTGCTATTGCTACCAAAGCGCTTGCCTTTATCAATAAAAACCCGGAATATAAAAAGTTTGACAGCTATTATTACATCGCCTATGCTTTTGAACGACAGGGCGATTTTGCCCGGGCAAAAGATAACTATGAGAAAGCCATCTCGCTGGATGAGAATGAGAAGGATGTCTACCACAGTTATCTTTATTACACAAATTTCCTCTCAAAATCCGGTGAATACCTGAAGGCGGAAGAATATATCCGAAAAATAGAACAGCTGGCTCAAACCGGTAGTGAGTTGTTCCGGGATGCCTATAAGTCCGAAGCCATGGGAGCCAAAGTGATCTATTACCTGAATATCGGCGATTATCAATCTTATATAAAAGCCGCGGAAGAAAGCAATACTTATCTATCCGGGCTCTGGCACAAGAACAATATGGCACCCTGTGATCCTTATCCCGGGATCAATTTTACCACCTCTGCCTATGGTAAGGAAATGCTGAAAGAATACGATGCAGCCGAACGTTTATGGAAAAGCCGCGATTCCGTGAATTACATCTGGGTGAGTTGCCATAATAAGACCTACCCGAACAGCCAGTATTTCCCCATTTCCATGTACCCGGTCTATCTTATTAAAAGAGGAAAAGTCGCCAAACTCTCAAAACCTGTCTCCTTTTTTATCAATGAAACTGAAGCACACTATAACAGTTACAGCCAGTATGCAGATATCAGCGTAAACTTCATGCGGGCCACCCAGCTGGGTTTCCTTGGCAGCCCGCGATATCCCGAAATATTTAAACCCATCATGGAACAGGTAAAAAAGAACAGGAATTTCCGGGAATCAACAACGCCGTTTGCCAACTACGCTTATTTCAGTATGCGGGATAAAAAAATCGAGGAAGCAAAGACGGCTTACCAGGAACTGTTCACCTTAAATACCGAATGGATCAACGATATCATTTTTTCTTTTGGTGAAAAAGCATTTGCCACCTATTATAATGCCAAGCTAAAAGAAGGTTATGATAATTACCACAGTTTTGTAAAGATCGCGAAGGAAAAACAAACTGCTTTATTCCCGCAGCTGGCACAGCAGGACTATAACAATCTGCTCTTCACCAAATCCATTTCGTTAAAGGGAACGCAACGGAGAAAAGAAGCATTCCTGAATGCCAACGATCCAACCATTACCCGTCTCTACGAAGAATGGATCGAAAAAAAACAACAATTGATACGGCAATACCTGAAAACCGATGACCCTTCGGCAGTGGATACGATCAACAAGATAAACCAGGCGCAACTAAAAAAACTCCAGGAGGAGGTGAACCAGCTGGAGAATGAACTGGCGATTAAATCAAGGGATTTTAAAAAATACCTCAAGATCATTCCGCCCGATTGGAAAACAGTGCGTGACAAGTTAAAAGACGGGGAAGCCGCTATCGAGATGATCCGTTTTCAATGGAGAGACCAGGTTTATTATTCCGACACAATCTATTACGCGGCGTATATCCTTACCCCGACCAGCCCCTACCCGGAAGTTGTCTACCTCCCTGCGGCGGCGGTGGACCTTGATAATAAATATTATAAGGCCTATAAGAACAATATCAAATCAAAAACAGACGATCCCGTTTCGTATAACCAATACTGGAAACCGATCGCGGAACAATTAAAGGGAATAAAAAAAGTCTATTTCTCCCCGGATGGGATTTATCATCTTATCAATATATCAACACTGAAGAACCAGGAGACAAAAAAATTCCTGCTGGATGAAATGGAAATTCAATACACGGTGTCAGGAACAGATATTAATGATAATACTGAAAAAGAAATACGGACTGCCGTATTGTTCGGGAGACCTTCCTACAAAACTGAAACGATTACGCCCACAGCAACAAAGACCGGGACAAGGTCCTGGGTCAGTGGTTTTCGCGGCGCGAATATTCCCGACCTGCCCGGTACTGAAACAGAAGTGCTGAGTATTAAAAAGGAAATGGATCAAAACAAGATTGGGGTGAGCTATTACCTGAAAGAGCAGGCCACGGAAGACAAACTCTACCAATTACACAGTCCCGGTATCTTACATATTGCTACACATGGATACTGGTCGCCCGCAGGCGAAACCGCCAGCGAAGGATACCGGGTATTCAACGCGATGGCGAATTCTGGTCTGTTATTATCCGGTGTAGTCAATTATTACAGTTCCGGTACCTATCCGGATACCTATGATGGGATACTCACGGCTTACGAAGCACAAAACCTGGACCTGGAAAATACTTCGCTGGTTATCCTGTCGGCCTGCGAGACCAGTTTGGGTGCGATGGATGCGGGGGAAGGTATTTATGGCTTGCAGCGGGCTTTCCGGGCGGCCGGGGCGCAGAGTATCATTACCAGTCTCTGGAAAGTAGATGATAATGCCACAAAGGATTTTATGATCGCTTTCTACCAGCAGTACCTGAAAACAAAGGACCGGGCGGCTGCTTTTATTAGCGCGCAAAAAACAATCAAAGAAAAATATACCTATCCTTATTATTGGGGAGCTTTTGTGATGATGGGAGAGTGAGAGTGAGAATAAGAAATAAGGAATGAGAAAGTAAGGAGCCTAACTGTAGTGCTATAATCTATTGTGTGACAATTTTCAATTTGTTATAATTCTTTCCAGTCTTAGTTTATGAAAAAATCTTCCCCATTGATTTAATACTCAACATTATCAATTTTTCATTTTTCACAATGATGTTTTTCTTGATCCCTTTGAAGAAGGACTCCTGAAGCCTTTAGAGATAAGATGGGAGTTTCGACAGGACGAATACATGTTGGTACTGGCTATTCTGGACCGGTGAAAGGAAAAATTATCCTGCTTAGTTCAAAAAGCCCCAATGAGGATTTTAGTAATTATGACCATATTGTTGAGGGCAGCATTGAAATAAAATCCGGAGTTATTGAAATCATCCCTTGTACGGCAAATGAGCCGGAATTAACTATAAATGTTGACCCAGGTTGCTATCGGTTAAGGGTTTATTCGTCCTGTCTAAACACTATTGTTGATGATGAAGGGGATGATTTTTATACCCTTGAAATCTGGAAAGAATCCTTCTCCGAAAGAAAAGTTCTCAAAATGAGCCAATAAAATTTAAAGTTTTAGCTTTCTCCCAACGTTCCCAAAAACGCTTATCTTCGATTTTTCAAATAGTTGCATAACTAACTATCTGGTTCTTATTACTGCTCACTTGTAAAAACTCTTAAATCAGAGTATTCCATACCAGTAACCAGCAACCAGTAACCAGCAACCAGTAACCAGAAACCAGAAAGAATGAAACGTACTATCAGGAAAGTCGCAGTTTTAGGAAGTGGCGTGATGGGTTCAAGGATCGCCTGTCATTTTGCAGGCGTCGGTATCCAGGTATTATTACTTGATATTGTACCGAAAGATGTAGCCGCGGATGCCAAGCCTGCTGAACGGAATAAGATCGTGAACGATGCATTGACAGCTGCTATCAAATCAAACCCCTCTCCTGTTTACACTAAAGATGTTGTAAAAAAAATAACTACCGGGAATTTCGAGGATAACATGAAAGATATAGCGGGCAACGACTGGATCATCGAAGTGGTGGTGGAGCGGCTCGACATCAAACAAAAAATTTTTGAACAAGTAGAAAAATACCGGAAACCCGGTACGCTCATCACTTCCAATACATCGGGTATTCCTATCCATATGATGACCGAAGGAAGAAGCGACGATTTTAAAAAAAATTTCTGCGGTACCCATTTTTTTAACCCGCCGCGTTATTTAAGATTGCTCGAGATCATTCCGACTCCTTTTACAGACCCGGAGATCGTTGACTTCCTCATGAATTACGGTGATCTCTACCTTGGTAAAACAACTGTACTGTGCAAGGATACTCCTGCTTTTATCGCCAACCGTATCGGTGTATATGGTATCATGGCCATCTTTGGCCTGGTAGACAAACTGGGTTTGTCCATTGATGAAGTAGATGGCCTGACGGGGCCCCTGATCGGGCGTCCCAAGTCAGCTACGTTCCGGACCGCAGATGTGGTCGGGATCGACACACTCGTAAAAGTAGCCAAAGGCGTCGCCGATAATTGCCCGAATGATGAAGCCATCGAAAGTTTTAAGATACCTACCTGGTTAGACAAACTAGTCGCCAATAATTGGCTGGGAGATAAGACCGGCCAGGGTTTTTTCAAAAAAATCAAATTACCCATTGCACAGGGCAGCCCGGAGGAGAGAAAAACGGATAAAGAGATACAGGTGCTTAACCTGTCTTCCTTGGAATATGAGCCCAGGAAGAAATCAAAATTTGCTTCCGTTGAAGCCGCCAAACCCATTGATGATCTCCATACGCGTTTAAAGATGCTGGTAGCCGGGCAGGATAAAGCAGGTGAATTCTATCGTCTCTTTCATTATGGCTTGTTCTCCTATATCTCGCATCGTATCCCCGAGATCAGCGATGAACTCTATCGCGTAGATGATGCAATGATGGCCGG
>JANMKG010000095.1:0-3972 GCA_031371915.1 Chitinophagaceae bacterium | reverse complement strand
TGAGTGTAAAAGGAAAAATCGTGATAGCAAAATATGGCGGTTCATGGAGAGGGATCAAACCAAAAGTAGCCGCAGAACATGGAGCGATCGGTTGTATCATTTATTCCGATCCCCAGGATGATGGTTATGCACAGGGAGATGTTTACCCTGAAGGCGCTTTTCGCCCGAAGGATGGCGTACAGCGGGGTTCGGTAATGGATATGCCCGTTTATCCCGGTGATCCTTTAACCCCGGGTATCGGGGCAACCAAAGATGCCAAACGATTGAACAGGAATGACGCGATCACCATCATGAAGATTCCTGTACTTCCTATTTCTTACGAAGATGCATTGCCGCTGTTACAATCATTAAAGGGCCCTGTAGTTCCGGCTGCATGGAAGGGTGGATTACCTGTTACTTACCATGCAGGCCCGAGTGCAGACAAAGTACATTTGAAACTGCAATTCAACTGGGATTTAAAAACATTGTATGACGTTATTGCCAAACTGCCGGGAACTGAATTACCAGACGAGTGGATCATACGCGGCAACCACCATGATGGATGGGTAAATGGCGCCGCAGACCCATTAAGCGGGATGGTAGCAGAATTGGATGAGGCAAAAGCGATCGGTGAACTGGTAAAAAATGTATTCAAACTCAAACGTACATTGGTCTATTGTGCCTGGGATGGCGAAGAGCCCGGGCTGCTGGGCTCTACCGAATGGGCCGAAGATCACCAGGAAGAATTGCGAAAAAAAGCGGTGGCTTATGTCAATACAGATGGAAACAGCCGGGGATTTATCGGTGCAGCCGGCTCGCATACACTTGAACCATTTTTTAACGAGATCGCCAATGATGTGATCGACCCGCAAACCGGGGTGAGTATAAAAGAAAGAAAATATGCTTCTGTTTTCGTAAGTGCCGATAAAGCAGCCCGGGCTAAAATGGGTGGGAATAAGAATATGAAATTGGATGCACTGGGCGCAGGATCGGACTGGTCGGGCTTTTTACAGTTCCTGGGCATCGCTTCGCTAAACCTGGGATTTGGTGGGGAAGGCTCCGGTGGCGAATACCATTCAATCTATGATTCTTATGATCATTTTGTAAAATTCAAAGACCCTGGGTATAAATATGGTATCACCTTATCCAAAACGGCAGGCCGTGTCATAATGAGGATGGCAAATGCTGAAGTGTTACCGCTCGACATAAATAGTTTTTACAAGACCGTCAACGAATACGTGACGGAGTTAAAGACCTTAGTGGAAACTACCCGTGCTGAGACAGAACAGGAAAATAAAATGATCCAGGATAATTTGTATGACCTGGCGAAGGATCCCACCAAAGGGTTCCAATCTCCCAAAGCAAAGGAAGCAGTTCCCTTCCTGAATTTCAGCGGACTTGAAAATACGATGATGCAATTAAAGAACAGTTCGGAAGAGTTTCAAAAACTATACGCGACAGCCACACAATTGTCCCCTGAGAAACAAAAAGAATTGAATGAGATCCTGTTCAAAGTAGAAAGAAGCCTGATCAATGAAAAAGGATTACCCCGGCGATCCTGGTACAAACACCAGGTCTATGCCCCGGGCTATTATACAGGTTATGGTGTAAAAACATTGCCAGGTATCCGCGAAGCGATCGAACAACGCAACTGGAAAGAAGCGCAGGAAAATATTGAGATCGTTTCAAAAACGATGGAAACTTATAGCACACAAGTACAGCAGGCCATCAACCTGCTAACCAAGAAAGCTTTTTAAGATTTTCTTCAGGGAGTAGTAATAGTTTTGCAGGATGCAATTACCCGGGCCATTATTAGAATCACTGGAAGGTATACCTGGTTTCGATAAAGAAACATTCAAAAACATCCACGCGTCGGGTGAACAAGTGATTTCAATAAGGTTAAACCTGGCCAAACCTGTAAAACAATTTCCCAATTTCCCAATCCCCCTTTCCAAAATACCTTGGGCTGATTCGGGGTATTATTTGCCTTCTCGTCCATCCTTCACCTTTGATCCCTTGTTTCATGCCGGTTGTTATTATGTACAGGAGGCCAGCAGTATGTTCCTGGAGCAGGCGCTGAAGCAAACACTTGATCTTTCCCAAAATTTAAAACTACTGGATCTGTGTGCAGCACCCGGCGGGAAATCGACACATATTCAATCATTGATATCCGCCGGCAGTTTGCTGGTAAGTAATGAAGTGATCCGTTCAAGAGCGAATGTCTTAAAAGAAAATATTATTAAGTGGGGAACTGAGAACGTGGTGATCACCAACAATGACCCAAAGGATTTTTCCCGGCTGGAAAATTATTTCGATGCGATCATCGTGGATGCCCCCTGCAGTGGAAGTGGTCTTTTCCGGCGGGACCCCGATGCGATCACGCAGTGGAGCGAACAAAATGTGCAGCTATGTAACCGTCGCCAGCAAAGGATCCTGGCGGACGCCTTACCGGCATTAAAAAAAAATGGCATACTGGTGTATTCCACCTGTTCTTATTCAATCGAAGAAGACGAAGAGATAATGGATTGGATAAGCCGGGAGTTTGGGCTAAGAAACCGGCCCTTACTAATAAGTAAGGAGTGGGGTATTGTCGAGACTTTATCGGGAGCGGGTAATATTGGCTACCGGTTCTGGCCTGATAAGGTCAAAGGTGAAGGGTTTTTCCTTGCCTGTTTTCAAAAAGAAGAAGGTGAAGAAAGCACTGTAGCCCGGGCAAAAAAAAATCCTCTGCAGGTTTCTAAAGATGAACTCTCCCTGGTTAAAAAATGGGTAAAGCAGGAAGACAGGTTATTTATCAAACACCTGGATACCGTTTATGCCTGGCCCGAATCACTGGTGCAGGATATTAGTTTTTTACTGGAACGGCTTCGCGTCATTTATTCCGGTGTTGTAACCGGCGAATTGATGCGGGATAAATTGATTCCGGGTCATGCACTGGCGATGAGTCCTATCGCAAATGATACGATTTTAAAAACTGGATTGGACCGGGAGCAATCGATACGCTACCTGCAACGAAAAGACATAGGCATTTTACCGGCAAATAAAGGATGGCAACTGGTGACTTATGAGGATCACCCCCTTGGTTGGATCAATGTACTGTCCAACCGTATCAATAACTATTATCCAAAAGAAATGAGGATATTAAAGGACAACTAAACAAGCGAAAAAAAGTAAAAAATCCACATCTTTGTAACCAAATCTCTTGTATGAAAAAATTGGCGCTTTATTTTTTCCTGTCCCTCCTTATGGTCCAATTGTCGTTGGCTCAAAAAGGAGACCTGCTGGTAAAGGGCGGTGACAAGGGTTTGTACCTCGATCATAAAGTAGCCCCTAAAGAAAGTTTTTTTGCCATCGGGCGTTTGTATAATGTTAGTCCAAAATATCTTGCTGCCTACAATAAGCTGGACCTTAGCAAAGGGCTACAGATCGATCAAAAGCTTCGTATTCCTCTCACGGATACGAATTTTACCCAGCAGGGCAATCATGGGACACCGGTATATTATAAAGTAGGGGAGAAAGAAGGATTGATGACGGTCAGCAAAAAAAACAATAATGTTTTATTGTCCAGCCTGCGGGCATGGAACGATCTTTCCGGGGATGAACTAAAAAAAGATTCGAAGATCATTATTGGATTCCTGCAAAGTAACGAGATGCCTGCTGTTACTATCAAGAACAAAACCAAACCCGAAGAACCGGTGGTAAAAACAGAAGAGAGACCCGGGGTTACCGAACCGGTTTTGACAAAGGAAGAAAAGAAGAACGAAGAAAAAGAGGGTGAAGCGGAGAAAAAAGCGGAGAAAAAAGAAGAAAAGAAAAAACCAGAACCTGTGGTGGAAGTAAAAACGAATACCACGCCAACCCCTTCCGGGCAGGGATATTTCAAGCCACATTTTGACCAACAGACAAGGACCAGCCCTGTTACCAAAGAAGAGACTGTAACAGCGGGGATCTTTAAAACCACCAGTGGCTGGGAGGATGCGAAATATTATCTCC
>JANMKG010000440.1:0-8493 GCA_031371915.1 Chitinophagaceae bacterium | reverse complement strand
AGTTTTCACAGAGTATCTCTGCGAGGTCTTAGCGTTCTTTTTTCTCTCTGCTGATCCCTCATATCCCGATCTTCTCATTCACCAGTTTCTAAGGGCATGATTTGTTGATTTTTCAACGCTGAGAAATAAGATAAGGAGTTTTCACAGAGTATCTCTGCGAGGTCTTAGCGTTCTTTTTTCTCTCTGCTGATCCCTCATATCCCGATCTTCTCATTTACAACTTCCAGGATCTCCTTTTCTAAAGCTATGGCTTTGTTTTCTAATTCCCTTCCACGGGCCAAAATACCGGAAACGAAATTCTTATCAGCATACCCTCCGGCATTGATTCTCACATTCATAAAGGCTCCAATAACAGCGCTCCGGGCACACAAAGCTCCCACCCCGGCGTCAGAAACGGAATTAGGATTCCCAATCTCGGCCATGGCTTTGATAACGGTCATACTGCCATAAGAAACCTGCATTACCTTGAAGGGTATGTCTATAGCAAAACGGGTTGCTTCCTGGATCGCCCGCGTCCTTGCCGTTTTTTCTTCGTCGGTTGATTTGGGAAGCCCCAATGCCGCCATGATCTGGTTAAAAGCCTTTGTGTCGGCATCCACTAATTTCACCAGTTCATCTTTATATTGTTCTCCTTTTTCCGCCCAGCTGCTGAATTCTTCCCAGCGATCATCCCATCCCTTTTTATGCGAAGAAAGATTCGCCACCATCGTGGCAAGAGATACACCCAATGCACCCACATATGCTGCAATCGAACCGCCACCCGGGGCAGGACTTTCACTGGCGGTTTCATTTGCAAAATCAGCCAGTGTCATTCTTACCAGTTTGCTGTTTATCCTGTTCTGCAATAAATATTCGATCACTCTTTCTTCCGGTTTAAACGGAGTTAGTTCATCCAGTCCCATGGATTTGACAGCGATCTTAATGAGTTCTTTTTCCGACACACCGGTAGAGCGTTTTTGTTTCTTCAGGAAATATTTCCCGGCATCGGTCAATGATCTCAGGGGGACCAAACCCACCAGTTCGCTCCCGGTTACCCTGATACCTCTTGCCTCAGCTTTCTTACATACTTCATCAAAAGCCACATGTACGGGCGTTACATTAATATTCGTAAGATTCATGGATATCTGCGCGATACCATATTCTTCAATATACCAGCCGATCGCTTTCACTGATTTTAAGCTGCCCGGCTGGACGATCTCCTCTACTTCTGAGCCTGTCGAAGAAACATTTTTGATCTTTCTCCCGGCTTCCCTGACGTCAAAAGCAATGGCATTGGCTCTTCTTGTTGATGTGGTATTCAGATTAATATTATAAGCCACCAGGAAATCTCTTGCCCCGATTACCGTGGCTCCTCTTTTCGCATCAAATTCGGCGGGACCAAAATCGGGTTTCCATTCTGGCTGTTTGATTTTTTTAAAAAAACCTTCATATTCACCGGCTCTTATCAGCGAGAGATTGCTGCGTTTTTTATCAGGTTGCGCTGCTTCGTACAAATAAACAGGTATCTCCAGTTCTTTTCCCACTCTTTCGGCCAGCCGTTGCGCATATGCCGCCGTTTCCTCCATCGTGATATTGGCAATAGGTATCAGCGGGCAAACATCGGTGGCACCCATCCGCGGGTGTTCGCCTTTGTGCTTGCTCATATCGATCAGTTCACCGGCTTTCTTTATACCACGGAAAGCCGCTTCGATCACAGCTTCCGGGTGGCCTACCAGTGTAACTACCGTCCGGTTAGTTGCTTTGCCGGGATCTACATTCAGTAAACGAACACCCTCTACTCCTTCTATTTGATCGGTGATCTGTTTGATGATACCCAGGTCACACCCTTCGCTGAAATTGGGGACACATTCGATGATTGGCTGCATTTGAATCAGATTTGCTGCTAAGATATTGCTTGTGGATTAAACCAGAACGGGGATAGACCACTTAAAGACCCCGACGGGACATCGTTGTATTTTATCAAACCCAAATGGTAATGATCTCTTGAGCTAGCTGCCGAGAGGTTTATAGATTTGTTCGGGCAATTTTTTTGGCGGTAAAATAAAAGCTCGCGGATGTTTTATAAAATACTTACCGAGGATACGGAAGAAACGAGGGTACTCAGCAAAACGAATACCCCTCGATTTGACGGCCACTAAAAACGCTAAGGAAAAGCTCGCAAGGAAATTTAAGAACCCTATCATTAAAACACCCCCAAAAACCGCCAGTAGAAAATAGGGAGGTATATTATCAAAACCCAACCCATAAACCGCTATAGCCGTATTACCCGCGGAGATGGTAATGTGACGGATATCAAAAGGTATACCTAGTATCTTCCCCAGGACGCCTGCAAAGCCAAGAAAAAAACCCAGCGCAATATTTCCTACCAATGCGCCGAAATTATTTTCTACCCAATTGGCCAGCCGGTCCAGTCGTTTAGAAGACATGGATACTTTTAAGAACGGATGTTTTTTTAATCGGTCCCTGATCCTTCCATACCGGATCTTATTTTGCCAGTACCCGGCAATAATACCGCTCGCAAATAAAAAGAACCCCGTGAAACAGGCATACAATAAAGAAAGACTCCGCCACGGATGCTGGTCGGTCAGCATTTTCATAGCCGCCTGCCCTTCTGCTATCTTTTGCCCGGTCAGTGCATCATAACCCCAGGCCAGCAGGAACGTTACTGGAAAAACAATGATAAGATTTCCAAAGAAAGAAGCGATCTGGCTGCGGGATACTTTGGCGACTGTTACAGCAAGATTTTCCAGGTCAGGTTCAGCATGTTTTTTCGTGTCCAACGAACCGGCTACAGCACTGGCTGTGAACGCAGGTTGTTTGGTGGCGAGTGTCGACCCCGTCCCATCGATGAGGATGAAACCTATACTGTAATTCACGCTGTATAAAAAACCCTGCGGGAATGGCGCCAGTTTTAATTTACCGGCCAGGTTTTTAAGAATGGCCACAAAACAAATGATCAGCCCGCCTCCCATGGCACTAAGTATCATTTTATAATATTCGCGGCGGGTTTCTGTTATATAGCGGTGACCCCTGCTCCCTTTGTGTTCAGCGATCTGGTAAGCGAGATAACCAACGCCCTGCGAAAGAAATTCCCTTATACTGTTTTTTCTTTTTTCATTTCTTACCAGCAGGCGGAAGATGTCCACGAAACGCCCGGTATCAAACGTTGTATCCCCGTCAAGTACATCCATCACCAGTTGCATACGTTTCAAACGGTTGTCCAGGATCAGCAGGAGGTACGTCTGCTGAATGCTCGCTCCTTTTTCTGAATGACTTTCCCGGATATGATCGATAAGATCATAACAATCTTCCAGTATCTTCTTTAACTCAGAAGTAACGGGAGAAATATACCCGCTGGCGGCATTCTCCATCAATAGTTTTTCTACTTCATGCACTTTGTAGTTCTGGAGCACAAAGGGTGTATCATTGTGCTGTTCTTCCACCGGTAAATAATTGAGTACCTCTTTTTCCAGCCCGAGCTGTGCTACCTGGAAAGAAAGGATCTTTAAAGCCTGGAGTAGTTCCTTCTTTAATGAATTATGTTGCGGCGAGAAACTAAAACCCACTGCTTCAAAGAAGGCGATCCAGGACTGCCGGGGAATTCCTTCGATCCATTCGTAATCACTTTTTTTGAAGAAAACATTATTGATGACATAGAGAAAATCTTTTTCTTCCTGCAGCCTTGGTAATATTTTATGCTTAAGACGGTTGGACAATTCCTGCCAGAAACCCCGCGCCAGTGGTATACCACTTTCTGTAATGGCTGAACTGAGATCACTATCAATAAGCTGCGATAGGAAAGCATGTTGTGTATTGGCCAGCACGATCGGGTGTTCCTGTAATTGACGGGTGACTTCCAGCAGGTTTTTCTCCGCATTCTTTCTTTTTCTACCCGGGTCCGGGCGTATCTCGGAAAAAAGAGCCACGAGAAAGTTTAGCCCCTTTTGTCGGTCATGCCAGGGCAATATCGCATCACTGGTAATGATCTGCTCAAAAAAACCAGGCTTCTTTTTTCGTAAACGGAATAGGGCCATTGCTTCGAAAATACAACAAGAACTTCGTTAATGAGTTATGGGTATATTAATGTATTGAGAAGGCTCTTAATCACCCAGTTTGACAACCACTCCTTTGAAGCTGGTGTTTTTCGCATCATTACAGCTACAGGAATATTCATAACTATTACCAGCAATCCGGGTGATGCTGATCGTGATCTGTTTCCTGTTATTTTTTCGCTCCGCTTTCCTGTTAGCCCATATTTGCGTAAGCCGGTATTCACATTCACCCACCCAACTGATCTTTGATTTAGTCAGCAATCCTGTTTTACTGTTTATTTCTGTTTGATGACTTTTTGTTCTCGTTATAGAGGTTATAGTACCTGAACTGTCCCTGTAAGAAAATTTCCCTGTCTTAAAATGATGACAGGTATCGGTTGGAAGTGCGCTAAAGCAAGTTGGTGATATTGCCAGGCACAGCAAAATGAAGAATGATCTGTTCATAACAATATAAGTCAAAACTCCCCGGCGATCATCACCTTATCAATAAGGTTGGAGCCAAAAGCATAAGGCAGGTATGCCAGGGAAGGAATAGGTTTTGTAAAAATGAGGTTTGCTTTTTTACCCGTGGTAATGCTGCCAACCGTATCCTGCAAGTTCATCGCATAAGCACCGTTGATCGTGGCAGCATTGATTGCTTCTTCGGGCAGCATTCTCAGTTGAATGCAACTCATGGCGATCACGGTGTTCATATTGCCCGAAGGTGATGAGCCGGGGTTGTAGTCGCTGGCCAGCGCAATGGCGCAACCCGCGTCAATAAGTTTTCTTGCCGGCTGATAAGGCATCCGTAGAAAAAAAGCTGCTGTTGGTAGCAAAGTGCCAATAGTATCAGAGGATGCGAGGCTACTGATGGCATCATCATCCATTGTTTCAAGATGATCCACACTGGTGGCACCGAGTTTCACGCCTGTTTGTGTGCCGCCGGATAAATTAAGCTGGTTAGCATGGATCTTGGGTTTTAATCCATAAGCCATCCCTGCCCTGCAGATAGTTTCTGTCTCTTCGGGAGAAAAAAATCCGGTCTCGCAAAATACATCTATATAATCAGCCAGTTTTTCGGTTGCGATAACAGGCAACATTTCCCGTATGAGAAGATCAATATATCCCTGGTGGTTGTCTTTATATTCCAGCGGATACGTATGGGCGCCCAGGAAAGTTGCTTTAACGGGAAGTGATGATCGTTCCCTGATCTTTTTGATCACCCTTAACATCTTTAATTCTCCTTCCACGGATAGGCCGTAACCACTTTTTATTTCAATAGCACCGGTTCCCAATTGACGTACTTCTTCCAGGCGTTTCCAGGCGAGGTTGAATAACTCATCCTCCGATGCAGCATTCAGCTTCCGCGCTGAATTCAAGATACCCCCTCCTTTTGCCGCGATCTCCGCATAACTTAATCCTTTTAGTTTATCCACGAATTCCTCCTCCCGGCTCGCAGCAAAGACCAGGTGGGTATGGGAGTCGCACCAGGCGGGTAAGACAAACCGGCCACTTGCATCAATGATCGTTGGAGGTAATTTATTTTTATCCGGCAGCTGGTCCATGCTGCCATAGCCGGCGATCAACCCATCTTCGACCATCAGCCAGGCATTATCGATGCAGGGCAATTGGGCGAGTGCCGAACCCCGCAACAATTCATTTTGCGTGCGGGTATTGACAAGCTGCCTGATATGAGTGATCAATAAAGCTGACATGACCGCTAATTTAACTGTAAAAAGGCAGTAAACGAAAAAGCCGTTCCGCGGTGTGCGAAACGGCTTGCTTTAATTTTGATAGTATCAATAAGGAAGGATCACAGTATGTGAAACACCTGCAATACCTGTCCAAACCAGTTTCAAATAATAATTGCCAAGACCAGGGCAACCTGTAGGATTACCAACAGCATCAAGCCCGAAAGTAACCGCTGCATTGAAATTAGCAGTGGTATGTTCTACTTTACCACCCGTGATGCGGAAATTACAATCCTGGCGTACCACCAACGGTGTTTTTACCGCGGTTGTAAAGCTGTTTCCAAAACGGTTAGTACCCCATTCGGCTATACCTGTAATGTTTCCTTCAGTATGGGTACCAGTACTGGTGATAACCACACCATTGTTATACGTGAATACTCTTTGCTTGGCTACCTGCCAGTTGCGCTGGGAGCCATTATCAAAAGTGATAGACATATTATTGCTGGTGATCGTATGCGTGATCGTGCCAAGGGTGGGCAGGTTGATTAATAGTCCACCACTTACGTTCGTATACGATTGTGTTCCATTGATCGTAATGCTTTTGTTATCGAGGAGGCGGGTGACCTTGAAATTCTGGAAACTAACATTCAGTACAGCACCGGCATTTTTCCAGCGAACATTCTGTGCCATCGAAATTACGATAACACCTGTACGTGTACGGTTACCAAGGCAATTGGTACCATTATAAGTAATCGTGATGGTACGGGGATTTGACAGGGTGTCCACTACAATAGTAGCATCGCAGATCAGCGACTGCACCTGTTCGCCACGGCCGGCAAACCCTGCTGTACTTTCCAAAGTGAGGTTGGCATCGTTGGCCACAGCATCCACTTCATTGGAAAACCGGGACTGGTCATCTGAATGGGTCGTGGATTGCGCGCCATAATCAGCCTGGTCAGCTGAATCTTTCTTGCAGGCAGTAAAGAATAAAGAAAGAGATAAAACAAGGATGCTAAGTGAAAGGATCCGGGCTTTCATAATGTTGGTTTAAATTAAGATTAAGTAAAATTACAGTGCATAGACAACCTGCGTGCGGGCAGGTTTAATAGGTGCTTGTCTTTTTTTAGAAATAACAGTCCAGTATTAACTACAAACGACGGTAATTGGCTTTTAGTGTTGGGAGGTATTGGAAAATTTACGAATACCGGAAGGGAATTTACGCATGTCGTTGAAGTCCTCAATAAGTTGTGGTCATATCCTCATCCACGCAAATAATGAAGTCGGCTTTGCCCCTATTCTCTGCCAGCAGTGTATGAATATCTTTCTGAGAAACGGTGGTGATGGTGACATATTTCAGGTCGGGTCGTTTTCTTTGCAGGTACCATAATATTCCTTCATAATTCTCAGTATGGTAGGAACCATTATAATGGATAAATAAACTTCCCGTTTTATAATATTGCAGGATGAAGTAGGCCATCGTGGCATCCTTGATCGCCTGGGCTTTGGGGAGGTTAGCGCCACTGTGTCCTCCCATCATTTCCAGCATTTTTTTGTAGCCGGGCAACTCGGGATCATACGCTACAGGTAATGGGGCGATCCATTTTTTTTCTGCTACAGGTAAACTGTCCAGCTTTTCGAATCCACCCTTTGCCACCAGCGAAGCATAACGACGTGGAATATTGGTTGCGGCAAAGTGAATATTATTCTCTTTGGCAAAATTGACCAGTGGTGCATAATCGGTTGGATAATTCTTCCATAGGCGAGCATTCGAATCAAGCCCCTTCGCACTTAATTGCCCTGACAGGTATTTATCCAATGCTTCCTGGTTGTCCGCTTCAAACATCTCTGCTCCCAAAACCAGTTCCCGGCTTTCTTTGAGGTCTTTGGTTATTTCAAGTTCCATCCAGTGAGAAATAGCATTGTTGTGAAACTCCCCGATCAATGCAATATCTTTTTCCTTCAGCACACTGATCATTTTTTTATAAGAAACTTTTTTTCCGCGTGAATTATACAATACATAAGCAGGCTTACCTTGTGCAAGACCTGTTTGGGTAATCGAAATAATTACAAGTACAAACAGCAGTTTCTTTATCATGGGTTGATCATTTTATAGTTTCTTTTTCATCAGCCAGTCCGTTTGCGGATCATCACCGAGCATGAAAGTATGGGTACTGAATTTTTCAAATCCCCATTTTTTATAAAAATCAATGGCCCTCTGGTTATGTTCCCAAACTCCCAGCCATAGTATTTCCTTTCCTTTTTCGCGTGATAGATCAATACAATGTTGCATCAACCGCTTGCCAACCCCTGTCCCGATAGCTCCCGCAGTAGCATATATCCTGGCAATCTCAAACGCCGGCGAATTTGCCAGGCCCGGCGGGTTATCGCTTTCCCTTACCCGGGCATAACCTACTGCTTTATTTTCGTTAAAAGCCAGCAGGAAAATATTACCCGGTATGCCAACTTCGTTGATCAGCGCTTCCCTGGTAAAAGTCTCCTTCATGAACTTATCCATATTTTCCTTACTGTTCTGATCAGCAAAAGTTTCCAAAAAGGTCTGCTGGCTTAGTTCAGCTATAAGTTCAGCATCTTCCGGCAAAGCATAGCGTATCGTAAGAGATGACATGGCTGCAATTTACCCAGAATTGCAAGGAGCCCTTCAAAATCGTAAAAACACATCGTAAAAAAACTAGATTTTTTTTAAAATAAGAATTATCCCCTGTGTTTTTGCGGCGTGTTATTGACATCGGCTATAATAACTTCTATTTTGT
>JANMKG010000436.1:0-7098 GCA_031371915.1 Chitinophagaceae bacterium | reverse complement strand
ATGCGAAGAGTACATTTGTGTACGCTCCAGTTGCGTTAAACAAATGCCCCGGTATATCATTTATATTATCAACCCCATTTCAGGTACCAGGACGAAAAAGGACCTGCAGGATCTCATTGAGAAGAAAACTATAGCCGCCGGGATCCATTACCAGGTTTTTCCGTCGGTTGCCAGTGGTGACTATTCTTTTCTTATTCCACTTATTGAAGAACAGAAAATAACCGACATCGTTATTGCCGGTGGTGATGGAACCGTGAGCCAGGTAGTGGGCAGCCTGGTGAAGTGCCCGGTTAATTTTGGTATTATTCCCTGCGGCTCTGGGAATGGACTTGCCTTAACAGCCGGCATCCCTAAACAACCCGCCAAGGCACTGGACATCATTTTCCATGGCAAGGCTTCCGCGATCGATGGGTTCTATGTCAATCAGCAATTTGCCTGCATGCTCTGCGGGCTTGGTTTTGATGCCCGGGTAGCGCATGATTTCGCGCAGCAATCCAAAAGAGGATTGACTACTTATGTAAAACAGGTAGTAAAGAATTTCTTCTCAGCAAAACCCTATTCTTTTGAACTAAAGATTAGGCACAAGACCATAAGTATCGATGCTTTTTTTATCAGTATAGCAAACAGCAACCAGTTCGGGAACAATTTTACCATTGCCCCCCTGGCCAGTTTAAATGACGGGTTACTGGATATAGTTATCGTAACAGGACAGAATAAAATAAGCCTGTTACTGGAGACACTTAAACAGGTGCGGGGCAAGAATAAATTGCAAACAGGTTTCATTACAGCTAAAAAAACTCCCGTCATCTATTTCCAGACAGACCAACTGAATATTCTCAATCTTTCCGAAGCGCCCTTGCATATAGATGGCGATCCTGCCGAAACATTACAGGACCTCGTGATCACTATAAAGAAAAAATGTTTCCGGTTGATTCAGCCCGCCTAGTGGTCGTTACCAGATAGGTGGCCGTAAAATGGGATTGGCTGTAGCCGGGAAATTACCGGAGAGCAGCTCAAGTGTTTGCTGGAAGCTTTTCTGGTTGCCGGCAGAGTGGATCGAACTGACAATATCTTTTTCTTCCCGGCGGGTAAGATGAAAACTAAGAGCGGCTTTGTTTTCTTCCTTATCAGCAGCATACTGGAAAGCGATCTTATAAATGCGGTTACCATTATTGGTGGTATAATAATTCAGGAGATCGTTCTGTGAATATTCCATCATCTTGAACCAGTTGTGCTGGAGAAGCAGGAAGGGCTTGGTGATATGATCGCTGATATCGTCCGAAAGGTAAGGCGCTTCCCAACCGCCGGCCGTCCGGTCCCTGATCTGGATGATCAGCACCCCGCTGGTATTCTGCTTTATCCAGTCATCAAAAGAAGATAAGAAGCGCAGCGTGGTCTCCTGGCCGTAATTATCCCGGAGACCGGCATCCATTACATCGATAACAGGGTCAGAAGGAAGCCAGACATTTGGAAGGACTACAGGAAAAGTGGCATTCATCCGCAGGGCGGTGAGCAAGCGTATACTGTAAGGATCCTGTTTCGCAAAAAAAGAAACAAAGTCTACCACATCCGGATCTTCAGATGGAATGCGGGCAGTGTCTCCGGGGTTTTGCATCATGAACCTGACGGGCTGGGTGCTGATGATCATTTTACGTCCATCTCTTGTTACCACCGAGCCAAAAAACATGAGCGGGATATTCACCTCTTTCTCATCAATAATATAATCCTTTAGTTGTTTATCCAGTATACCCCTTGTATTGGTTCCGAGCTTTTGTTCAAATGCGTAACCCCTGTCTTTCACATATTGGTAAGCCCCTACTTTGAATTTCTGTGCCGGAGAGATAAGGTCCCGTGCAAAAAAAGAAGTGAACAGCGGATTCAGCAAATCACCTGCAATATCATCCACGTATTGTTTATCCTGCAGCCGGATGTTCATTCCTTTTTCCCGTTGCCGGTATAATTCCCGGAAATACGTAGCCCCGATCATCCCCCCTGAAGCACCATTGATCAGGAAAGTATTTTTCATGATACGCCCTTTGGTGAGGCTATCGAGTTGCTGTAATACACTCATCGTAAAGGTGGCGCTGCGATGTCCCCCGCCGCTGGTATTGATCAGTACCAGTAAAGGTTTTGCATTGTCCTGTTTTTTCTTCCAGGTTTCCAGTATCCCGATCATATTCTGCCTGTCCGCTTCCACGTTCTCCTTAGTGCAAAGCTTTAATAATCCTTCCCGCGAATAAAAAGGTCTTTCCGTTTTGTTCCAGTAATTCAACCCGTAAGCTTTGTTACGGGGATCGATCCAGTCCAGTTTATAGAATAAATTCAGCAATAATACCAGCCCGATCAGGTAAGGAACGCTCCAGCTTTGCAAAAAATAAGTGACCGCTCCTGCCACGCCGATCAGTATAGAAAAAAAGACGGTGATACTGGCAGCGGCGGGTAGCTGGAAAAAAGCATTGTCCTGTAGAAACCCGATCATCACCAGGAAAACAAAAGCGACAAAGACGGAAAGAATGGCCGCGAAGTGATGTCGTTTAAAAATGGATTCCACGAACTCATCTGTATAGTGAGAAACATCCCGGGCGGGTTTCAGCCGGAAAGGAGATTCAAAATACAATCCCACTTTCATGAGCGGTGCGCCGTGGTATACTTCTTTTATGGGGTTGAGATGGGTGATATAGGAGCCCGGGTTCTTGATGACGGGCATCATTTTCCGCAGGATATAACGGTCAGCCCTGAAAAAATAAATAAAAGAAACTGCCAGGATAAAAATGAGTCCTGCCGTAAAGCCGCCAAAAAGAAAGAGGATCTCCGTAGTACTGATCAGTTCTTTTGTGTGATCGAACTGGTAGGCTTTTATAAAATAAAAGACCAGGAAGACACCGGGTATGATAGAATTATTGATGCAATATTTTAAAAAGGGGTTGGAAGTGGCGGAGAGGAAACGAAAGTGACGGCTGAATAAGATAAAACTGGAAATATTCCAGCTCATGATGAACATGCCTATTGAGATCCCAACGATCGCGGCGCTAAAGGAATTCACATTGCCCAGGTATTCCGGCGCCAGGAATAAAGAGTCGGCGCCAAATGTTTTCATAAAACTTCCATTCACCGTACTGAACATGATAAACCAAAACAGCAGCAGCACCTGGTACTTCCGGAAATGCAGGAACAGTAATTGTATGGGGAAGGAATAAAAGAATCCTCTCAGCCAGGCTTTCATGAACGGGGTGAATGGTTATTACTAAAAATACTGATAAAACGCTGCTTCTTCAAATGAATATAGTGTCTCAGTTTGAATTTTTAAACCACAAAGCCACTGAGGCTCGAAGTAACACAAAGTATTCTTCGTGTACCCTTTGTGTCCTGGTGTCTTTGTGGTTCAAAGAACTTTTGAATTTAATTTGAGACAGTACCCAAATGAAGTTGTCCTAAGGAGAAAGCACTGCCTTGCTGCGGGTAATGTATACGATCCAAAGCAGGGAGAGCAGCAGCAACATCGCTACAAACTGGTGCGCAACACCCAGCCAGAGAAATGTTTTACTATTGACCGCATTCAATACGGTAAGTATGCCCAGCAGGACCTGCAGCAATAACATCAATAAAGGTAATATCCTTGTTTTTTGAAACAGGATCGTTCCGGGCTGGCGACGGGCTTTCCACCACCATACTACTATCAGTACAAAAAGGAGGTAAGCAAGATTGCGGTGAATAAAATGAACCACAAGCGGGTTATCCACCAGGAATGAAAGACCCTTGAATTCCCTTCCTCCCAATGAGTGAACAAGAGAGGGCCACCATTCTCCATTGATCGAAGGCCAGGTTGGAGCATAAGGAGCAGCTTTCAATCCAGCCATAAAGGCTCCGTACACCAGCTGGATCACCAGTATCACGATAAGTACGATCGCGGATTTTCGCAAAGGACGATGTACCAAGAGTTGTTCCTGCGGGACCAGCAGGTCAAATGCAAACCACAATGTGTAACACAACAACCCGAGGGCCAGCAGGAAATGTATCGCCAGTTTATAATGACTGACATACAGTAATTCAGAATCTTCGAGCCCGCTTTGCACCATGATCCATCCTACCAGTCCCTGGAGAGCCCCGAGCAAAAAGAGAATGATCATGGGCCTGATCATCTCTTTTTTGAATCTTTTTTGTACCAGGAAAATGGTAAATGGGACCAGGAATACCACACCGATCAGCCTTGCCCACAAGCGGTGAAACCATTCCCAGAAATAAATGAATTTAAAATCGCCCAGTGTAAAATGAGCATTGACATATTTATACTGGGATATCTGCTGGTATTTTTGAAAAGCGCTGGTCCAGTCCTGTTCATTCATCGGTGGTAAAGCGCCCATGATGGGTTTCCATTCTGTAATCGAGAGACCGGATCCCGTGAGCCTCGTAATTCCTCCCAGTAAAACTTGTATAATGATCATTCCCGCACCGACCAGCAGCCAGATAGCCACTGGTTTTGGAGAACGGGAATTTTTTATACCTGCCATGGTGTCCGCAAAGTTAGTTGCGGGGAACGGGTAAAATAATTTTTGTTCAGGAATATTTATGAAATTGCACCCGGATGCTGAAACCTTTCTTCCACAAAAAATTGATCGAAGCGGGCTGTGATGAAGCCGGCAGGGGCTGCTACGCGGGTCCTGTATATGCCGCTGCCGTTATACTACCCAAGGATTTTTTTCATCCTTTATTGAATGATTCCAAACAACTACTGGAAAAAGAAAGGGATGCACTCCGGCCTGTGATAGAGAAAGAAGCGATCGCTTATGCTGTTGCCAGTGTTGACAATCATGAAATAGACAGGATCAATATTTTAAAGGCATCGTTTAAAGCCATGCACACTGCCTTGGACCGCCTCTCCGTAATCCCCGAACGCCTGCTGATCGATGGCAATCGTTTCACCCCTTATCAAAATATCCGTCACCATTGTATTATAAAGGGAGATGGCATCTATGCTTCTATCGCTGCCGCCAGTGTGCTTGCTAAAACTTACCGGGATGAATTCATGAAACAGCTGCACGAACAATTCCCCCATTATTCCTGGCAAAGCAACAAGGGTTATGGCACGCTGGTCCACCGCCAGGCGATAGAGGAATTTGGATTATGTGAATACCACCGCAAAAGTTTCCGGCTGATAGCGGAACCGGAAGAACTGTTTTAATGGTTCCTTTTTTATGGGCTGGCGAAACTCCTGCCAACCTCCCCATTCCCCTGGACATATAGCAAGAATTTCATTCCTGTTAAGGGGGTGTTTTTGTTTTTCCTGCCTGTTGTTGTTTACCCGGCAATTCGTATTTTCACCCCCGCTTATCTTTGCCAAACCTAAAGAATTGTCATGCAGTTAAAACCGGTTGCCACTTTTGATACCATTGAGCCGGAGGTATTTAGAAAGGAATTTTATGAACCTGGGATACCTGTGGTCATCAAGAACCTGTCGCATGACTGGCCGGCTTTTACCAAATGGAACTGGGATTATTTCAAGGGCCTGGTCGGGAATAAGAAAGTGCCCCTGTACAATAATGTAAAAAGCGATGCCTATACCCCTATCAATACGGCTGACGATTACAAGACCTTTGGCGAGTACATTGACATGATCAGTAATGGCCCGGCTGCCTGGCGGATATTCCTGTTTAATATTTTTGATCATGCCCCGCAACTGATCAAGGATTTCTCCTGGCCGGAACACCTGATGAAGGGTTTTGTAAAAAAATACCCGATGTTGTTTACCGGTGGCGCCGGCAGCATTACCCATATGCATTATGATATTGACCTTTCCCATATCCTGCACACGCAGTTTGGAGGCAGGAAAAGAGTATTGATGTTCCCCAACAAAGAACAACACAAGCTCTATCGTAAACCTTTTGAAGTATTAAGCCTGGCCGATTTTTCCAATTATTACGAACAGAATGGTTCACCGGATTATGAAAAATTCCCCGCACTTAAACTGGCGGAAGGATTTGATTTTATTTTAGAACCGGGCGATACTTTATTCATGCCGGCAGGTTACTGGCATCACATGGAATACCTGGAAAGCGGTTTTGCCATGAGCCTGCGTGCTATGCAGCCTTCTTTGTCCGGTAAGATAAAAGGCATATGGAGCCTGATTGGTATGCGTAATATAGATACACTGATGAAAAAGACAGCACCAAAATGGTGGTATAAAAGGAAAGAAGAGAAAGTGTATAAAAACGCGGCAAGAGAGCTTGCCAGCTCCTGATCCACCGGGAAGCTCACAACTGTTATCTCCCCTTCAGCTCATCGATCGTTTTACGCATCCAGTAATCTGTAACGGAATAGTAGCTCACGGTGTGAAAAGCTACTTTGCCTTCTTTATCTACTATCACCTGTGTCGGGTAGCCTTGTATATCGTATGACTTCGCGATCTTGTTTCCATCCGGTATAACTGTATACTTAAATTCATGTTCTTTCAGGTAAGCGACCAAATTTTCCTTTGGATCAAGTGCAACCGCAAGAAAGACCACGTTGGGATCAGCCTTATAATCATCAACTATCTTATTCAGGTAAGGGCGTTCTGCTTTACAGGGAGGACAGGTAGTGAACCAAAAATTGATCACCAATACTTTTCCTTTTAATTGTTTTGTATCTACCAGGTTGCCATTCATATCACTGGCAGTAAAAGCATCAAATTTCTTTCCTGTTTTAAAAGCACTGGTCTCCGCGGGTTTGGGGGAAGCCATTGCTCTCTTCAACTGTTCCTCTTTACTGATCCCCGATAATAAAAACCCCTTGCTTGCGTCTCTTGGATCAGCAGGCAGGATCTCGTATTCTCCTCCCATCATGGTGAGCATGGCTTCGTTGTAATTATACTGCTTGCCGGTTGAATCTTTAAATACACTTGTTTTTAATACATTGTACTCCCGGCCATTATAGGTAAAGGAAAACTGGCTGTTGGCAACAGTGGCAGCTAAAACAATAACTGTAGTGATGAAAAATTGTTTCATAAAGGATGTTGCTGGTTACTGGGTACTGGTTGCTGGTTGCTCAAAATGGGAAAGACTTTACTGGTTTCAGTTACCAGCAACCAGTACCCAGTAACCAGTAACAAGCAACCTTTCTCAT
>JANMKG010000419.1:0-9789 GCA_031371915.1 Chitinophagaceae bacterium | reverse complement strand
ACTAAGACCATTATTAATTATTAATTCTTCATTATTAATTACTCTTGCTTCATCCCATAGACCATCATCAATAAATGATTGTAACAATTTCGCCCCTCCTTCCACCAGCACACTCTGTATACTCAACTCGTAAAGAGCCTTCATTAATTCGCGAAGCCCGTAAGCTGGTCTAAGCTGGTAATGCCAGGGTCCGCCTTGCTGCTTTAATTCAGTGACGGTCATGCCAGTAGGAATATCATGCAAGGTCTCATTGAAGATGATGGTTGGTTGCTGGCTATTGAAAATTTTCAAGTTATTGGGTAAGCGCAGCTGCCTGTCAATTACTAGGCGAACAGGAGAATGTCCATGCCATAACCTGTTGGTCAGTTCAGGATCATCAAGCAGTGCCGTACCTGTTCCTACCAGTATCGCGGCCTCTTCGCTTCTCCATTTATGGACCAGGCGGTTAGTGTATTCGTTACTGATAAGTAACCTGGCCCCCCTGCCCCCCGAAGGGAAAGCCTCCCCAAACCCCTCCGCAGGAGGGGCTTTAGCCTCCGATACCTGTAAAGTCTCTAAGAACTTTGAAGACTCTGAGACCCCCCCCGCGGGGGGCAGGGGGGCTGCAATTTTACCATCTCCCGTCTGCGCCCACTTTAATATTATATAAGGTCTTTGCTGGGTATGAAAAGTAAAGAACCGTTTATTGAGCGTTGTACATTCATGTGTTAGTAAGCGGTCAACTAACTCCACTTCCACTCCTGCTGCCCTGAGTTTTTGAATTCCTTTTCCATTTACTGCATCAAAAGGATCAGTACAGCCGACAACTACTTTAGGTATTTTATTCCGTATGATCAGGTCCGAGCAAGGAGGTGTTTTTCCAAAATGTGCACAAGGCTCCAATGACACATACAGTACAGAGCGGGAGATCAGTTCCCTGTCATCCTCTTTTACAGCAGCAAGACAATTTACTTCCGCATGGGCCTGGCCATATTGCTGGTGCCAGCCCTCCCCGATGATCCTGTCATCGTATACTAAAACTGCGCCCACCATCGGGTTTGGTGCTGTATAGCCCGAGCCGAGTTTGGCGAGTTCGAGACAACGGCTCATGTATTTAGAGTGAGTGATCAATGGTAATAGTGAGTATACAAAGATAGTCCATTGTCCATTGTGCATTGTGCATTGACTATTGACTATTGACTATTCACTATTCACCATTCACTTTGTAAGTTTGCTTAATGACAACCCAGGAAGCCACTTATTTTATATTGAACAAAATTCGCACTATCTATGACGAGGGAGAAGCCAGTACTATCACTGACTGGGTAATGGAACACCTGACCGGCTCAAAAAAAGCGGAACGAATGATCTATAAGAACGCTTCGATAACGGGAAAAGAAGAGCAACAATTACAGCAGATCACTGAACGGCTGCTGCAGTACGAGCCTGTACAATATGTATTGAACGAATCCTGGTTCTGCGGGCTCAAATTCTATGTCGACAAAAATGTATTGATCCCGAGACCAGAAACCGAAGAATTGGTGGAATGGATCATTACGAATTGTAAATTCCCGGTTGATGAATTGAAGATACTTGATATCGGGACTGGTAGCGGTTGTATCCCCATCGCATTAAAAAGAAGGATCCGCAAAGCCGAAGTATGGGGTTGTGATATCAGTGCCGAGGCACTTGACGTAGCGAAAAAAAATGCAGGAGCACTGGGAGCAGAAGTTAACTTTCTCCAGTTTGATTTTCTCAACAAGACCAATTGGGATAAACTACCCTTTTTCGATATCATTGTCAGCAACCCACCCTACGTTCCGGAAAATAATAAAGCAGCTATGTCACCCAATGTGCTGAACCATGAGCCCGCTACCGCACTTTTCGTTCCCGATAATGATCCTCTTGTCTTTTATAAGGCCCTGGCTGAATTCGGGATAACACATCTCCGGCCGAATGGTAACATTTATGCAGAGATCCATGAAGACCTTGGAGAAGCGGCGGCAGTGGTATTTCAATCGGCAGGTTATACCACCGAATTGAAAAAGGACATGCAACAAAAAGACCGGATGATAAGATCCGGCCTTATAAATAATTTGTCCGCCTGAGCTTTTTTCGAAAGCTTGTCAGCCTGAGCTTTAGCGAAGGCTAATCGATCCTGGCAACCACTTTGGCCGTATCTTTCTTGGCTACCCGCATGATGCGGAATACTTCGCCATAATAGGCAGATGTATCGGCATTGATCACCACGGTTGGTGTATCCACGAAAGCTTTGTATTTACGGATCTCCTTTCTTAATAAGGAATCGAACATCCCGGATTCAACCCTGGTTGTGCCAATATAATATTGCTGGTCCTTGTCGATCGACACCATGATATTCTGCTTGGCCTTGGTGTCCTTGGTTCCTTTCGGAAGACCGACCCGTACAACATTCGGATTGGCCAGGGTCGCCACGATAAGGAAGAACATTAGCAGGATGAACAGGATATCATTCAGCGAGTCTGTGAAGACCTCGCCAGATTCTCCTTTATGTTTTTTTCTGAATTTCATTAGGTAGTCGGTTTAGCGGGTGGGTTCCTGTAAAATATCCAGGAAATCAGAAGAGGCGGCTTCCATTTTATTGGAGGTCTTGTCGATCTGTGTGTTCAGGTAACTGTAAGCGAGGTATGCACCTAATCCTATTACCAGGCCCGTAATGGAAGTAATCAACTTTGTATAGATACCTCCTGCTATCGTACCGACTTCGAATTCATTCGTTGAAGTGATCTTGGAGAACAATTGCATCAAACCTACCAGCGTACCTACGAAACCAAAAATCGGCGCGGCCTTGGAGACGACAGACAGTACACCGAGGTTCTTCTCGAGTTTATACATTTCAAGGGTTCCGACATTGTCCATGCTTTTTTCAATGCTGTCGATCGGCTTACCGATCCGCTGTATGCCCTTATCAATGATACGGGCTACCGGGTTATTGTTGTTCTTGGCAAAATTTCTTGCCGCTGTAATATTCCCGCTGACGATATTAACCCGGATGATATTCATAAAATTGTCGTCGATCTTGGCGGCATTGCGGATAGCTATGGTACGTTCAGCAAAAACATAGACTGCCAGTATAAGCATAATGGCAAGAGGGATCATGATCCATCCACCCATTTTCAATAGTTCAAAAAAGCTTAAGGTCCCATCGTGATTGCTGTCGCCGGCGGCGTACTTTGTTACCTGTGTTACGGTGTCCGCAATCTGTAAAAGGTCGAGCATAGGTTTTCTTCTTTAGGTGTAAAAGTAAGTGTTGAAGATTGATTTATATTTTGCCGTTATCAACATTTCGCGATAACGAATCATTGAACGAGAAAAATAATGCCACGTTGTATGGCTGTTTCAAGTTTTGGAGTTCTTTAACAGGCACTCTTGCAGCAAAAAGCCCGGTGGAAATGCAAAGACATGATATCTTTAACAATTTCACCGGGCTTCAAAAGCTTTACCAGTAAAGGTTTTATTGAGTTTTTACACCCGCCTGCTTCACCATCAGCGCCTGTATCTGCTTCATGGTCATCTCCATTCCATCGGGGCTTCCGTCAAGAAAAATAACATTGCCTTTACCGTATTCCGCAAAGTTCTTGATCGCTTCCGTCCACATACTGAAAAGGATCACGTTGGTGTCAAGATTGGCTTGTTTCATTTGTTCCGCTGCTTCCGTCATACCCTTGGCCACTTCCTGGCGGAAGAGGGCTACACCCTGGCCACGAAGACGGGCTGCTTCTTTCTCAGCTTCCGCTGATATCTTGATAGCATTACCTTCTGCTTCCGCAGATTTTGTTTTGGTGATCAGCAATGCCTGTCCTTCATTCTCTGCTGCCGCTTTCAGGTTATTAGAAGCTACCACTTTGCTCATCGAATCCAAAATGACCTTATCGAAAGTAATATCATTGATCTGCAGGTCCTGTAAATGATAACCCCATGTCTCCAGGGTGTGGTCTATCTCGGCTTTTACATATTCCACGATCTCCTTGCGAAGACCGAGTATCTCTGCCTGCTTTTTAGTCGCTACGAAAGAACGGATATTCCCCTCGATAGTGCGTATCAATGCCTGCATAAGATCTTTGTCGGCGAAGAATTTAAAGGCGACCTTCTTGATCGTTTCTTCCTCGGCATTCTGTACTGAATACAGCAACATACTTTTAAAATATACATTGGCCTGGTCAGCGGTAACGGCCTGGAATTCGAGTTCGACCGAACGGTTCTGGATAGAGACCCGCCTGGCGACCGATTCAAGCACCGGTATCTTGAAATTCAACCCGGGTCTTGCTACCCGTGTATATCTACCCAACCGGGTAATTACCCCGACATACCCCTGGCTGATAGTAAACAACCCGCTGAAAATGATAAATAATATTACTAATATCCACCAATACTGGGATAACAATTTCGCGAAGTCCATAGCTTAAAATTTAACTGTAATGTACAATATATTAGAACAACGATGCCGGCTAACAGCTAAAGGCTCTTAGCTAATGACTTTCTCACGCCTTCTCTTCGCAGATCATGGCAAGATGCACCATTGTCTCCACTGCTTTGTTCATATCCTGCACACTGATAAACTCCAGTTTGGAGTGAATGGCCTGTTCGCCGGCGAATAAATTGGGACAGGGCAACCCCATAAAAGACAGGCGGCTGCCATCTGTTCCGCCGCGTATACTCTCCATTTTCAGCTGCAGACCGGCCCGGGCGATCGCTTCCCTGGCATAATCCACTACATGCGGGTTCACGTCGAGCACTTCTTTCATGTTACGGTATTGTTCTGTTACATGAAATTCAAAGCTTGCTTTCGGGTAAGTGCGGATAAGTTCTTCGATCTGTGTCCTCAAATAATCTTCCTTTTTTATCAATCCCTCCGTATCAAAATCACGGATGATGAAATCAATGGAACACTTTTCCGCAATACCTTCCAGCCGGACAGGATGAATAAATCCTCTTTTACCATCCGTTGATTCAGGCGAGAGCCGGTCCTTGGGTAAGGCCGCCAGTATCTCACCGGCGATCTTCATCGCATTGATCATTTTATCCTTCGCATAACCAGGGTGGGCGATCACACCGTGGATGATCACCTGTACGCCATCAGCGCTAAAGGTCTCATCTTCCAGTGAACCTGCTTCCCCGCCATCAAGTGTATAGCCAAAGTCAGCTCCCAATTTTTTGAGATCGACTTTTGCTGTTCCTTTTCCCACCTCTTCATCAGGTGTAAAAAGAATTTTTATCTCTCCATGCTTAATATCTTTTCGCTGCACAAGGAAATTGGCGAGATCCATGATCTCTGCAACCCCTGCCTTATCATCCGATCCCAGCAGGGTATTCCCGGAAGCCGTAATGATATCATTACCGATCTGCGTCTGGAGGTAAGGATATTCGCTCAACCGCAATACCTGTGTTTTATCATCCGGCAATACAATATCCTGGCCCTGGTAATTTTTATGTAACAGGGGTTTGACATTCTTACCACTGCAGTCGGGGGCAGTATCTACGTGGGCACAAAAACAGATCACCGGTACTTTCTTATCAGTAGTGGAAGGTATCGTAGCATAGACATAACCAAATTCATCCATCTTCGCGTCCGCGATCCCGATCTGCTTTAATTCCTCCGCCAATAACTTACCAAGGTCTTTTTGCTTCTCCGTTGTTGGAAAGGAATTTGACTGCGGGTCACTTTGTGTATCAATCTGTACATAACGCTGGAACCGTTCTGCCGCTGTGAACTTGTAATCGCTAAACATGTTTTTTCTTTTTGGGGGATGTAATATACATGAAAAAGTATCAATGGACAATGGACAATGGACAATAGGCAATGGGCAATGGGCAATCAGCTGTTAGCTATTAGTAGCTCAAAAAAAATAGTTCATGGTCTATCCCATGAACTATTGTTTATTGCCTATTGTCTATTGCTTATTGTCTATTGGATCACGGCATTATGATCAATGGCTTTCCGCCAACGATCTCCACCAGTTCGAGGTCAAATACCAGGTCCTTCCCCGCAAGCGGGTGGTTGGCATCCAGCATCACGACATCATCTTTTATGTCCACGATCGATACCTGGAATTGCTGTCCCTGCTGGTCACTCATCATTAAGGGCATTCCCACTTCCAGTTCCATATCTTTCGGGAAACGATCTTTTGGCATTTCGATCACCATCTCCGGGTTCAGGGGACCATACGCTTCATCGTAGGGAATATTGATTGTTTTCTTTTCCCCGACGCTCATGCCGGTAACGCCATCATCAAAACCTTTGATCACCATTCCAGTGCCTACTTCAAATTCAAGAGGTTCGCGACCGGTAGAAGAATCAAAAGTTTCCCCGGATGTCAGTTTACCATGATAATGTACTTTCACTTTATCGCCACTTTTTACCTGCGCCATTATAGTTCTTTTTTTGATTTAAATATATAAAAACCGGCTTGCAAGGTAACCAAAAATCAGGCATGCAACCGTTTAAATATTTACAACTACGGGAGTATATATTTTCAGTATTTTACTCCTGCTTTAAATGATTGCTATGAAAGGATTTAAAACCATATTGCCTTTTCTCTTCCTCTTAATTACCCTAACGTCACGGGAATTAAAAGCCCAGGAAACACCCAGGATACTCGCCGGCGCAGATCGTATCAATGTGTACCTGCCGCTTATTAAAGGAAGAACCGTTGGCATTTTTGCCAACCAGACATCGATCGTGGGTACAACACACCTGGTTGATACGCTCCGAAGTCTTGGTATTACTATCAAGGTCATCTTCGGCCCGGAGCATGGATTCCGGGGAACCGCCGATGCGGGTGAAAAAGTGGGCAATTATATTGATGAGAAGACAGGTATCCCGGTGGTCTCTTTATATGGTAATAAAAGAAGGCCTTCTGCAGAAGATGTAAAAGATGTGGATGTGCTCATTTTTGATATCCAGGATGTGGGTGTCCGTTTCTATACGTTTATCTCTTCGCTCGAAGAATTCATGGAAGCAGCTATGGAACTTGGAAAACCTTTAATGATACTGGACCGTCCCAATCCCAACGGGCATTATGTAGACGGACCAGTGCTGGACTTGAAATACCGTTCTTTTGTCGGGCGGCAGCCCGTTCCCATTGTGTATGGTATGACGATAGCCGAATATGCTTTTATGATCGCCGGCGAAAAATGGCTCAGTGAAAAAGCCAATGCAAAATATGCATACTATAAGACCGCGGAGAATTCCGTGGACACACCCTTCCATTTCCAGGTCATCAAATGCAAAGGCTACGATCACAAGACCAAATATGTTTTACCTGTAAAACCTTCTCCCAATCTCCCCAATATTCAATCTATATATTTATATCCTTCCACCTGTTTCTTTGAAGGAACAGTGTTAAGCGAAGGCAGGGGAACGAATAAACCGTTCCAGGTATTTGGTCATCCATCCTTACCTAACAACCTCTATTCATTTACCCCCAACCCGAATGAAGGGGCTCAACGTTCCAAATTATACGGCCAGCTTTGTTATGGCTGGGACCTTTCGGGTAGCCCGGAAGAAGTTCTAAAAAAAGTGGATAATAAAGTACAGCTGAAATGGCTGACAGAAGCTTATCGTCTTTTCCCCGACAAGGATAAATTCTTCCTGCTTCCTAAATCGGGCAAGATGGAAGATTCTTTTTTTGATAAACTGGCGGGGAATAATGATCTCTGGCAGCAGGTCAGGGATGGCAAAAGCGAAAAAGAGATCAGGGCCAGTTGGGAACCGGCTCTCACCGAATTCAAAAAGATACGGAAGAAGTACTTGTTGTACGATGATTTCGAATAAATGATAAAATAAGTTAACTTAATACCGCGATCCGGCCTGGTGTTTATTTAAATCATTTACCAAATAAATATGACCACCATGCTTACAAGCTCAAAAAGCAGGGTAACCAAAACCCTTGCGCTGGCTGTCTTTTCCCAATTTCTTTCTTTTCAAACTTTCGCCTTCGACACCTGGTGGCATGCCGAGTGCACCCGCAAGGCAATGGTAGCGAATGGTTTTTCTGCTGATGCACGGCTGGCAACACAGGTCTCCAATTATCTCACAGATTTCCTGGCAGTACTTAATATGCCCAATGAAGAGCTGACAAAAGTTGGGATTCAATCCATCCGCTTTCGCAGTGATCACTCCTATGATTTTCTCCATTTCGATGCGGTCTTTACCGAAGCCGATATTGAAAAGAACTGGGAGCTAATCCTGGATAATACGATCGGGTTGTTGAAAAAATATTCTGCGGGGTGGATTGACAGAACCCGGATTCCGGTTAATCATCTTTTACAATATCATTGGCGCCAGCCTTCATGCGATCCAGGATTTTTATTCTCACTCCAACTGGGTTAACCTCTATATGCAGCAACGAACAAATCCCATTCCCATCTGGTTTGATGTAACACCTGAAGAAAGACAAAAACTGAAACTCTTCACCGGTATCTACCAAAAACCTTTTAACGGGCATGTACCGCATGAGGAATTGAACAAGGATTGTTCAACAAGAACCTATAATAAAGAAGCCGTTGAAGCTGCGGAAAGGGCTTCTCTGGATTGGGTAAAAAGGTTGATCGATGCTGTACCTGAAGCACCATGGGGCGAATTAAAAGCCTATTCCATTCAAAGTGATATGGTCATGAAAAAATTCCTGACCAAACTGGATGCTACCTTTCTTACGTCCAGTTCGATCTTAGGAGGTCATTTTGACGGCAGCGCCCCTTTAAAACACGTCTTTAGCGAGGACGGGGCAAAGGAAAAGGTCCAGGCTTATTATGCGCTGCAAGGCACATTGGGAGAGTACACCAACAATATGGCTATAGCCTCGAATAAGTATAAATTACCCACGCCTTACTGGTCAGGGTTCATTGGTTACAATATTACCTACGAGATGGCAAACGGGTTATTATTGAATAATAAAAAATATAGCCGGTAGAATAGTAGGTCAGTTTGAATCTTGATTACGAGCTGTCATTCCGAACGAAGTGAGGAATAGGTGATTGTCCAATTGAATTAATTCCCAATCTTACGTTATCCTTCGCATTGCTCAGGATGACAACTTTGTCAGTCAATAATCCTATTCTTGATATAATTCAAACTGATACACTACCCCTGTAGATTTTCATTTATCTTCGCTGTAATAAACCCCCGTTATAAAAGGGGGTTTTTAGTTGGCCACGTGCAACAAGAAAAATACAAAGAGCTGAAAATTATATTCATGGGCACACCGGAATTCGCGGTTGCTTCCCTGGATGCCCTTGTAAAAGCCGGGTGTACTATCATTGCGGTTATTACAGCACCCGATAAAGCTGCCGGCAGGGGCATGCAATTACAGCAAAGCCCTGTAAAGAAATATGCTGTTGAACATGGCCTTAAAGTATTACAGCCCGAAAAACTAAAGAACCCGGCATTTATAGAAGAATTAAAAGCATTGAATGCCGATCTGCAGATCGTCGTAGCCTTTCGCATGTTACCTGAAGCGGTCTGGAATATGCCACCGATGGGCTCCGTCAACCTGCATGGCTCCCTGCTTCCCCAATACCGGGGCGCCGCGCCTATTAATTGGGCCGTGATCAATGGTGAAAAAGAAACAGGCGTGACCACTTTCAAACTAAAGCACGAGATCGACACCGGTGATATTTTATTACAGGAAAGTTTTCCGATCGGGGAAAACGATACCGCCGGTGAAGTACATGATAAAATGAAAGAGATCGGAGCATCTTTATTACTAAAAACGGTGCAAGGCCTCGCAGATGGCACGATCAGCGAACAGCCGCAAGCAACCAGCAACCAGC
>JANMKG010000410.1:0-13627 GCA_031371915.1 Chitinophagaceae bacterium | reverse complement strand
AGGTTTTTGCCCATTCTGCACCCACATGAAAACACAAAAGGCCAGCGCCAGTGCTACCCAGAAGAAAGTCTAGTATAATGCCTGTTTGATCGTAACCTTTTTCCCTTTTTTGCTCAACAAACCCAGGTCAAATATTAACGCCACTATTAAAACAACCCCAAAAACTAAATAGGTGATCTGGTCAGTCGTCATTCCTTTCTGTTATAATGTGCAAAGATACGAGGAAGCCATCCTCTTTCACCTTAGTCCAGTGTACAAGAAAGCCCTGGACTTATGCAGCATATTTTCTTTTTCTCACTTGCTGGTAGATCCAGCCTGAAAGAAGTACGAGCAGGATGGGTAAGGCAATATTGATGAATTGCCAGGTGGTTTTTTGATCTTTTACTTTTTGCGGATCGAGTAAGCGAAGAACGATGTCTTTATTCCGGGTTTCACTTATTGCAGGGTTACTCACCAGGTACTCGAGACAATTTTTTAGAAAATCCCTATTACCAACCGGGATAAATATTTTCCCCATTTCTGATTGCCGCATATATTCTGTGTAGGTGTATTTGTTAAATCCCATTTGTATTGGAACAGGTTGGCTATTGGCACCACCACCAGGAACAAATTCATTCAATACAATATCGCCGTCGGCCACCACGATCATTTTATTATCCGGCGACAGTTCCTTAAACTCTTTTCCGTGTGCAATAAGACTATCCCTTTGAGATGCCGCGATCCGGTTCCTGAACAACGAGGTGAACTTACCTTCCAACAACATAGCTGCAGGTATTGCATTCTTTTTGAACTTTTCATCCTCTGGTGTATTTTTATTTTCATTCAGGCTTATAAGTGCCGGGGTGCTGATTATCCTTGAGTTGGAAGATGAAACCAATAACGGGTACTTTCTTACGCCGTTTACCTGGATGGTATCTATTGAATTAGAGAACCGGCCCGCAACATACCCTATATTTTGATTGATTTTACCCCCGGAAGTAAAAAGCGGGAAATAATTCCATTGAAGGAATTGCATTTGTGGATTCTCCCTTGTACCGCCGATAACAATTGGAATAAAATCACACTGCAGGTCCATTATTAAGTCGGTATTGATCCGGAGACCATATCGAAAGAAAAGATCAGTAAGATTCAGGTTCCTGTCATAAGCAATAGTCTCAGGTTTTATAGCAAGACTATCTTGCTCCGCAATTAAATTGTCAATAAAGCAAAGCAGCTTTCCGCCATTCATTACAAACTGATCGATTTTTAACTTCTCGTCTTCTGTGAATTGCTCTGCCGGCTTTACGATCAGCAGAACATTTACACTGTCAGGCACCCGTGGCTGCTCTTTTAAATTGAGGATCCTGAGCTCATAATCTTTTTCAAGGGTTTGCACCAGGTCATAAGTTCTCCCATCAACCGGCTCCCCGTTACCCACCGAATAGGCAATGCCGGGGCGGTTAGGTTGTTGTAACCTGTCAAGTGCGCTGGCAAACTGGTATTCCAGCAAAGCTTCCGCGCTATTGATAACCTTTTCAGGTACATCATTATTGGTTCCGGATATAGCAGGTACACTGAATAGTGTCACCAATTCCTGTTTACCCTTATACCTTATTAAGGCATAAGGATATGCCAGGCTGCTGCTCTCGCCTGTTTTCACCTGGGCTTTTAAATTGATAGGGAAAGCATTCATACTGGCTAATGTATCTGAATACTTTCTTGCAGGAGACCCGGGAATTTCATCTTCCGGGGATATTAATGTATAATCCAGCCTGGAGTTGTTAGATTCTTTCAATAATTGCAAGAACTCATTGACGCTATTGGTAAGCTTCCTGAATTTTGACGGAAAGTTTCCTTTTAAAAAGACATCCACCTGTACCTTCTCGTCAAAACTTTTAACCAGGGACTTCGTTGCTTTACTCAGTGTGTACCTTTTTTCTTTAGTAAGATCCATACGTGCATGAAAAACTGAAGCCATCCAGTTGACAGCAAACAGGATGACGAGCAGCAACAGCCACCAGTATCTTGAAGCCCCTATTTTATCTACCCCTTTTTTCATTATCGTTTTAACAGGTTGCGGTTCGTGATAGAAAAGAATAAAAAGATCATACTCCCGAAATAGACCAGGTCACGGGTATCGATCAGGCCCCGGCTGATACTCCGATAATGGAAATCGATCCCCAGCATCGCGGTATAATAATCGGGGCCGTTGGCCAATGCCGGCATCCGGCTGAGTGCACTGAACCCATAATATAATAAGGCGCAACCGACCAGGCTGGCGATAAAAGCCACCACGGCATTGTTGGTAAAGCTGCTGCAACAGGTACTGATCGCCGTAAATACCGCAGCAAGAAAAAATAACCCGATATAGGAACCGATCGTAGCTCCCATATCCAGTCCCTCATTGGAGGAAAGACGCTGGATAGAGAAGATGTAAATAACAGTAGGCAGTAAGGCGATGAAAACTACGAGCAAACTCCCAAGGTATTTACCACCGATGATCTGCCAGCGGGTGAGCGGGCGGGTCTGTAATATCTCGTAGGTACCTGTTTTGAACTCTTCGGCAAAACTTCTCATTGTAATAGCGGGAATCAGCAACAATAATATCCAGGGAGCCAGTTGAAAGAAGCGGTCCAGGGTAGCATAACCAAAATCAAGAATATTATCTTCAAAGACAAATAATACCAGCCCGTTCACCAGGAGGAAAACAATGATCGCGATATAGCCCGTAAGACTGCTGAAGAATTGGCGGAGCTCTTTTTTACAAACAGAAAACATAAATACAAATAATGAGAAATAAGAAACCGTAAAATAAGAAATGAGAAAGTCATGAACAACTTTCTCATTTCTTATTCCCTGCCTGCGGCAGGCAGGCTTATTTCTGATTTCTTATTTATACTGCAAAACTCTCCCCGCATCCACAGGTCCTGCTCGCATTGGGGTTGCTGAAATAGAATCCTTTCCCGTTCAGTCCGTCTGAAAAATCAAGTGTTGTATTCACGAGGTACAGGAAACTCTTCAGGTCTGTCACTACTTTTACCCCATTGTCTTCGAACACCTGGTCCATCGGCTTGGTCTCGTTATCAAAATCCAGTTTATAACTAAGACCGGAACAACCACCACCTACCACACCTACCCTGACAAAATAAGAAGCATCCTCTTCCACCCCCGCATCTTTCATAAGCTGGTGGATCTTCACTTTTGCCTTGTCACTTATATAAATTGCGTTTGCTAAAGCCCCCCCACCCCCCGAAGGGGGGATTGAAGAAGCTTGATTATTTAAAACACTACTCATTTTATGAAGTTTTCTAAGCCCCTCCTGCGGAGGGGTTTGGGGAGGCTGCTTCTCTTAATGCACAACACTTTCGTCAAACTTCAGTGCCGGCAATCCATTCTTCACCCTGTAATCATTGACCGCTGCCTTGATAGCATCTTCTGCCAGTACAGAGCAGTGGATCTTTACGGGAGGGAGATGGAGTTCTTCCACGATCGCCATATTATCTATCGCCATGGCCTCATCAACTGATTTCCCCTTCAGCCACTCGGTGGCGAGTGAAGAAGAAGCAATGGCAGAGCCACAGCCAAAGGTCTTGAACTTGGCATCCGTTATTAGACCTGTTGCCTCATCCACTTCGATCTGGAGACGCATCACGTCACCACACTCAGGGGCACCAACAAGACCGGTACCAACATTTGATTTAGTTTTATCCAGGGTTCCAATGTTCTTGGGATTCTGGTAGTGTTCGATCACTTTTTCGCTGTATGCCATGATATGTACGATTTAAGCTATTTGATGTACGAAGTAAGAAACATTCCCGCTGTGTGAAGTAACTTCGTACATCGTACTTCACACATCGCACATCTTAGTGATGCGCCCACTCAATACTATTCATATCAATACCTTCCTTATACATTTCCCAGAGAGGACTCATCTCTCTTAATTTATTCACTGTATTGGTCACCTGCTCTACTGTATAATCGATCTGGTCTTCGGTAGTAAAACGTCCGAGGCCAAATCGGAGCGAACTATGTGCCAGGTCATCTCCCAGTCCCAGCGCTTTTAACACATAGGATGGTTCAAGAGATGCAGAGGTACAGGCCGACCCGGATGAAAGGGCAATATTCTTATTAAAGCCCATCAGCAGCCCTTCTCCTTCCACGTATTTAAAAGAGATATTCGTTACATGCGGCAGTTTATGTTCCTTATCACCATTCAGGTAACTCTCTTCCACTTTCAATAATTCTGTTTGTAATTTATCTCTCAGTTTACTTACTCTTTTTGTTTCTTCCTCCATTTCATTTACACAGATCTCACAGGCTTTTCCAAAACCAACAATACCGGGTACGTTCAGGGTACCGCTTCTCATACCTCTTTCATGACCACCACCATCCATCTGGGCGGTTACTTTCACACGAGGATTCTTCCGGCGTACATATAAAGCACCCACCCCTTTTGGCCCGTACATTTTATGGGCGGTAAAAGCCATCAGGTCGATACCATCTTTATTGACATCTACAGGTATCTTGCCTACGGCTTGTGTAGCATCACTAAAAACAAGGATGCCTTTTTTCCTGGCGATCGCACTGATCTCTTTCATCGGAATGATGGTACCGATCTCGTTATTGGCATACATCAGGGCGATAAGGATGGTTGTTGGTTTGATCGCGGCTTCAAGTTCAGCCAGGTCGATCAGTCCATTGTCCTTTACTTTCAGGTAAGTGACCTCTCCCCCTTCTTTTTCAATATGCTTGCAGGTATCGAGTACCGCTTTGTGTTCAATATTGCAGGTGATGATATGATTGCCCTTGCTGGCATACATTTCAAACACTCCCTTGATGGCGAGATTATCGGCTTCTGTAGCCCCGGAAGTAAAAATGATCTCTTTGGGGTCCGCACCGATCAGTTTGGCCACCTGCTCACGGGCCAGGTCAACCGCCGCTTCAGCCTGCCAGCCAAATGGATGGTTACGACTGGCGGCGTTACCAAAATTATTGGTGAAATAGGGTATCATCGCTTCCACGACTCTTGGGTCGCAGGGAGTCGTGGCATTATGGTCCAGGTAAATGGGAAATTTGATCATAAAGTATAATCGATTTTTTTTATAACCCTCCAAAGGCTCTGAACAAGGGTAAATTTTTCTTTTCAGGAACTTTTGGAGGGTTTTATTCTAAACACAAAATTACTCTAAAAGGTTCTAAGTGAAAGGGGTAATTTCGGGCTGGCGGCCGATTTTACCGAAATCGCAACCGTCTATAACCCAATCCTCTTTTATGCAAAAAGTCGAGCATATCGGGATCGCTGTTAAAAAACTGGCTGATTCCGTTCCCTTATTCGAAAAACTGCTAAATAGCACTTGTTACAAGACCGAACTGGTTGAAACAGAGAAGGTCAACACGGCTTTTTTTAAACAGGGCACTACCAAGATCGAGCTGCTGGAAAGCACGGACCCCGACGGGGTGATCGCCCGCTTTATCGAGAAAAAAGGCGAAGGTCTCCATCATATCGCATTTGACGTGACGGATATAGAAGCGGAAATGGAGCGGTTAAAAAAAGAAGGCTTTGTATTACTCAGCGAAACTCCAAAACCCGGAGCAGATAATAAACTGGTTTGTTTTCTTCATCCCAAGCATACTAATGGGGTGCTGATTGAATTGTGTATGGATAGGAAAAAGTAGCTGGTTGCTGGGTTCTTGTTGCTGATTGCCCGATACTGGTTCCTGAATTATAAACTTTATGTACTTCTTAACCCTGCTCCTCGGCGATCGAATCCGCATTCACGATCCCTAGCTTCAGCACTGCAACCTGGGCGGCTATCTGGGAAGCATCTTTTTTATTAAAAGCTTTTCCTTCGGCGATATTTTTTCCATCAACAACTGCCGCTACGGTGAATAAACGACGCCCATTCTCGAGTTTCTCGTTCAGTGTCTCAAACTCAAGCACTTTCCCGTTCTTATTGGCCCAGCCATAAAGTTTGTTCTTGTGGTTGATCTCGAGGATCTCAAGGTCGTCCATGAACATATGCGGCTGAATAATTGTCTCCAATACCCATTTAGCAGCTTTTTTGTAACCATGGTCAAGATAAATAGCACCAACCAGGGCTTCGAGGGTGTTCCCGAAGATCTGGCTCACTTTCAGCGAACCATCCATTTTATTATAAAGGGTGATCTTTTTGAGGCCCATGCGAACGGCGATCTCGTTCAGTTGCTGGCGGTTCACCATCTTGCTCCGCATTTCAGTGAGAAACCCTTCTTCTTTATAAGGATATCGTTTGAACAAATAATCAGCGATCATCGCGCTGAGGACGGCATCACCGAGGTATTCGAGCCGTTCGTTATTCTCATCGGCTCTTTCCCGGACAGACCGGTGGGTGAGTGCTGTTTTATAAAGCGAGATATTCCCGGGTTTAAATCCCAGGATATTCTTCAATTCTTTTTTAAAAGCGGTACCGGAATGCTTCCCCCAAAAAAATTTAAAAAAATCCACAGCTGTTAAAGTACAAAAAAAAGTTTGATGTTTGATGTTTGACGTCCCCCGGTCAGTTATTTTCCGGTCCTTATGGGGAATATTGTATTAGAGAACCTCAAACTTCAAACCTCAAACCTTAGCCTTGAAACTTCTTTACGATCACACACGCATTGTGCCCGCCAAAACCAAAGGTATTACTGAGGGCGGCCCGCACGGTTCTTTGCTGTGCTTTGTTGAAGGTGAAATTAAGTTTGGGGTCCAGCTCAGGATCATCGGTAAAATGATTGATCGTGGGAGGAACGATATCATGCATCACTGCCTTGATACTGGCAATGGCTTCGATCACGCCTGCGGCACCCAGGCAGTGACCCGTCATCGATTTGGTGGCGCTGATATTTAATTTATAAGCATGCTCGCCAAAAACACGGGTGATGGCTTTTACTTCGGCGCCGTCACCGATTGGTGTAGAGGTACCATGTGTATTGATATAATCGATCTCGTCAGCTTTCATTTCCGCATCATCCAGCGCAACCAGCATCACATTGGTAGCACCCAGTCCTTCCGGGTGAGGGGCTGTAATATGATGGGCATCGGCGGTAGCGCCGCAACCGGCTATTTCGCAATAGATCCTGGCACCTCTTGCTTTGGCATGCTCCAGCTCTTCGAGTATTACGATACCACAGGCTTCCCCCATTACAAATCCATCCCGGTCCTTATCATAAGGACGGCTGGCGGTTTTGGGGTCATCATTTCTTTCACTCATGGCCTTCATGGCATTGAAACCACCAACTCCCGCTTCGCTGATTACCGCTTCGCTTCCACCTGTTACAATGATATCCGATTTACCCAGGCGGATGAGGTTAAAAGCGTCCATGATGGCATTGGTACTGCTGGCACAGGCACTCACGACAGCGAAATTGGGACCCCTTAAGTTATGGCGCATACTGATCTGGCCGGCTGCGATATCCAATATCATTTTGGGAATAAAGAAGGGATTGAAACGCGGTGTTCCGTCGCCCCGGGCAAAATCCGTTACCTCGTGCTGGAACGTGATCAGCCCGCCGATACCGCTGGCAAATACAACACCTACACGATCGGGATTGATATTTTCTTTATTAAGACCTGCATCCGCCATTGCCTGGTCGCTCACCACGAGTGCGAACTGTGTAAAGCGGTCGATCTTACGGGCTTCTTTTTTATCGAGGAATTGAGTGGGCTCAAATCCTTTTACTTCACAGGCAAATTTTGTACGGAATTTGGAAGCATCGAACTGGGTGATCATATCAGCACCGGGCACTCCATTGATCAATCCATCCCAGTACTCCTGGACGGTATTGCCCAATGGTGTCAGGGCACCCATTCCTGTAACGACAACTCGTTTTAATTCCATATATCGCTTTAAGATAAAATAGTTTACGCAAAGATACAACAAGCTGCGGGCTGCAGCCTAAGTACGGATCGTACCGGGCTTATTGTATGAAGTAAAAAACCGCCTTCGCTGTCACAACAGTCAGAAGGCGGAATGAATTTATTTCCTGTCTGCCGGTTAAAGTACTGGCCCTTCCCGGAAACGAAATGAATTACTTGGCGTGCTCTTCCAGGTAAGCCACAGCCTGACCCACAGTAGTAATGGTCTCAGCCTGCTCATCCGGAATGGAGATATTGAATTCTTTTTCAAATTCCATAATCAATTCAACCGTATCTAATGAATCGGCGCCGAGGTCGTTGGTAAAAGAAGCCTCATTGGTTACTTCTGCTTCGTCAACACCCAGCTTGTCAACGATGATTTTCTTAACTCTTGATGCAATGTCTGACATGTTCTTTAAGTTTTGTTTATTGGGAGCAAAAATATACTTTTTGAATTAATCAGCGGCGGAAAGCGTTTTTTTTTCGGTTTTCACCCAATAAACTGAAAACTAAGCCGTAGGAACAGGCAAATACCGTCACCGGGAGGTAAATAAAGACAACAAACGGTTGGCAGTATAGCAAGTTCTTTGTATTTTGAACTTATCCCGTATTAATCTCTTAGTAATGGCTCTGAAAATCATCGACCACGGAAGTAATGAATACCAGCAGATGGTAAAGCTGCGGGATGATATCCTGCGCAAACCACTCGGGCTTGGCTTTTCCCCCGATGAACTGGAACAGGAAAAAGAGAATATGCTGATCGCTGCTTTCGAAGATGAAGATATCCTTGGTTGCTGCATGCTGGTGGAAGAAAATACGAACACCGTCCGCTTACGTCAAATGGCGGTGCTGAACGACCTCCAGGGAAAGGGTATCGGCAGGGCATTGATGGGTTTTGCAGAGAACCTGGCCCGCGACCGTGGTTACAAAATACTTTCCATGCATGCCCGCAAAAATGCCATTGGCTTTTATGAGAAAATGGGCTACCGCGTCGCCAGTGACGAATTTAACGAGGTCACGATCCCGCACTTTGTGATGGAGAAAAAACTTTATTAGATGATAACTGATAGATGACAGATAATAGTTGTCTTACATTGAGTTTTTCGTACATCTCCAACACTCCTTTGATTAAGATAACAATTAATAGATAATAGTTCTTGTTTATCGTAACTTTCCCTAATATTTCGCACTACTCTGGTAATAGAGTCTTCTTAAATTATTATCTATTATCTATTCACTATTATCTTCTTCAGCCTTTCGGTACTTTGGATTTGATCAATTGTCTCAATTCATACACCTCGTCCGTATCCTTGCATCCTTCCTTCGGTACGAGGAAAAAAGAACGGTTGTCAAAATATAAATGGAAGAAGTGAGGACTTTCCAGGTAATTCTTCAAGGCAGTCCAGGGCCAGGATTTAGAACCCTTTTCATGAGCCAGTGTAAACCCTTCCTGCTCAAAGGTCATACTGAACTGGTGTTTGAACGTGATGGCCTTTCGGTATACTAACCACGGGAGAATGAACCAGAAGCTTATCATCAGCACTACCCATAAAAAAGAGCCCACTAAAAAAGGACCGGCTGATATTTTTTCCAGGGCATACAAAGCGATCGACAACAGCGCAAATACATTTACCAGGATCAGCATGATCTTGATCTCCCGCCTGCTGATAAAATGATACCGCAACGCCTGTATCACTCTTCCTTTATCATACCCAAAATGAATTGTCATATTTATTGCTTACAAATTATCTCGCTAAAGTTACAACACAGAGTTACGGAGTTTTTGAGTTTCACAGAGAATTAAAACACTATCTCTATGTTCCTCTGTTTCTCTGTACCTCTGTGTTATACCTTAATCATTCCCGATCTTAGCAATGGTCCAGTGCCCATTCTCTTTTTTCATACCCAGCTGTAAAAGCAGCGACCCATCAACATAATTTTTATCTTCCGGGGCCCCGATTTCAACAGACGCATCTTTTCCTTTTACAAGGATGATCCATTTCTTTGATTGATTTATACCGTCCAGTAAGTATTGGGGATCTTCCTGGCTGTTGGTGTACCAGTCAAAATCAAAATAATAAGGCACATCGTCTTTTACATCCACTTTAAAAGCCGAATCCGCTTTCGTTAACATTCGCTTCTGGTTCACCAGGAACTCGTCTCCCAGTTGTGGTACAGAATCCCGGATAAAGGCCTGGTACTTGTCTACCACGTCCCAGTTTATCTTATAAGGAGGAGTGTCCTTCTTTTTTATCCCGCTGTAAAGATCATAACCCTGGAGTCGTGCATAACTTTTCGCGTACCAGTTATAGAAATCCAGCACAACAGCTTTTATCTCCGCCGAATCTTTAGCAGGATCAGCGACGATTGCGCTATCCGTTTTACTTTCGGTCGTGGTGGTTTCCGCGGTATTTCCTTTTTTGTCCTTGCAAGCAATAAAGCCGGCCAGGGTAATGACCAGGATGACAACGATTTTTTTCATGTTGGTGGTTTTGGTTATTTTAATTCCTTTTCTGTTATGCTCCATTCGTTCAGCTTTTCTCCTTTTAATCCCAGGAACTCAACGGTCATTTTCCGGTTTCCCCGTGGGCCGCTGAAGGAGAAGCGGCCGTAATTCTGTTTCTCATCAATTCCAAGAACCCGGTAAGGATTGCTTTTTTCCGTTCCACCGAATGTATGTGTACCGGAAGTAAGTGGTGAGACGGTTATATCATAGAGGGGGTAACTTCCTGCCCTGTCAATCTTGATTATTTCACTATGGTGCCGGTCCCCTGTAAGAAAGACCACGCCGCTTATTTTATATGCTTCCAGGAAATCCAGGAGTTCTTTATATTCCGCGGGGAACTTCCACCAGGCTTCATAAGGAGAGACGGGGTTGAGTACCTGGCTGCCAACGGCAATGATCTTAAAAGTAGCCGTGCTGAACAAAAGGGAATTTTCTAACCATTCCATCTGCTGTGCACCCAGCATTCTTTTCCCGGGATTAGGTTTCCCTTCAACGGAATCTTTGAGTTTATCTGTACTCCGCCACCAGCGGTCATCGGTCATAAAGATATCCGCATCACCCCAGCTGGTCATCGTATAAATGCCCTGGCCGTTCTCACCGGAAGAAGGGTTACAGAAGTATTTATTGAAGATATTCCGGCTTGTTTCTTTCAGGGTATAATTCTTACCAATATCATTGGGGCCGTAATCATGATCGTCCCAGATGGCCAGTTGTGGCATGGCCTTTAGAAAATTCTGTGTGATGGGCAGGGCCCTGTCATGACTCGCCCTGAACCAAAGCCCCCATTCACTGTAATAGTCCACTTCGCGGGTATACCAGGCATCTCCCAGCCAGAGCATAAAGGCGGCTTTCTCCCGGGCCATGCTCTCGAAAATGGAGGAATCCTTTCCATAAGGTGTTCCCGGCCGGTCATAGATGGGTTGGTTGAAATAAGAACAGGAGCCGGTCAGGAAACTAAAAGCAGGCGGGTCTTTGCGCCATTGCCAGAGGTCTTTGGTGGTAAACTCACCTCCTTTGCCGGTCGCTTTTCCGTTGACCCAGATCTTGTATTCGTAGACCGTATTAAGATCCAGGCCACCAAGGGTGAATTGCAACGGGTTAAAATCATTACCCAGCTCACCTTTATACATAACCGTTTTAACAGACCTGGCATCACCCTTTTTATTGAATTGTAAGGAAACCATTTTTACTTCCGGCGAAACTTCTACCCACACTTTGGCATCCCTTAATTCAACCGGGCCGAGCATAGGTCCCGAAATGATACGGGGTTGGCAGATCCCGTTAAAGTAAGTAACCAGTAAGGCCACGACTAAACAGCTATTTTTCATTGCAGCAATTTGGATGCACAATTTAAGACAGAAATGAAAGTAGCGGGTAACAAAAAAGCCGCTTCGCTTGTGGCGAGACGGCTTCTGTATAAATTAAAGGAGCTTATTGAGCGATATTGAATGTGCGGCAAACCTCACTATAAGACATTGCTCTTATTTGTTGCTCTGTATATCCCATATACGGGCCAGCACCACGTCCGCCAGCTACACCACCTGGGATCAATACATAACGCCATTGGTTGGGGGCGCCGAATGTTCCCGGGTCTCCAACACCATTTCCATTAAAGAAACGAAGCGTAATGGTGTTTAAAGTATTGATGTTTTGCATATTCTGAAGACCACCACCACCTGCAATGGATTCAACCATCGGGAGCGGGTATGCAGTATTGGCAACACCTGAGAATTTAATATACACGATCACAACACCATTATCAAGCATGGTCTGGGAAAGACCGGGTGCTGGAATAGGGTATCTTCTTTGATCGATCCCGAAAACGTTTTGAACGGCAGTCCAGTTGGCAATATTAAAATTTGTCCATGCTGTATAGATCACATTCGCTGTACCGGCAGGACCTGTTGCACCCGTTGAACCGGCAGGACCAGTAGGACCAGCAGGACCGGCAGGACCGGCAGGACCAGTACTTCCGTTAACACCAGCAGGACCTTGCGGACCCTGGGCGCCAGCAGGACCTTCAGGACCTTCCTTGGTACAATTGACAGCAATAAAGGCAATAGCAAGAAGTAAAAGTGAAAGAAGTCTGAACTTTCTCATAAAAGTTTGATTTGGCTGTTAATTAGTTTCGGTTTTAAAAGTAAGGGGAATTTTTCTTTCCTCCAACTTGATTTAAAGGTAAAGGGAAAATATCAATTCTTTTGGGCTTTTTTAAAATTATTTTTACCCCTGCTTTCTGGCTTATCCAGTATATATTTGTCGTTTATCAATCCGCTATAAGTATGTTTCAAAGAACCTTTTTTTTACCCCTTTTTTTCCTGCTAAGTTGTACCTGTATCAGGGCCCAGTTTGCGAAAGGTGACAGGATGGTTGGTGCCTCTGTGGCCAGCCTTTTTTATAACTCAGGAAGTTCCGACATTACTGTTGCTTCAATCGGGACAAACAAATCAACGAACAAGAATTACGGGGTCAATATTGCTCCTTCCCTTGGATGGTTTATTTCCAGCAAAACTGTTGTTGGCGCCACCCTTATCATCAATCCCAACGGCCAGAAGATCACCTATGAACAAAATGGGAGTACCTACCAGAGCGATAAGACCAATGGCTTTAATATCGGGGCAGGAGGTTTTGTCAGGAATTATTTTTCCGATAAAAGCTCCTTAATGCCTTTTGGCCAGGTCAGCCTGAATGGTGGTATCAGCAATCTCAAAACCGAAGGTTTTTTTTATGGCGGATCAACTGGTCCTAATTCTTACAAACTGACCTATACGGGCGAATCCAACGGAGGTAGTTTTGTCAATGCCACTTTTTCCGGCGGTGCCACGAAAATGATGGGAGAAAATGCAGGTCTTGATTTTTATATCGGCTATAATTTTTCCTATAGTAAGAACGTGTTTAAAAAGACCACGTTAAGGGATACCGGTAACGACGGCAGTATTGACGAAAGAGGGGAAAATGAGACCACTACCAAATTCACCAATCACGGTATTTTAATCGGGGTAGGTTTCCAGGTTTTTTTACGGGGAAAGAAGAAGTAGGCTGTTACTTGAAGAGTTTGTAAAGTTAGGTATAAAAGTATATAGGGTATATAAAGTGTCATCTGACCTTATATACCCTATATGCTTTTATACTGGTTGTACAAACTACTTATTCATCATCTGCTTGGCCTCGATACTGAGTGTAGCATGGGGTACAGCGCGAAGACGTGCTTTGTCGATCAGTTTACCTGTTACGCGGCAAATACCATAGGTTTTATTCTCGATTCGCAT
>JANMKG010000400.1:0-15965 GCA_031371915.1 Chitinophagaceae bacterium | reverse complement strand
CTTGCCTTCCAGAATTTTTTATTGAGTGATGCAGGTGGGAAGACGCCTAAGGCAAATATCGAAACCTTTATTAATGAGACTGCCACCCGGAACAATATCGCGGATGCTATCTCCCTGCTGATCGAAAAAGCCAAACCTGGTGACCGCGTCTATTTCTATTTTGCGGGTCATGGGGATATGGAAGTACAGACACAGGTGGAGAATGGCTTGCTCCTCCTGTACAATAGTCCCAATGGGGGTTATTTCGGGATGAAACATGATGTATTGGAAGTATTTGAACTGAAACGATACCTCTCACCACTCGCTGAGAACGGGATCGAAATGATCTTTATCGTAGACGCCTGTCATGCCGGCAATCTAAAGGGAGGGATCAAAGGTGTTGAACAAACCGGCTTTGCCCTGGCCGCCGCCTGGGGAAAAGAATTCAAGATATTGTCCTGCCAGCCCAACCAGTTGTCATTGGAAAGCGCAGAATGGGGCGGCGGGAGGGGACTGTTTTCTTTGGAACTCGAAGAGGGGTTAAAGGGACTGGCTGATATGGATAACAACGGCGTGATCACGATGGCGGAACTGCAGATGTACCTCCAGATCAATGTGACAAAGTACAGTGACAGCAAACAACTGCCTTCAATAACCGGTGATCCTACCAAACAATTTACCAAAGTAAACCCAGCGACACTCGCCGCATTAAAAGAGGAAAAAGCCAAACAACGGCCCACGCTGCCACCGGTCAATGCCAAAGGCACGGAGGAAAAATATATCGATACCCTGGATGATAATGGTAAGCATCTTTATTTTTCTTACAAGCAGAATATTACCGAGAAAAAGCTGATCTGGCCCAAAGACACCAATGCACTGAAAGACTACCGTGATTTTGTAAAAAAATACCCTGACAATGAACTGGCACCGATAATGCGCCGTAATCTTGCTTCGGCCCTCAACGAACGGTTTGACTCTATCGTGTCCCCCTTGCTGAAAGACCAGACCAGCTACTCTACCCGCGATCAATGTTATTATGCCGCGGCAGAGCTGGATAGTTGCCTCCACCTCCTCGGCGAGCGGCACTATATGTACCCCAACCTGAAAGCCCGTAAATTATTCATGGATGCGATGGCGCTGACATGGGCCATCACGGAGACCGAATATAATATCAGCAGGAAACCGGATGTAGAAAAATCAATCAAATTGCTCGAAGAATCCGAACTGCTGGAACCAAATGCGGCCTATACTGTATCGGCGCTGGGCACGCGATACTTTTTTATTTATGAATATGATAAAGCTTTTGCGGAATTTCAAAAATACCTTGACCTGCGGCCTAATGATTTTTATTCCCAGTATTCCATGGGACTGCTCTATAAAAAATTGAAGCAGTTTGATAAGGCGGAAGTGCTTTTTAAGAAGCTGATTACCGAGAGACCGGATATTGTGGAATTGCATTCGCAGTTGTTTGAAAATTATTTTAAAGCAGGCCGGTTCCCTGAAGCCCTTGCCTGCGCAAGGCATATCCTGCATTCAGTGGATACACTGACTGGCCTGTTTACGCTTGGTATCTATTATTCGCAGAGAGACAATATTGACAGCGCCGTGTATTATTACCATCGTACCATAGAAAGGTCTGGCGGTTTGGATATTGTCAATAACAATATCGGGCATATTTATTTCGTCCATGGACAGGTGGATTCTGCCACGCATTACTTTAACCTGGCGCTGGCGGCGGATAGCACAAATGCCTTTCCTTATTTCAATCTTGCCACGATCGATGCGGTGAATGGTGATTATCGTAAAGCTATCAACGGGTTCGCAAAATCCATCGATTACGCCCCTTCTTTTACAGAGGCATTTGTTACACACCTGGAACTTTATTTTAATAAGACCTATACGGTTACGGATGCTAAACTTTATAAAGAATTCCAGGAAAAATCTTTCCAGTTTGACCTGCAGTATGCGGGCTATCTTTCCGTTCTTTATTGTTTTATACGGGATACCACGCTTCTTCACAATACAAAAGCGTTTGATTATGTCTTCCCGCAGATGTTCTATTACAAGGATAATGATGTCCTGACCTGGTATCACCATGCCTGTTACAAGGCTTTGATACAGGATAAAAAGACAGCGTTGGAGAGCCTGGAAAAATCGCTGAAGCTGGGGTTTGGGAATTATTTTATGATAACAAGCGACAATGACCTGGCTTTTATCCGCGATACACCTGAGTTCAAAGCCTTGCTCCGGCAATATTTCCCGGCGGAAATGAAGAAAGCGGGGAAGGGGAAGTAGGTTGAGGTACAACACAGAGATACAGAGGCACGGAATTGCACAGAGTGAGGGATAATTTAAAACTCTGTGTTCCTCTGTTACCCTGTACCTCTGTGTTGTACCTAAATCCTATTTTGTCAAGGCATTTTTCGCACCCCTCCCGATTATATCAATGATTGTACTGCTGTTATCCGAGAGGACCTTGGTCACAAATTTATCGTTGGCATTTTCTGTCACTTTCACGGAAATGGAATAGGCCCCCTGGCTGTAGGATTTGCCAAAGAGGTTGTTTTCGTCCTTGTAATACCCAAAGGAGCGGGGAACGATAAAACTTCTCCCATCCACTTTTGTACCCTTCAGGCTGTCATAATAATGAGTAAAGTTGGGGCTGGTCCTGTCCATGGGGGCATTGCGAAGCAATAAATAGAATTTACCCAGTTCTACGTTGTCGAATAACTGGCCCTGTTCATTTACATAAGATGTGTTGAAAGTGATCTCTACATCCATATTGATGTTGTTTTTCTGGGCCTTTGTCATTTTTACTTTTGTATACCGGATCTCGAGATCTGTCAGTTTAAGCCGGAAAATGGAATTATTGATGATCTCGTTGGTAGACGTTGTATCCAGTTCGAACCGGGCGATAAAAGCTGTATCGGTCTGGTTCTCACTGTTAGTGAATGTTCTTACCAGGATAAATCCCCCGAACTGCATACCCACCGGGTCAAATACACTTTCAAGCGATAACTGGTCATAAAAATAGAGGTCAGTGAGTGCAAAGGAGTAGTTGGCCACATACCTTGCCCTGTCTTTGGCGATCATTTTTTTAACGGCATTCGTAGCCAGGGACATAGCGCCATCCATCAGGGGGCCAAACAAGCCCCGGCTTCCTAAAGAGTCATTGAAACCAGTTTTGGAAGCCCTTTCAGCAAAGGAAGGTATTTGCTGGCGCCGGATAGAAGCGTAGCTGATCACATCATGTCTCTCTTTGATTGCCATATCCGCGCTCTCATCCTTTAGTGCGGTACTATGGGAAAGGATCTTGCAGCCTGCCGCGCAGAAAATAAGGAAGGCAAAAAAAGAAAGCGGAAAAAGAGAATATTGTTTCATAGACTTTTTTTTAAGATATAAGTCTCACTCAAATATAATATAAATGATAAACCTGCACACCTGTGACCCGGCCCGGCAGGCGTTAAAAAAGCCAGTTCAAGGGAACCGGCTTTTCACAAATAATTACGTGTGGTTAACAATAGTAATAGTATTTATACCAGTAGCAATATCCATAATAATCACAATAGTAATAATAGTAGTAACAAAGACCGGCACGGGAAGCAGCGGGAGCTTTGTAAGACTTCGACCATGTCTTGATCGCTTTACTGATTGATTTTGCTTCGGGAGCGCTGAGCACGTGGCCGATCGTATAAGTTACACCCCCAAGTGTTGCGGAGGGTGCACCCCGGTTTCCCGATTCAAGATTGGCATTTGCCACCATACTTAAAAAGCCGATGTCAGCATCTGTTAGCTTAGTGCCGGCTTTCATCGTCGAGACTGTCTTTTCTCCCTGTCCGAACACTACTGCTGCGCACAACAGCAGTGACGCGGAGAGGAAAAGTTTGATCTTGTTCATAGTTGTTTAATTTTCAGGTTTAAAAATGAGTATTTAAATATATGGTTTGTTTTTCCTTTTCCAAAAAAAAAATTATACTGGCAAGGTAGGGTGTAGTAAGAACTAAATTTATCCGTACCGGAGGGTATTTTTACCGGTCGCCCGGATACTGGAATTGTGTTATTGGTTATTTCTCACATATGTTCAGTTCTTCTAATTTTTTAGCATTGATCGTTTCCCCTTTCATTATTTTTTCGGCGAGCCCCGGAACCCAGAGTTTATCAAGTACATTCTTATCGTTTATAACACGGTCCCCACAGGCAATATGTAATAGTGACCTGGCTTCGGCTGTTCCATCAAAGTGGTTAAATTCATCAAAGACGAGTAAATTTTTTCCTTTCTGCAGCATCAGGTAATACGCATGTCCTGTTTTATTTTCTGTAACTTTTACCATCTTCCATTCCTTTCCATTTTCACTTGCGATGGTTGCCTTGTATTTCATTGACGGAACTACAGGCAGGTATTTTGTTTCAGGGTCTGGCAGGGTTTCTTTTGCTTTTCCTGAGGTGATAACATAAACCGTTTCGCCGGCAATGATATAAGCCGAATCCATAGTGAATGTTGGGTTATTGCCTGTGATCATATATAATTTTTTTCCGCTCCTGACATCCCATACTGCAGCCTGCTGGTGTTGTTTGTCATGTGTCATTATAAAACGGTCATCCGGGCTGATATAAACATATTCATAATCGTTGTCTGTTTTACCTTTTACAAATCGTTGTAAAATAATCCCACTGTCAGAACGATAAAGAAGAACGCTGTCGCCATGGGCTGTGAGCATATAGTTACCATTTCTGCTAAAGACTGTCGACTCCTCGCGCAATGATTTATTATGGGGAATCAGTTTTAAACTCTTCACACCGTTGCTTTCCCAAATAGCGATATATGAACCGGTTACAATCCCCATCCTTGTACCATCATAATTAATAAATGCCTCCCCGATCTTACCCCCCGAATCCTCAATCTTGTTAAGCAGTTTCCCACCCGGTATTTCCCACAGGCTTATGTCCCTTCCATCCCACATCAGCATGCGGGTGCTGTTTTCATTAAAAACGCAATCAAATCCTGACCGGTTCATGGTCATTTTGGCGAGAATCTTCCCTGTTCCTGTCTCACACAAAGTAGCAGTATCCCCGCAGTTGATAAGTAAGTATTTATTGCCGGGAGTAACAAGTACACTTGCTACTATATCAGTAGCGGCATCCTGTAACCTGGTGGATTGTTTTGTATCGGTAGAATAAAGTGTCAGCGGTGCTTTATATAGGAAAGCAATAGACTTACTGTCAGGGCTGAATTTAAAAGCCTGTCCTAGAAAATCGGTACCTATACGTATACTGTCGGTTGCCTTTCCGTTTCCTGTTTCATATAATATCATATTTCCCTTCTTTCCAAGTATTGCGATCTTTTTACCGTCGGGGCTTAAGAAGGGTTTACAATAATATTCGGGATACCATCTGAATCTTCCGGTCATCTTTCCTGTTTCAATATCCCATAGGATGGCAGTACTATCTTCCCATATTGATAGTAACCCGCTTCCGTTATCAGAAAAATTATAGGCGTTTAGTTTTGCCCCCGGTCCATTTAATGTCTTTTTCAATACTCCCGTAGCAGCCTCCCAGATATTAATTACCTTATCATTTGTTGCTATTGCATATTTCCCATCCGGACTTATTGACCTTCTGGTAAAGTTATCTAGCGGAAACGAATAAATTTCCTGGTGTGTTACAAGATCCCATTTTATGCAGCTGTCGCGGAATAGGGTTACTACGTAGCGATTATCCTTTGTAAATCTTATTTCATCAGCACTTCCCTTTATACTCATCAATAATTTTCCTTCAGGATTGCTCCAAAGATCAATGGAGTCTCTCTCATTTCCATCATTATAAATTGCGATGATCCCGGCATCCCCTGATACCCTCCTGATGGTTCCGGGTTTTTCCCCTATGTTCATGATCCTTTCCTGTTTTCCTGAACTCAGTATAGTGACGATAATATCTCCTTTGTTGAGTGTTATTAATGACTTTGCATTGGGATTAAAATATGCATTCGTATACCAGCTCATCGGAATAGAATACAGGAGGAACCCTGTAGCAGTACTCCATACATCAACCGTGTGATAATTTTTTATAGTTAAAAGATATTTGCCATCCGACGAAAAGCTGGCAGTTGATACCCAGGCATTGCCCACGGGATAAATCATCCGCGGAGATTGTCCCCAAAAATCAAGCGCTAACAGGCAAAACAGTGTAGTAATGAAATATTTCATTTGTTTTTTTTAGGGGTGAATATTTATTTCAACAGTGAGCAATTCTTTAAACTTACCCTGTAGTCATTGCTTTATGAGGTTAGAATACGTCATACGGGATTTAAAACCAATACCCATTTGAGGGTATATTTCATGTATTGCATGCTGTTACTCCCGGTCACCACAATATAAAGAATCAATGAATAGGATTAATAAAAATGCTATCGGTGATATAAAATCGTTTTTGGGCTTAGTGACCAGAGCTGGGTTTGTTCCTTAGCCTTTATTTAACAACTTGCTTTGAGGAATTCCTGGCCTTGCCCGCATCAGGTAGATAGTTACTATTTATCACTAACTAAAACCACATGTATGAAAAAGTTAACCGGCCTCCTTCTTGCTATTATGCTTACCATCGGCGCTTTTGCCGGCGAAATAAAATTTGCCAACGGCCTGACCTGGAATCAGATCAAAGAAAAAGCCGCCAGGGAAAAAAAGATGATCTTTTTTGATGCCTATACCAGCTGGTGCGGCCCCTGCAAATACCTTGAAAAGGAGATTTATACCAATACTGAAGTGGCCGATTATTACAATGCCAATTTTATCAATGTCAAATTCGATATGGAAAAAGGCGAGGGGATCTCTCTTGCCGAAGAGCTCGGTATCAATTCTTATCCAACCCTTATGTTCTTTTCACCAGAGGGTAAACTGGTGCATAAATATATCGGTGCCATGGGAGCCACGGAGTTTATGGGCCTGGGGAAGGATGCACTCGATCCATCGAGACAGTATTTCGCTTTAAAGGAAAAAGCGATCCAGCTGAAATTATCCGATGCGGATTTCACCAACTGGGCATCACAGGCAGATAAACTGGAAGATGCGGATAAAGAAAAGATCATGGCCGATTATCTCCGGACCAAACCAGATATACTGGGTAATAAAGACATTGCCACCACCGTGTTGTTATTTGATCATTACCTGGATGATCAGCAATTGAGTTATCTCCATACCCATAAAGCAAGGATCGGGGAATTGATGGAATGGGATGCCGAAAGAACGAATGCTGTTTTGTACAAGAAATTATTCCGGCAGGCTGCCGTTGTGTATGAAAGAAGTGGTAATAATATCGACTCTTTCCGTACACTGGTAAGGAAATTCGATCCGCAACAGGAAAATTTCGCCGTGAAGGACCTGCATTACAGGGAGGCGGTTTTTGTAGAAAAGGATATGAATAAGGCCAGCAGCCTGCTGCTGCAATACCTGCAGGACACAAAGCAGCCTGCTGATATCGATGCCCTGGCGGGATGGTTGCTTGATTATTCTTCTTCCTATGATGAGTCGCAAATCAGGAAGATCAGCGCAGCGCTGGACCTGTTCAAGCTTCGTTCCATGGACAAAGGCAAAGAATACTGGCTTTACCTGATGCAGGTAATATGTGCTGTAAAGACCGGGGATACTGCCAGGGCAAAAACGGTTGCCGGGAAAGCCTATCATCACGCGGGACTTCCTGTCGAGTATAAAGAAATTTTGAAAGAAACCTATGGATTTACGGATTGACCATTCACCCGAAAATGACTACCGGCAGGAACCTGGTTCCTGCCGTTTTTATGTTCTCACCTGCCGGCCACCGGGAAGAAATATACCTTTTTGTGGGTATATGCACTTATCTTAACCGGCCGTAATATTGTACCAGCATGAAGCTCTTTTAAGTGATCAATGAAAAAAACGGGGCCCGGAAGATATAAGGCAACCGGAACAACCTTTTAGCGGGTTCATCACTCCGGAAGAATATAAATATATTATAATAGAAGGGGAGTTTTATTTTTTTCAAAAATCATCTTACTTTAGTGAATACTCATTTAACCACCATCACAAACCATACTATATGAACAAGCGCCTATTTTCACTTTTCCTCGGACTGACCATTTCCTTATTCAGCGTGGCCCAGGAAAAAAGGGCATTACTAATTGCTGTCGATAAATACGAAGCCCCTCCCACGTATAAACCTTCTGGTACAGGAAGATCTAATTTTCATAACCTCGATGGTTGTGTGAATGATGCCCGGTCGATCCAGTCGATCGTTGTTTCAAAATTCCAGTTCAGCGCCGCAAAAGTAGATACGCTTTATAACGAGGCTGCGAGCCGGGCCGCTATCCTGAAGCAAATGAACGAGCTGCTTGCTAAAAGCCAGCCCAATGATATTGCCTTTATTTATTATGCCGGGCACGGAAGCCAGGTTCCCAATAGTCTTTCCCGTGAGGCGGATAAAAAAGATGAGTCCATGGTCCCCAGCGATACCTGGAAAGAAGAAGTGGAGGACATAAGGGATAAAGAACTGGCCGCGATCTATAATAAGTTTATTGACAAAGGGGTGAAGCTAACCGTCATCCTTGACTGCTGTCACAGCGGTTCTTTATCAAGAGGGCCCAGCATTCCCGGGAAATTTCGTTTTATCGAAGATGCCAAATACGATGCAAAGGACGCTTCGCAGCCTACTCCTCCCGAATCAAGGAAGGAAGGGACTTTCCTGATCATGTCAGCCGCGCAGGATAATGAATTTGCACAGGAACAAATAGATGATAACAATATCCCCCACGGAGCTTTTACGGTTGCTTTTGTCCAGGCGCTTGAACAGCAGTCGGTCAATGCTTCGGTGCTTAATCTTTTTACAAGCATACGGGCGATCTTAAAAAGTAACGGTAAGAAACAGGAACCCGTACTGGGGGGCAGCAGTGACAGGCAGCAGCAAACCCTTTTTGGCCTTGCTAAAGGAACGCTTCCTGATAAATCCCTGATCGCTGTCGCTGGTATTGATAATGGCAAAGTGACCCTGCAGGGTGGTTTCGCCCTGGGTCTTTACAAAGAAAATGAGCTGGTGAAATTCGGTGCTAATAAAGATACCCTGGTAAAATTAAGGATCGACTCGGTGGTTAGTGTGAACAGGTCGACCGCTGTGTTTGTAAAAGGTTCAGCCAAGGACCTGAAAGCAGGGGAATTACTGGAAGTGACCAACTGGGTTTCTTCTTCAGCACCCTTGCTGAAAGTATTTGTACCGGCGGGTAATATGTCACCGGCAGATATCGCCAAACTGGCCGCGATCAGTAAGGAATTAAAGCAATCAAAGAAAATAAAATGGATCAATAACCTCGAAAAAACAGATCCTTACACAACGGTTTATTATGATGGTAAGAACTATCATGTGAATGTGGACGGAAAAGAAGTGCCCGCGCCTTCACCCCTGACTGCGGCGGCTCTTTTACAGTTGTGCAAGCAGGATTCTACCTTCTATTTTGAATTGCCTCCTTCCCGTGAACTGGCCGATGCCATAAAAGAGAAAATGGGACTTAATAAAAGCATTGTGCTCAGTAAATCTTCAACAGATGCCCAATACGTATTATACGGAACCATTGATGAAGCAGGACAGCCCGCTTATGGTCTTCGCAGGGCACAGACCTCTTCCAGGGATAGTCTTGAATCAATGCCCGTGCAGACCAGAAGCTTTGGGATGGATAATAACCCCAAGTCACATAAGAATGTTGCTGACAGTTTATATGAATATGCCATGCGGCTCTCCAAGATCCGCGGCTGGCAACAACTGACAGGACCTAAGGACGGAGATAAGAACTTTCCTTTCTATCTTGAGATCGTAAATAAAGCGGATAATAAAATCCTTACAGGACATGAATACAAGGTAGGAGATAAAGTAGCTTTCAATCTCGTGGCGGAGAAAGGATACACCGGCGCGAATAAAGTAAAAAGATATGTGTATGTTTTCCTGATCGATAAAGATGGCAATATGGTGCTTTGTTACCCGGATGCTGATGCCGGGAATGTGGGCAACCAGTTTCCCAAGTTCCAGGATTTTACACTGGTCAATAAGGTTTTTCTTTTTGAAGGAGATGTGTCAGAACCCGTTGGTACGGATAATTATTACCTGCTGGCCTCTGATGAGCCGATATCCAATTATGCGATGGTGTTTAACCAGGAAGGTGTGCGGGCAGCTGCCCGGGGCGCGGGTAGCCCGCTGGGTAACCTGCTGAACCTGGGGAACGCGGAAGGAACCCGCGGATTTAATAAATCTGTTTCCAACTGGAACCTGATCAGGCTGGCCATCAAATCAAAATATTGATAAAAATACCTTGTCATGGGTATTGTGAGGGATTATAATGAATACTAACTTGCTTATAAATACATATTCACGCCAAAATTTTTTAAAGCCTCATTTAAAATTAAAAATCAAACAAAATGAAAAAAACACTTCTTAGCATTTTCGCGGCAGGGTGCATGCTCCTTGCTTTTTCAACAGGCGCTTCAGCCCAGAAGCAGATCAAGGTAAAACTTGAATCAAAAGCTGTAGCTGCCAATCGCGGTACGAACCCGAATATCAAAAGTGAAGCTCCTACTACGGACAAAAAGCAAAGTAAACCCAGGGGTGTTTGCAGCGTTTATTTTGACAACTATTCCGGCTTGTATGTAAAGGTTTACGTGGATGGTTACTACCAGGGCACGTTGTCTCCTTATGGTGCGTTCACTGTGAACGTGGGTGATGGTTATACAGAGATCTATTGTATTTCTACTGGTGGTACCAGGGACTGGTCGGCTTCCGGTGACTGTAGAGGCAGGTATACTTATTCGTTGTACTAAACCAGGTACAATTTTTTCGCAAAAAAGCAGGCACCGAACCGCCTGCTTTTTTATTTTTTACGACCATTGATGAACTAATCAAGGGAGTAGCATTTTGTGTTAACCTTTGTGTTAACTGTTATTAAATACTACAACTCATGGATGGGCACAAAAAAGCCGGAAATCTTTTCAGTAAAGACTTCCAGCTTCGTACGGGAGAGCAGACTTGAACTGCCGACCTTCGGGTTATGAATCCGATGCTCTAACCAGCTGAGCTACCCCCGCATTCCCCGCCCCGCCCAAGGCGTGGGGGGCGGCAAAAATAGCCAATTCAGCCAAAAGATTGAAATCAAATTTGCCCTTAATTTAGCAGTCAATCTATGTCTGTCATACGTCTTGCCCAGCCTTCTGATGCCACCGGTATACTTGCTATTTATGCACCTTATATCGAAACGACCTCTTTTACTTTTGAAACAGAAACGCCTTCCGCGGAAGAATTCGCGGAACGGATCCGGGCCTACCTGGTCAATTGGCCCTGGCTCGTCTGCGAAACAAACGGGATGATCACGGGTTATGCCTACGCCACCAAATACCGGGAGCGAACGGCTTACCAATGGTGTACAGAAAGCTCCGTCTATATCCATGATGATTTTCAACGCAGCGGTATCGCAAGAGCGCTATATACGGCCTTGTTTGAAATCCTGCAACGCCAGGGTTTCCGGAATATTTACGCGGTGATCAACCTACCCAACGAGAAAAGCGTGACCTTTCATGAAAGCTGTGGCTTTGAATATTTTGCTACTTACGAGAAAGTGGGTTACAAATTAGGGAAATGGAAAAATGTGGGCTGGTGGAAATTACTGGTGAATCAATATGACATGGAACCGGCTGATCCAATTAAATTCTCCGAATTGGACAAGTCCTTTTTGCCCGCACTACTGGAGGAAAAAGCAAAAGAGATCAACAAATAAGAAAATGGAACGCAGAGGTAGTGTCTCAGTTTGAACCACAATAGGCACATAGAGACATAGGGTTCACATAGACTATGTGTTATTCTACTGTGCCCTATGTTCTTATGTGGTTCAATTCTACCCCCCCCAATTTTAATTGTCAGTCAAACTGAGACACTACCAACGCAGATCATTATGATTTTTATGAGTAGCAGCCAGGTATCTTAACCAATCATAAGAATCATAACGATCTGTGTTCAACCAACCGGGTTCTCGAACAAGGCCAGTGAAATACAACTGTAATGTGCCGGCAGCTGTTGCGTTTCCCCGGGCGTAATGGTCTTAAGAAAAATAAACCCGCATTTGATATAGTAATCGATCAGCTTCGGGTTATCTCCCCAGGTATCCATCCGGATGAACTGCTTGTTCTTTTCTTTCGCATGCACGTTGGCCCATTTTAGAATGAGTGATGTATACTCTCTGCCGCGCCAGCCTGGATGTGTTACAATACGGTGAATATAGATAGCTGGGTCTTTGTCTTTTTCACGCCAGATAAAGGGATCTTCATAAGCGATCATAAAAATACAGGCGATCGTATCACCCTCCAGTATCTTCCATTGACGTTTTTCCCGGATCTCTTTTTCGATCAGCGATGGGTCGAAGGCTTGCCAGTGCCGTAATGATTTGGCTTTCTGGTATTCCCTTGCCATATCATAGAACTCCAGCATGACAGGAATATCTGCCATTGTACTGTTGATGATCTCCATATCATAAACTTAGCTTGTTTCCTGTTAATGATGTTGAACCACATAGAAACATAAGGTAACATAGGAAAACACATAGGGCTATGTGAATGCCTATGTTTCTATGTGCCTATGTGGTTCAAAGCCTACAAACCACTTGGTGTAAGATCACAAGCTTGCTAAAAAATAAAAGCTACCCGCAGGAATAACCTTCTCCCGTTATTGCCCATCTGTACGGCATCCCAGGCGCCGCCTGTTTCATTATTATAGGCCCAGTCCTTTGCGCCTTTTACCACGCCAAAATCAGGATGTGTATTGAAGAGGTTATCTGCACCTGCATAAACGGTAAAATTTTTGTTGAGTGCATAACTGAGGTACAGGTCAGTGACCAATTTCCCTCCATAGTCATAACGGTCGGGCACATCTCCGGAACCATTGTCCAGGGGAACAGTCGGATTAATACCCAAACCATCCTGCCCGTATCCCAGCAAAACGACATCACCAAAATACGTAAACCTGGTACCCGCTGTTATTTTTTTACACCCGTATTCAAAATTGAAAGCAAATTTAGTTTTAGGAGCAGAGGCAAGAATGAATTTTTGTTCCCTGTCACTCAGGAAAGTTTGTTTCAGGAAGTTGGAGCCCGAAAGCTTTGCAGGAACATTGATCTTACTGATCTCCATACTTTGAAAGTTACCCGTGAATAATGCTTTGTAATGGTTCTTCCCTACTTTTTTATTATAGTCCAGTACAATATCGAGCCCGGTATTATGGGTATTCACCGCGTTCGCGAAAAATTGAGCGAGACTGACACCCAGTGCGGCCATCTGTGAACGCAAACCCGCGTCCAGGTTGGGATCGCTGCCATCAAACTGGCCGCTTAATACCACACGGTCTTTGATACTGGTACGATATCCGTCGATGGTAACATTAAAATCAGGGGTTGCTTTCCAGGTAAAGCCGATACTGGCACTCACACTTTTTTCCTGGTTCAATTCGGGGATACCGGCTGCTTTGGCCAGCGAACTGTAATTGGGGGCGATCTTTACTTCCGCGATATTACCAGCTTGTACAGTGGTAAAAGTAGAACTGAAATTGATCTGTTGAAGCGAAGGAGCACGGAAACCCGTACTCACCGACCCGCGCAGGTTCACATTTTTCGAAGCCTTATAACGGGTGGCCAGTTTATAATTATGGGTGAAACCAAAGTCGCTGTAATTTTCCAAACGAGCTGCCAGGTCGACAAGCCATTCGGGAGTAACGTCTATTTCCGCGTCCCCATAAGCGCCAAACACAGAACGATGGGCATTCACCACATCATTGGGCTGGTAACCGGGGAAACCCTGCGCGCCGCCGGCTACATATACATTATCACCGTTAGAATTCACATAGAATTTCCCTGGTGAATAATTCTTGTAGGAAGCTTCCTCGCCGGAATAGATCTTATAATTCTCGTACCGGAACTCCGCGCCCACGCCGAGGTTGAATTTTTTGGTAAACTCTTTACTGAAATTCAGGTTCGTAGTGTTTTGCAGGAAAGAGAAACCACCGTCATCGAAATGAGTTGGCATAACCCCTTTGGACGCATTGAATGTCTTATCACCATAAAAATGAAAATCGTTTCGTCCTGTCGTGTTGCTGGCATCCCAGTTCCAGTTGCTTTTACATTTGCCATTCACCCCGGCGGTAAAGGAAAGATCATTGTCCTTTGTCTGTATATGCGGGCTGTACCAGGTTTCCCCGTCATTGGAAACTCGCATGATAGAAGGAACCGGTATAAGGTTAAAGGAAGCATCGGTAGGAAAGCGTTCCGGTTTGGCGGAAAAATTCCTGGTAAATGCATACGCATCGGATGATTTATGATTGTACCCTCCAAACGAATAAAAATTTGTTTTTCCCCCGGCCGGTATTTCCATGTTATAAAATGTCCCGATCATATCAAGACTTCCATCGCCCGCGCCACGGCGGTAGATATCGATGAACATCGCCTTATCATTTGTATAATAATTGGAAGTGTCAAGGGCCTGGCGAAATGTTTTCCCGGTCGATAATCCTTCGGCGGTAAGATTGATAAACCCTCCTTTTTTCCCAAGGGGTAAACCAAAATTGACATTGCCGGTAATGGAAGTACCATCTATTTTCCCGTCGTGTTCATATTGTGTATACAGGTCTTTCGCGAAAGCTGTATTGAATTTAGGATCATTATACCCGGCAATACCGATAGACCCGGAAACTTTCTTTACTGTTTTTTTCAGGATCAGGTTGATCACACCGGCAATCGCGTCAGAACCATATTGCGCGGAAGCGCCGTCCCGCAGGATCTCTACCCTGTCAATAGCGCTGGCGGGTAGCGCGTTCAGGTCGGTACCGGTATTACCACGGCCCCTTGTTCCAAACACCGCGACAAAAGCGGTCTGGTGACGGCGTTTACCATTTACGAGTACAAGCGTTTGATCAGGTCCAAGCCCGCGCAAGGTAGCGAGGTCAATATGATCAGCGCCATCGCTGCCGCTTTGTTTATTATAGTTAAAGGAGGGAGCCGCGAAATTTAATATGGAGGTCAGGTCCATTCTTGCAGTAGGAGCCGTCACCTGTCCTACATTGATAACATCCACCGGTGCCGTTGTTTCCGTCTTCACACGGCCGGCCCGACGGGTACCAACCAGTACCACCTGGTTTAGTTCTTCAATGGAAAGAGCTAATATAATGGTCATCGGCTCAGCGCTGATCGCAAGGATCTGTGTAATATAACCAACCGAACTGATCTCCAGCCGGTCACCTGCGGGAATGGAGATACGAAAGGATCCATCCGCTGATGTTACGATCCCATTTTTTGTTTTGATGGATTTTATCGAAATACCCGAGAGCGGGATTCCGTTTGCATCCGTTACTTTTCCCGTAACAACCTGCTGGGCTACGAGCATTGTTCCAACAAATAAAAAGCAAACGCAAAGCGACAGTGACTTTCTCATAAACTTTATTTTGATGAACAGATACTTAAATATAACATTTAAAAATAGTTATATTTAATATTGATATTCACCTTTCGGGTAGGGGGGACAAAAAAGCCCGGTGAGTTTCACAGGGCTTTTAAAGAAAGAAATTATAATAATGCAGCAAGACGAGTCGCCTGTCAGTGTTTATTAGCGTTACTTATTTTGTCATAGCCGCAACCTCTTTTTGAGGAACTAGTTTTCCCGGGTAAACTTCAAGCGCTTTTTCCAGGCAATCCATCGCGGCATTGAGTGCATCCAGGTTCAATACATAAGCCAAACGAACTTCGTTCTTTCCCAAACCCGGGGTACCATAAAAGCCCGTGGCAGGAGCGAGCATTACGGTCTGGCTATTATAGGAGAAATCTTCGAGCAGCCACTGGCAGAACTTATCGCAATCGTCGATGGGCAATTGGGTGATCGGGTAAAAAGCACCACCCGGATTGGGACAATAAACACCCGGCATTGCATTAAGTCGCTGAACGAGTAAGTTCCGGC
>JANMKG010000403.1:0-15269 GCA_031371915.1 Chitinophagaceae bacterium | reverse complement strand
TCTTTGGCCAGCCATCGGATGCTGTATGGGGCTATAAACTCGAGGGTCATCATCTTTCCATCAATTTCACCTTTGTAAATGACCAGCTTTTGGTGACGCCGATGTTTGTAGGAACTGACCCGGCCGAATATCCCAGTTCGGAGTATGCGGGATGGCGGGTACTGGGACAGGAAGAAGACCTGGGGATCAAACTCATTAATTTATTATCACCCGCCTTGCAAAAAAAAGCCACCATGAGTACGGATGTTCCCAGGGATATTATTACCGCAGCCGAAAGCGGTAAACGGCTCGTGGACAATTGGGGTATTACCGGGGCCGAAATGAAAAAGGACCAGCAAGCCGTTTTGAAATACATGATCCGTGAATTTGTCTTCAACCTGGAATACGATAAAGCTGTTGCCGAATACGATAAGATATTAAAGGGCGGCTTTGAGAAGATCTATTTCGGCTGGATCGGCGCTTACGAGGAAGGCAAGCCTCATTATTATATCATTAACGGGCCGACCTTCCTGATCGAGTTTGATAACTGTGGCGGCAATGGTAAAGGCAACCATATCCATGCGATATGGCGGGAGAAAGGGAATGAGTATGGGGAAGATGTGCTGAAGAAGCATTATTTGGAAGGGCGGTAAAAGGCTGTTCTATTGAGCCGTGGTTGGTGTTTTCTTCCACCAACCCCTCAATAAATATGTTACACCAGCTTACTTAGCCCCAGCAGGAGGTACGCCGACGCCAGCATCAGCGATAAAATAATAATGCCACCGATCCCCGAAGCAATGGCTGTTCTCAACTTATTCTTTACCGGGTTAATGAATTTGTAGCAGGCAAAACCGGCATAGGAAACCATTAATACCAGGTTCACCATTTCCATACCCCGGATAAAGACACCATTCTTTACCCAGCCGGTCAGGAGGTAAAGTGTACTCTGGATCAGCACCCCCTGCGCGATGATGAACATCAGGATGATCGCGTTCTCCGCGAAATTTAATTTTTGCTTGAAGAGGCGGAAAAAATAAAAGCAAAATACAGTGCAAAGGGGAATAGCGATCAGCATATACAGGTAGGTGTGTTCGAGGAACCACCATTGGGATGCGTCATATTCCTTGATGAACTGCACTTCCTTCGGAGACATGCTCAGCAACTCCTGCTCATCGTAGTAATGCAGGTTGGTGACCTTTACCGCGAAAAGATTAAAGACAAGCAAAATGGCGAGATAAGTGATCGGGTGGAAAAAAGGTTTGCGCCGTCCTTCCAGGTAATCACGGATGGCCATACCCGGGCGCCGGAACAACTGCTTTACATTAAAAAAGAAACCATTGTCCACATGGAAAATAGCATGGGGAATATCATGCAGCAAGGACTTCAGGTGGATGCGGTGATCGGAATGCTTTTGCCCGCAATGCGTGCAATAATTCTTTTCAATATACTCACCGCAGTTCCTGCAAGTGGTGATCGACCGGGGGTTGTTAAGAAGTTGGTTGTTGGCCATTTGATTTGTCCGGGTGATTTTATCCCGGAACTTGCCCAAAACTAAGAAGCCCCTCCGTCCGGGTTAAACGGCTTTAGTATGAATTGTGGATTTGGGGGATGAATTGGGGCTGGTAGCTGGGTGCTTGCTGGTTGCTGGTTGGTGGTTGGTGGTTACTGGTTGCTGGTTGCTGGTTACTGGTTGCTGGTTACTGGTTACTGGTTACTGGTTGCTGGTTATTGGTTACTGGTTGCAGGAGTACTGCCGCTTCTTTTATATCTTTAGTTGGCTATGGCTAAGGAATCCCTGGTTCATTTTATCAGTCACCACCTGGCAGCTGATCACCAGGCAGCGGCGAGTGAACTGGCACAGCATTTTCAGGAGAGGCTGTTGTCAAAAGGAGAATACTTTATGAAAGAGGGACAGGCAAGTAACGAATACCTGTTTCTTGAAGAGGGCTGTATCCGGGCTTATACTACCGACACCGAAGGGAATGATGTGACAACAGGGTTCTATATAAAGAACAAGGTAGTATTTGAAGTGTCTTCTTTTTTCAACCGCACCCGTTCCAAGGAAAATCTCCAGGCACTTATTGATTGTAAAGGTTACTGTCTTACTTACCTGCAACTGAAAGAATTGTTCCATGCAGTAACCGCCTACCGGGAATTTGGCAGGGCCATGCTCGTCAAAGGATTTGTCGCCTTAAAAGAACGTACTCTTTCACTGATCAATGAAACGGCAGAAGAACGTTATGCCGGACTGATCAGCGCCAACCCGGAAATATTTCAATACGCCCCCTTAAAACATATCGCGTCTTACCTCGGGATCACAGACAGCTCCTTAAGCCGTATACGAAAGGAATTCCAGAAAAAATAATACTTCCACTTTTCGTAGTATAACAGTCAGGTTTTTACCACAGATTACTGCACAAATAGCCCTGTGAAATCGGTGAATAATTTAATCGGTGTTATCTGTGGTTCTCACTATAGTTTTCAATTTAAGAGACTACGCCATTTCTTGTCATTTGGCAAGTTGTTTTACACGCCGCTTTTCTTCCTTTGTGTAAAATCAATCATCATGGAACAACTACCTTTTTACATCAGCATGGGTTTTATCCTCACCACTGTGCTAACAGTATTTTTTTTATACAAGGCGGCGGGCAATGCTAAAATAGTGTTGCTTGTAATGGCTGTATGGCTGGCACTGCAGGCCGTTATCAGTTTGAAAGGATTTTATACAGTTACTGAGGCAATCCCCCCACGTTTAGGATTTGCACTTATCCCTCCCGTATTGTTTATTGCCTGGCTGCTGGTCAGCAGGAGAGGTGCTTCTTTTACTTCAACCCTTAGTTTGAAAATACTTACCCTTCTACACATGATACGTATCCCGGTAGAGATCGGCTTATATTTTTTAGCAGCCAACAAAGCGATCCCCGGGCTGATGACCTTTGAAGGAAGGAATTTTGATATTCTATCCGGGATAACAGCACCGCTGGTATATTATTTTGGATTTGTAAAGAAAAGGCTCCCGGTAAAACTTATCCTGTTTTGGAATTTCGCGTGTCTTGTCTTACTGGCGAATATTGTTGTAATGGCGATCCTGTCCGCGCCTTTTCCTTTCCAGCAACTGGCATTGGAGCAACCTAATATCGCTATCCTGTATTTCCCGTTTGTATGGCTGCCCAGCTGCGTGGTACCCATTGTTTTATTTGCGCATCTTGTAAGTATCAAACGGTTACCAGGCAACAAAACGAGTTATTCCATGGCGAACAAGGTGGCCTGAGCTTAGAAAAAAATTGGCGGAATGGTATATAGAAAAAAATAAATACCTTTTAGGGACTAAACTCAACTGCTATGAAATGGTTTGCCCTGCTGCTGTTCCAGTTAAGCTGGATCACTCATACACTGGCCGCCGACCAGGAAGGATATATTCTTAAAACCACCGGCGATACAGTTCATGGTATCGTAGATGTTGAAACGAAACGAATAGGAGGTGAAAAAGAACTGAGCCTCGGGGAAATGGAGTATGCCATCTATTTTACCGAAACAGGCGGCAAAACCAAAAGAATCAAAGCTTCCGATGTCGCCGGGTATGGTTTCCAGTACGAAGGGACCTGGTATCATTTCATAGTGCTGGATATGGAAAAGAATCCCTGGAAAAAGAACCAGGGAATGGGGGAACGAAAGATCAACCATATGAGTCTGTTCCTCCACCGTGCTTATGACGGGCCCCTAACCATTTACAAGGATTATTTTAAATATATGCAGGGCATGATGGCGAAGCCCACCGTGGGACCAACCCGGTCAACTCCTTACGGAATGGAAGTCTTTATCAAAAACCCCGATCTTGGTTTTATAGAAGTCTCGCCGGAGAAAGGGAATGACAGTAAAAAGCTCAAGGAATTCCTCTTGAAATACCTCAGCCTTGAAGAAGGGTTTCTTGCTACCGTGGATGAGAAAGCAAAATTCTCCGATGCGGAAACGATCCTGGTTTCTTATAATGAGTGGAAGAAGAAGAACTGATCTTTTTCACGACTCCTAGAAAGTAATATTGCCCTCGCAGGTATCCACACCTGCCTGGGCAGTAGCGGTCAGTCTTGCAGAATTACAGGAATCATTTGTATAATTCACACCTGAACTTATCCTGGTCATAGCTGGCACGTTTTGTGGCTCACTTGTATATCCTGTTCTTATAACGCTATGGGATGATTTGAGAAAGCGATCGCTTCCGGGTCTTTTTAATAAAGTAAAATATCTATAATGAAAAAACACATTTTCAAGATCATGATGCTGGGTGCCGTAGTATTCACCTTATCAGCAACAGCCGATGCCCAGGTCAGGGTCAGGATACGTCCTGTTATTACCGTTAATGCAAGACCACCACAACCTTCTCCAAGACATGTATGGGTAAGCGGCGAATGGAATGCCAATGGCGACCGGTATGATTACCGTGAAGGCTATTGGTCAGAGCCCAAATCAAATCGCCGTCGTTATTCAGAAGGTCACTGGGGGCACAACCGCCATGGCTATGTATGGGTCCCTGGCCGCTGGAGATAAAGTTTATTTCCCTTGAAATTCAGCATATAGGGCCTGCACAAAAGTTGCAGGCCTTTTTTTACCGGGATACAAGACCTCTTAATTTATCCGTGCTTTCCATTCTTTCATACCTGATAGGTATCTCTTTGGAAAAACCAGTTTTTGTTAACCTGGCCATTCCTTCAACACGCAGAAGCACTTCCTTCTTTTTGTAGATATCGCGGTTCTTGATGGCGCTGATATTATCGAGTTTCAAAATGGCAGGGATGATGAATTCGGAATTTTTTTTCACCGAAACCTTGTTGTCCAGTTCAAACCGCCCGATATACTCGTTGTCGAGGTAAACATCTCCCCGTGCGGAAGAAAGGGTCACACCAAAGTTGTTGGGATTATAATAGATAAGATCGGCGCCGGCCTTTGTCTGCAGCAATCCCACATCCACCAGGCGTACATTCTGTACATCCCTGAATTCAGGTTCCTGCACATCTTTATAGGTTTTACAGGAAACGAGAAAGAGGGAGGCGAGACATAGTGTAGATAGTAAAGCTTTCATAATGAAGGGTTTTAATGAATAAATAAGTATACAAGCCTCTTCCTTAAGTATCAGGCCAGATTCTGTTAAAAATTGCTAAAGGACTCCTGTATAACCGGACAATATTAAGCCGGATGTTAAAGGTATTTTTTGTCTACCTTGATTTTGAAATGACAGGCCTTACAAAACTAAATGCGATCAAAGTTCTTCATACACTTATCTGGGTGTTTTTTAATGGAGTGATTATTTACCTGTACTATGCTGTAATTTCAAACAGGATAAATAAATGGGTGTGGATGGGTATCGGGGTTATCCTGTTGGAGGGCCTTGTTTTGCTGGCATTTAAAAAAATATGCCCGGTGACCCTGTTGGCCCGCCGTTATTCTGGTTCGACAAAAGATAATTTTGATATATTCCTGCCTGTCTGGCTGGCAAAGTATAATAAACTTATCTACACGACACTGTTTGTCATTGTCCTTGTGATGCTGTTTTACCGGCTGGTGAGTGGTGCCTGACTTCTTTTCGCCTTCCTTCATTTAACATGTTAACTTTACGATGCCGGCAGGAATTATCATAACCGGTATTAAAACGATACTATGGAACACAAGAACAAATTAGAAGAACTAAATAAAGAGGCCCTTCAGAAGCTGGAAGACTATGTAAAAACTAAAGCGGCCCTCAAAGAAGAACACCATGAGCAATTGAACACGGCAAGACATGACTGGCAACTGGCCTGGAGCAGGCTGATGGAGATCCTTACGGTATTGGAGCGTATCGAGATATAAATACCGGCCGCCCTATCTTAAAAAACAATCATGTACTGGTATTATATCCTTATTGTTATCTATGTCTTGGTTCTCGTTGCCGTCCTGTTACGTATACTTTTTGAAACACACAGCAGCAATAAGACCCTGGCCTATATCCTGCTTTCTATATTCCTGCCCGTGTTTGGGATTCTCTTCTATCTCACGTTTGGGATCAATTACTGGAAAAAGAAAAAGTATTCAAGAAAAATGCATGGTAACACCGGCGTGCTCCAGCATTTAAAAAAGAATATAGCACAGTATGATAAAGTATCGATTAATGCGGCCAGCCCGGCGGTAGAGCAGAACGCGGAACTGGCCGCCATGCTGGTCAGGGACCTGGGCAGCCCGCTCACAGGATCCAATAAGGTAGCGCTGATCACAAATGGAGAGCACAAATTCCCTGAACTCCTGCAGGCGATACGGGATGCAAAACATCATATCCATATCGAATATTATATCTATGAATGCGATGAAACAGGCACCTCGCTGATAGAACTCCTGATCGAAAAAGCCAAACAAGGAGTAAAAGTGCGGTTTATCTATGATGATTTTGGAAGTCCCACGATCAAAAAGAAGATCGAGGTAAGGATGAGAGAGGCAGGTATCGAGGTACATCCCTTCCATAAAATAAGGTTCTACCTGTTGGCCAACCGGCTCAATTACCGTAACCACCGGAAAATTGCCATTATCGATGGCCACACGGCTTTTACCGGCGGTATCAATGTGTCCGATAAATATGTAAATAAAGACACACCCGGGAAATTATACTGGAGAGATACTCACCTCCTGATAAAAGGCCCTGCTGTGTATTATTTGCAATATATTTTTCTTGCTGACTGGAAATTTTGCTGCTCCCTTCCCATGGTGGCAGATGCTTCTTATTTTCCTGAAACAATCCCGCCCGATGGTGATTGTTTCGTACAGATAGCTGCAAGCGGTCCTGATTCACCGCTTCCATCGGTGTTGTATTCCATTTTGCAGGCGATCTACCTGGCGCAGGAAGAGATACTCATCACGACGCCTTATTTCATTCCGGGAGATAGTTTGCAGGACGCCCTTTGTGTGGCTGCCCTGAGCGGGCTGAAGGTCAAATTGCTCGTGCCAGGAATCAGTGATTCAAAGTTTGTAAATGCGGCATCAAGATCTAATTACAGCACCTTGCTGGAAGCAGGGGTGGAGATCTATCTCTATCAAAAGGGTTTTGTGCATGCGAAAACCATGATCACCGATGGCAAGCTGTCGATGGTAGGAACGGCTAATATGGATTACCGGAGTTTCGAACTGAACTTTGAGGTGAATGCCGTGGTATATAATACTGCTTTTGCACAGCAAATGCGGGATGTGTTTTATGCTGATCTTAAAGATGCCGAGAAGATCAACAAAGAAAAATGGCTGTCACGGCCCTGGTTAAAACAATTACCCGAAAAAGTTGCCCGCCTCTTCTCACCTGTTTTGTAGTGAAGATCCTTTCTTGTTTAATTTATATCCTCATTAGTCGTTCTAATAGGTTATATTGTAGTTCATCCTATCAGTTAAATTTATACTATGAAAGATTTTTTTGCCCGTACCTTCAGAGGTCACCAGTTTGAATTCACAAGGGTCCTCTCCTCAAGTTTTGATCCCTGGTATTATATATCCGTAAACATCAACAACGTGTCTGTTAAATACCGGATGCATACCAATAAAGAAGGCGTTTGGAAAATAACGGTAGCAAGACTGCCCTGGCTTTTATATTCCCTCGAGGCAGAGTTCAATGACCTGATCGTATTCAATGAAAAACCTGCCAGTCTTAATTCCCCGGTCTAGGGAGAAAAATCCGGCTGCAACTTGTCAAGCCCGTTAATAAAAACCGGCTCCCAAAGGGAACCGGCTATTGTTGAATTTCCACTGTTAAAGACCGGTTGTTATTTTACTTCTGCTTCCATTTCTGCTTCCCAGTTGATCTTGCTTTCCGCGATCTCCGTTAGCGTTTCATCTGCTGTTTTTTCTTCATCAAGTGTATTCTGTAAAATCTCTGCTATGTCATCACGTCCCATGGTCTTGGCAAATTGCACCAGGGTGCCATAGGTAGCAATTTCATAGTGTTCCACTTTTTGCGCTGCCATAATGATAGCCGCGTCCCTTGTCATACTTCCGTCTTCTGTTTCCTCCACTATGGAATCCCCTTCTTTAAGAAGTCCTTCCATAGCGTCACATTTTTTTGCCTGGACTTTCTGCTCCATCAAGCCAAACACTTCTTCCAGCCGGCTTACATGTTCTGTTGTTTGGTTCAGGTGATCATCGATCGCTTGTTTCAGATCATCTGTCGTCGCCGCTTTTTTCATTTTAGGAAGGGCCTTGGTCAGGTGCTTTTCCGCCCAATAGATATCCTTTAGCTGGTCGACAAAGAATTTTTCCAGCTGGGGATGGGACGGGTGAGTTGCCGTTGCACCATTACTCTTTTTTCCATTTGCTGCTTTTACTGGTTTTGTAGTTGCCATAATAAATAATTTTTATACTTCTGTTCTTTAAAATTCCATGCCAGAAAAAAGAAGAATTTTTTGTGAGCTTTTTTCATTCGATATTTTCTTCTAATTTATCAAAGGACTGGTTCCAGCCTGTGATACACTCTTCCTGCATTCCCGGGCGAATGCCCTGGTGCTGTAATAATATTTTTGTTTTGGGATAGTTATCCTTGAAATTGACTGTGACAATGAGTTCCAGTGGCCAATCACCCGGCATATTCATCGCCGAAGCGGGAACCAGATTCCCCTTTTTGTCGGAGAAGCTGTCGGCGAACACGAGTTTTTTATAGGGTTCGATCTCTTTGAAGATACCTGTTGACCACCTATCTTCCCCTTCAGGCGAACGCATACAGTGAAGATATTTGCCACCGATCCTGAAATCCATCGAAGAGGAGGGACAGGTATAACCCCGGGGTCCCCACCATCTTTTGAAACTCTCCGGGTGGGTCCAGGCCTGCCAGGTCTTGTTAAGCGGGAGATCAAAGATTCTTTCAATCACTATTTGCTGACTCGCAGGTTCCGGCTGCGGGGACATTTTGCCGATTGCTTCCATTGCCGTTAAATTTAATAAGTTTAAAAACTGCTGGTATCACTTTTCACAATTCCGGTAGAAGAGAGGTCTGTTATGCAACAAATTTGATGCCCTGCAAGAGCACCACTAAAGAAAGTCACGGGGTTTTAATTCCCCAAAAAAACAGGCGTAATGACCGGTTAAAAAATAATTGAAGTACATTTATTACACTTTAAATTATGATATATGGAACCTTATGTAGTGATGCTGAGAACAGACGCGGATGATCGTGACATTACGGAAGAAATGCTGGCGGAGACGGGCAATAGGATCAACCTGAAGTTTGCCGCGGACCTCCATGAACTGTACGGTATGATCGAGGCGTCAGGTGATCCGCTGCTGGTATTATTGAATGACAAGGGCGCGGCGCATGCTGATCACGGGCAATTACGAAAATTAAAATCCAACCCTGTTTCGGCACATATACCCGTGATCCTGCTGGGTGAAATATCGACAAAGGAATATATCATGGAATGCTACCGGGCCGGTGCCAATAGTTTTATCATTAAGCCTTCAACGATAGCGGAAACAAAAAACAAGATCGAACGTTTCTTTGATTATTGGCTCAATGTAGCGGAGACCTGATCAGTCAGGATATAAAAGATATTGCTTGCGCATTTTTTTGTACTCACTCAATCGTGGTTCCCAGCTGTCCCTGATCTCTTTTTCAGATTTACCATCGATGATCTGTTGCCTGAATAAACCCGAGCCTACCCGGTATTCGATAAGTCCCATTTGGTTGCTGAGTTTGGAATCAAAAAATTGCTCTTTATTGGGAGAAGCCCTGTACAATTCCAGGATCCATTGCAGGTTGATTTTTTTGCTTTTGCGAAGTAATTCCACATCATAATTGCGCAGGTCCAGCCCGTAACAAACTTCGTCCATGAACAAAGGTGTCTCCGCCATGCCTTTGATGCCTGTGGGAGTGAAAGAGAAATCATACTTGCCTTTTAAGGCCGGGCTCCCAAGAACGGTAAAAGGGAAATAGGTGCCCCGGCCATGATTTAAATAAACGCCTTCAAACATGCAGGTAGAGGGATAGAGCAGGATAGCCTGTTGGGTGTTGAGGTTGGGGGAAGGTTTAACGGGGAGGGTATAGGCCATTTCATGCGTATAATTCTCGACCGGGATTATTTTGATGGGACATTTGACCTTATCCTTTAGCCAGCCTTCTCCATTCGCCATTTGAGCAAATTCTGCAACCGTCAACCCGTGTGACATGGGTAGCGGGAACATACCGATCCCCGATTTATATTTCATATCCAAAACCGGCCCGTCGACCAGGTACCCGTTCGGGTTGGGCCGGTCAAGTATCAGCATTTCTTTACCATTTTCCTGGCAGGCTTCCATTAAGCGGGCGAGCGCATTGATATTTGTATAAAAACGACATCCCACATCCTGCAGGTCATAGATCAGCAGGTCCACATCGGCAAGATCTTCTTTTGTAGGTTTGTTCTTTGCACCATATAAAGAGATCACAGGTATTCCTGTCACGGGATCGGTCTCATCAGCCACCTGCGCGCCTGCACTTGCGTTTCCGCGGAAACCATGCTCCGGCCCGAAAACTTTTACAATATTCACTCCCAATTTTTTCAGGCTGTCCACGAGGTGAGTATGACCAATGATGGTGGTGGGATTGGCCATCACGGCGATCCTTTTTCCTGCCAGGTAAGGAAGATATTTCTCTGTTTGATCTGCACCTGTTCTAAGTTGCCCTTTACCGTTAGCAGTGTTGCCGGAGGTTTGCCTGGAGGGAGAGCAAAAAGCCAGGGAGATCCCGATGAAAATGAGTGGCAGGAATTTCATATAAAGATGATTAGTACATTAAATATACGGCAGCAGGTTCTTTATTCGTAAATCAAATAATACCTTATGAAACAAACCTGCCGGGACCGGTTTCCTGTCATTTTCTTTATGCAACTTGATCAGCCCCCGGGAGATAGGGTATGCTCTTTTAACAATAAGAAACTATTTTATTTGTGGAACGTGAATTGGAGGATAAGTACCGGGAAGTACAATTAATAATCCATTTAAACTTTAAAGTAAAATAATATGCGAGTCCTTTTTTCTTTTTTTACCTGTTTATTATTTTTATACTCCTGTAAAAATTCCGCTATAAAAACAGGCGAAATACAAGCGGACAAGAGCGTTGTCATATCAAAGCCTGATACAACGGGTGTTGCAGCCCTGGTGGGGCAAAGCGAGCTGATGAAATCTTCGATTGAAGCCACGGCTCCGGCTATGATAAAGCAGGAAGTCTTTTTTAAAAACTCAGAGGCGAGTGAATCGGTCAAACAGGAATGGATGAAAATGAATATATATAAAGACAGCAGCGGGGCGATCCGCCGGGTAAAATTATACCCGTACACAGGGGTTAGTGAAAGAAGTGAAGAGTATTATTTTGATAATGAAAAATTGTTCTTTGTCTATATTTCTGATCATGGTATTTCAACGGAAAACAAGGACGAAGGCAAACCAGGTAAGGAATTTCATTTTGTACAGGACCGGCTGGTAAAATACGATGACTACTCGGGTGATAAGGAACTGGACATAGAACAAGAAAGAAAAATGTATCAAGCTTCATTGCCGGTGCAGGCAAAGGGATACATGGCAATTGCCCGCGCACGTTAACAGGACTCCCGGAAATAATCATTATACCTTCGCCATGTTTAACCTATCTGGCATGATATTTTTATCAGTTGAATAAAACTGGTAATATGAAAAAATTTTCTGTGTTTTTCCTGTTAGGCCTTATGGCCTTTGCTTTGCCCGGCTGCAGTGTAGTCAATGGCATCTTTAAAGCTGGTATGTGGTGGGCTTTCTTCCTGGTGTTTATCGTGGTAGCGGTGATCCTCTGGCTAGTGTTTAAGGGAAGGAAATAAAGCGAATAAAAAAATGGCAACCTATTAGAAAGTTGCCATTTGGTTTATCCACCGTCCACCTAGAGTATCTTGAAGTATAGTATTACTGAGTTCCTGCCTCTGCAGACTTTTAAAACACATATTATGCCATCCCATTTTAAACGGAATCTGGGGCGAAAAATTGATGTTGCCGGGGAAATAATTCAGGGAATGGGGAAATATTACCCGGTTAAAAGTTCATCGAAGACACGAATTAAGCTTGTTTCCGATTGGGTTTTATTGGCATATATTTTTCCTCATGAACAGGGAAAAACACAGTCTATATGAGTAAATCAACAAACAAGGTTCCCGTCAAAAAGGATGGCGAAGAGATAAAGCCTCAAAAGCCCCTGTCAAAAGGTAAAACGGCAAGCGAGATCATGAGCCGACATATCAGTAATAAGAACGATGTTATTACAGAGGAAGAATTTAAAGAATTGAATTTAGATACCAATGCACCGGGTAATATAACCGGGGAGGCTATTGTGATCTCTGGAAAACATAATCGTCCAAAGGATGAGGATAAAGATCCGGAGAATATGACTCCCTGGGATGTGATCACATAACAGGAATGGTTGCTGGTCGGTTAATCGTCATTGTCAGTCCATTCTATCTTTACTTTACGACGCATTAACTCTGTTTCAGGTCTGCCGTCCTTATCATAATCTTTTACCGCTACGAAGAAAAGATAAAGCGGGGTGTGGATGTCTTTGAATTTAAGATCATTTCCTTCGGCCGCATTGTACAACTGCCGGATCTGCTTGGTGCACACAACCTGGTTGGTCGAGAAACTGACCGTTTTCCGGTTGAAGGAATGCCATTCAGTAGTATCATTGTAGAACCAGTAGGACCAACCGGTTTCACTGAGGTTCAATTCACGGTTGATATTGAATTTATCTGTTTCTCTCAGCTCCAATAGTTTCAGGTACTTAAAATCCCGGATCGGGCTTTTTTCATCGAACCGGTAAATAGAATCTCTTACACTCGCAAAGACATACACCCCATCCACATGGTCCAGTAAGATCTGGAACTTGAAGGTTTTTTTCTTCAGGGTGATATTGGTCTGGAAATCGGTCAGTTTAATGGACTGATCCTGTATGATCCTGATAACAACGTTCTTTTCCTGTGAAAAGGAGACAACAGGTAAGAGAAGGGCCAGTAAGAATATCTTACCGAGACGGGGTAGTATTTTCATTTTTCTTAGTATCGTCAAATTTACTCTTAATAATGGATAACTGTGGGGGAGAAACTTATCCACAATTCACATATTACTCATTTACAAGAGCCCCGGGAGGGCACGACCGTTGCATCAAGGTCTTTTTCCTTTTGCTTCTCCTCTGGCAAAGTCTTTGTTTAACTGTTGGCAGGACATTAAGGAGAAGCTGTATTTTATCATTTATAATAAAACATATAATATCATGAACAAGATCAATTTCGCTAATGTATTAAGACTCGCCGTCCTGGTAACGGGCCTGGCTTTCGGAACAGCTGCATCGGCTCAGTCTGCCAGTAAGGACAAAAAATTAATCAATGATGCCGCAGCAGCCAAAGCTGATTTCGTCCATACCGATGGACCTATTAACAATCTCTTCAAGAGCTCTTATGGGTATGTGATTCTACCCAATGTAGGAAAAGGTGCAATCGGGATCGGCGGGGCAGCAGGCAATGGCATCGTTTACGAAAAAGGCCGGGCCATTGGCCGAACAAAAATGAAGCAGGTAAGTGTCGGGTTCCAGTTTGGAGGACAGGCTTACCGGGAAGTGATATTTTTCGACTCCAAGGCAGCCCTGGACAAGTTCAAACAAAACAAGTTTGAATTTTCCGCCCAGGCCTCCGCAGTTGCTTTAACAGCCGGCGCTTCAGCCAATGTAACCTACAAAGATGGAGTACTGATATTCACCCAGCAAAAAGGTGGTCTAATGTACGAAGCATCAGTCGCGGGGCAGAAGTTTAACTACAGTTCTTTTTAAAGGAGATAGTTTAAGATCTAGAAGTTCAAAACATAATAACCGGAGCTGGTCATTAATTGACCAGCTCCGGTTAATGGGATAGTTGGTGTAACCTTTCCCCGCCTGTTGGTCTCTTTGTTTGACAGCGCATCCTGGTCCGGGAAATTTTTAAATAGACAGTTTAGATATAACGGAATTTGCACGCTCCTGCTTAACTTTCAATTGTTTTTGGGGAATAAAACAATCGTCTGCAGATTAAACACCAGGGTATGCGTAAAATTCTTTCTTTGACAGGCAAAACAACCATCTTGTTTTTATGGCTGGGGTTACTGTCTTCCGCGCCTTGCAGGGCACAATATAATGACTGGAAAAAAAATCCTGATGGTACTTATGTAGTAGGAGGTTGCTATGACGGGTTTCAAAAAAATCCTGATGGGTCATACGTGGTGGGTGGTGGCTATGATAGCTGGTTCAAAAACCCGGATGGCACCTATGTGCTGGGTGGTGAGTTCGATGGCTGGAAAAAAAATCCGGATGGCAGGTATGTAGTAGGAGGTGCCTATAACAGTTACCAGATCAATCCCGACGGCACTTACGTCGTGGGAGGAGCGTACGACGGCTACCAGCAAAACCCCGATGGCACTTATGTGTTGGGAGGTGCCTATAATGGATACCAGAAAAACCCTGATGGAACATATGTTCTCGGGGGATGCTATAACGGGTACCAGAAAAACCCCGATGGAACATGGGTGCTGGGCGGTGCTTATGATGGATTCAAACAAAACCCCGATGGGACCTATGTATTGGGTGGTGCTTACAATGGGTTTAAACAAAATCCCGACGGCAAATATGTAGTGGGTGGAAATACACAAACCGGTTGTAAGAAATGTAAGTGATAGGGCTTCAGAAAAATATCATTTCTCCCTGAGTATAAAAATAAAATCTCCTCCCTCGTCTCCCGTTTCCGCGATCACTCCATCCTGGGGTACCACAGATGAATTATTGATAACGGCCGTACGGAAACTGTCGAACAATTGTTGCGACGAAATGAACCGGCTTTGATTTTCTGCCAGTCTTTTCGAAAAGTATTGGAGGAAGATAGAATTATCCGGCACAGCGGTCATAGTACCACTGGTAATGGCCCGGCGGCTGGGCATCTTATAGAGCAATTGAATATCCGTAGTAGCATTCTGGATCTCGTTGCCGCTTCGTGTCCGGAAGATACCCCCGCTGAAACAGGCATCAGAGATCAGCAGGGTATGCGCCGATTTGATACTCCGGATCTGTTCACGGAGATCGCTGTTGGATAACCAGGTGGAAGGATCATCACGGGCTGCATCTTTTGCCCACCAATAACCCTGTTTGGCATCTTCTTCCCAATAGCCATGACCCGCATCAAAGAGCAGCAGGTTATCGATGGGTCCAATAACTTTCCCCAAACGCTAAACTACGGTGATGATCTTCTGCCGGGAGGCATTGAGCAACAAGACAGTAGTGGAATCAC
>JANMKG010000375.1:0-2353 GCA_031371915.1 Chitinophagaceae bacterium | reverse complement strand
AGACAGGCTTATTGATTTTGCCTGCATGTGCCTTGAGGTTTGCGAACTATTGCCCAATTCCAGAGCTGGTCAGAATCTTGAATATCAACTCTCAAAAAGCGGGATTGCATCAGCACTCATTTATGGCGAGGCACAGGCGGCCGAATCAAAAGCAGATTTCTTGCATAAGATCAAACTTGTACTGAAAGAGATCAGGGAGTCGGGGATAAATTTAAAAATAATCAAAAGAAAACCAGTTCTGATCCATCCAAAAGTAGACAGGACCCTTAATGAATCAAATGAATTAATGGCCATCTTCTTGAAAAGTATCCAGACGGCGAAAAACAACGAAAAGCCTAAAAAGTAACGTTCCCCTTTCTCATTCCTTATTTCTAATTTCTTATTTCTCATTTTTTATGACGCCATGACAGAAAGGCTACTCCATTTCATCTGGCAATTCCAGTATTTCAACCAATCGAGTTTGACCACAGTAGAAGGAGAGCCGGTGGAGATCGTTTTTGCAGGTCATTATAACAGCAACCAGGGTCCTGATTTTTCCGATGCGAAGATCAGGATCGGTAAAACAACCTGGGCCGGCACGGTCGAATTACATATCAAGACTTCCGACTGGACCAAACACCTTCATCAAGCGGATAAAAATTACAGGAACGTCATTCTCCACGTGGTATGGGAAGATGATCGCAGGCAAAATGATATCCCGGTCCTTGAGTTGCAGGGAAGAGTTTCCGGTATCCTGTTGCAGCGGTATGAAGACCTGATGCATACAGGCTCTTTTATTCCCTGCGAAAAAATAGTGCAACTGGTACCCGGACTCACCTGGAAAAGCTGGAAGGACCGGATGCTTATCGAGCGTTTATTGCGAAAAGCTACGCTCGCAGAAGAATACCTGCGACAGAACAATCATCATTGGGAGGAAACCTTCTGGTGGCTGCTGGCCCGGAATTTTGGGATGAAGATCAATGCCGACACATTCGAAGCGATGGCCCGGTCAATACCACTGGGTATTCTTGGAAAACATAAATCACAGATCCATCAGCTGGAAGCATTATTGATGGGCCAGGCAGGTTTGCTGGAAGGGGAATTTAACGAGGCCTATCCTCAACTCTTACAGAAAGAATATAAATTCTATAAGAAGAAGTATGGCCTCAAACCAGGTGGCAGTCCCATCTTCTTTCTCCGGATGCGGCCGGGGAATTTTCCCACCATCCGCCTTGCCCAATTGGCTATGCTCATTCAGCATGCTGGTCATTTATTCACTAAAATTAAAGAAGCTGTTTCTGTAAAAGATGTTAAAACATGGCTGGATGTAACGGCCAACGATTACTGGCATTATCATTATTGTTTTGACGAGGAAACCGCTTTTAAAGAGAAGCGACTGGGTGAATCTATGATCAATAATATTATCATCAATACGCTGGCGCCCATGCTTTTTACCTACGGCCATTATCATAACGAAAATCACTACAAGGAAAAAGCGGTGGAATGGCTGGAAGGAACAGCCGGGGAAAAAAATATGATTACAAAAGGATTTCAACAATTGGGGATCGTCAATAAGACGGCAGTCGATTCACAGGCATTGATCGAATTGAAGAATGAATATTGTAATAAAAAAAGATGTCTCGAGTGTGCAATAGGAAATTCGATCTTGAAGACTATCCCCAACCAAAAACCATAAACGACAAACTATAAACTATTTCCATTTTCCCCAATCCACTTTCACCTCAATATCCGGGTGGATACTTAAGCGCACCGGGCAGGTGTCACCAATATGTTTTAAAAGCGTTCTTGTTTTCTCATCTGTGTCCACCAGCGCATCGGGTATTTGAAAAGTTAACTCTATACTACTTACCCGCCGTGGATCCTGTTTCATGATCTTCAGGACTTCGATCTTTACTCCATCCAGGTCAAACCCAAGGGCCCGGGCTTTGATCCCCATCACGGTGATCATACAGGTGGCAAGGCTGGTGGCCATCAGGTCGGTGGGAGAAAAACGTTCCCCTTTACCGTTATTATCCACCGGGGCATCGGTTTCGAAGGAGGAGCCGCTGCGAAGATGGGTACAGGTAGTTCGCAGGCCTCCGTTATAAACTACAGTCGAAGTCATTATCAATATTTTGCCCTAAATTTACGTTATTAAAAACTAAGAGTAAAAGGAGGGAAAAGGAGAGATCCTCACTTATCCTAATCTACTACTCTTATACGGATCAAAAAATAAATGAGTGGGCGATAGTTACTCTTTATCTCCTTTTTCTCATTTAATCTCTTAGCTTAAAATTGTATCTGTGTGAAGAAACTAAGTCTCACTGTATTGCTGGTATCGATGGCCCTTGCTATAGCAGCACAGGACTCTACC
>JANMKG010000356.1:0-1515 GCA_031371915.1 Chitinophagaceae bacterium | reverse complement strand
CACATGATTGTAATAGGTATTGCGCGCAAATTTTCCGCTGCATACACGGAGGAATGCGATCCTGTCCCGATGCTTGGGATCAAGGTTAGCATGTATTTTAAATATAAAACCACTGAATTTATCTTCTTCCGGATTAACAGGGCGGCTGGTTGTTTGTCTCGGCCTTGGGGTTGGAGCGATTCTAACAAAGGTGTCGAGCATTTCTTTTACGCCAAAATTGTTCACTGCTGATCCAAAGAATACAGGAGCCACATTACCGCTGAGATAATCCTCCAGGTTAAGTTCACCATATACGCCATCGATCAGTTCCACATCATCTCTTAATACATGCGCATCCTTCTCTCCTATTTTTTGTTCAAGTATACCGCTGCTGAGGTCTTTTATCTCTACAACATCTTCATCATTTGCTTTTGTACCGGCTGTAAATAAGACGAGGCTCTTTTTATGCAGATCGTATACGCCCTTGAATTCTTTACCACTGTTGATAGGAACTGTCATCGGATGCAGCTGGATATTCAATTCTTTCTCTATCTCTTCCAGCAGGTCAAAGCGGTTCTTGCCATCCCTGTCCATCTTATTGATAAAAACGATGACGGGTGTTTTGCGCATGGCAATTACTTCCATTAATCTTCTTGTCTGTGCCTCTACGCCATTCACGCTGTCGATCACAAGCACCACACTGTCTACAGCTGTTAACGTACGATATGTATCTTCTGCAAAGTCTTTATGGCCAGGCGTATCAAGCAGGTTGATGAGGTGCCCATCGTATTCAAAGGTCATAACACTTGTTGCCACGCTGATACCACGTTGTCTTTCTATCTCCATGAAATCACTCGTAGCATGTTTCTTTATCTTATTGCTTTTAACTGCGCCCGCTGTTTGTATAGCGCCGCCAAAAAGGAGGAATTTCTCTGTAAGGGTGGTTTTACCGGCATCCGGGTGAGAGATGATAGCAAATGTCTTTCGCCGGTTTATTTCATTAATGTATTTCATAAAAGTGGGCAAAGATAACGATAGCATAAGTTAAAAGCGAAAAGTTAAAAGTGAAAAGTGAAAACCACCGCTTAAATATTTTCCTGTTTCGGTAGGTCCTGTTGCATTACTTTTGACACATGCGCAAAATGCTGTACATACTGGGCAGTTCATTAAAACTCACCATGCAGGAGTTACGGGTGAACAAATTGCGCACTATATTAAGCCTCACAGGTATCGCATTTGGCATCTTTTGTATCATTGGGGTGCTGGCAGCGGTTAACAGCCTGGAAAGAAATATCCAAAGCGAAGTAAAAAGCCTCGGCACCAATACCATCTATATAGACAAATGGGATTACAGCGGCGGCCCTGACCAGCCTATCTGGAAGTTCAGGTCCAGGCCGGTAGCTAAATACGAAGAGGCGGAAATGGTGCGGCAACGCTCAATACTGCTGGATGATATTTCATTTCTTATGCAGAATGGTGCTTCCATTTCTCACAAAGATGATGTGATACAGAATGCCGGCGTATATGGGATCACTG
>JANMKG010000339.1:0-7744 GCA_031371915.1 Chitinophagaceae bacterium | reverse complement strand
GCGCCATAGCGGCCCATTCTTGCCACTACCGGTTTACCACTTTCAGGGTCCACACCCAGTTCCCTTTCTCCTTTTATCCGTTCCGCATTTTCAATGGTATTGTCAACATCTTTTTTAAAAGGGGTATAGAACTCCTCGAGCACATTACTCCACTTCATCTTTCCTTCCGCCACTTCATCAAATTCTTCCTCGATCCTTGCCGTGAAACTATAGTCCATGATATTATCAAAGTATTGCTTCAAAAAATCGGTGACCACCAGTCCCAGGTCGGAAGGAAATAATTTTGATTTTTCTGCCCCGGTATTCTCACTGTCAAGTTTTTTACTGACCTCTGTTCCCCTCAGCGAAAAAACACTGTAATACCTCACGACTCCTTCTTTATCTCTTTTCTCTACATATCCTCTTTTTAAGATCGTGGAAATGGTAGGTGCATAGGTGGAAGGTCGCCCGATACCGAGTTCTTCCAACTTTTTTACCAAAGATGCTTCTGTGAACCGGGGAGGAGGGCGACTGAATCTTTCCGTGGCATTCATTTCTTTCAGCGGTAGTTGCTGACCGACTGCCAGGGGAGGCAGCATACCTTCATTAGCGTCTTCTTCCAGGTCATCATCATCCTTATCTTCCCGGTATACTTTTAAGAACCCGTCAAACTTCAACACTTCACCGGAAGCCGTGAGTTCTTCTTTATTCGTGGATATCTCAATTTTGGCGACGGTTTTTTCCAGCTCCGCGTCAGCCATCTGGGATGCCATGGTCCTTTTCCAGATCAGTTCATATAATCTTGCCCATTCCGCTTCTTCGATAGAAGGATTGCTCGTATACGTCGGGCGGATCGCTTCGTGGGCTTCCTGGGCACTTTCATTCTTATTCTTGTATTTACGGAACTGGTGGTACTTTTCACCATACATATTCTTGACCGTATTGGTGATATCACCAAGCGCTGTATTGCTCAGGTTCACACTGTCGGTACGCATATAGGTGATGTACCCGTTCTCATACAGCCGCTGTGCGATCTGCATGGTCCTTGCCACACCATAACCCAATTTCCGGGAAGCTTCCTGTTGTAAAGTGGAAGTCGTAAACGGCGGGGCAGGAGAGCGCTTGCCGGGTTTTACCTGGATATCTCTTACCTTATAATCGGCGCTAATACAGCTTTTCAAAAATGCTTCTGCGTCTTCCGCTGCATTTTGTTTTTTCCCTTCCGCAACAAAAGTGACGGTCTTATCCGAAAGGTCTTTAGCGGTAAATAATGCTTCAACCTTAAAAGTACTTACAGGAACAAACGCATTGATCTCTCTTTCCCTTTCTGCGATCAAACGAACGGCCACACTTTGCACACGGCCTGCACTCAGGTTATTCCGCATACTCATCTTACGCCAGAGAACAGGGCTTAATTCAAACCCGACGATTCGGTCGAGTATACGTCTTGCCTGCTGCGCCATGACAAGGTTCATATCGAGTTTGCGTGGATTGTTGACGGCATCAAGGATGGCCGGTTTGGTGATCTCGTGGAAAACGATGCGTTTGGTTGTTTTGGGGTCAAGACCAAGAACTTCACAAAGGTGCCAGCTGATGGCTTCCCCTTCACGGTCCTCATCCGTTGCAAGCCATACTTCACCGCTTTTATCCGCCAGTCTTTTCAGGTCGGCCACTACTTTTTCCTTTTCGGGAGGTACGATATAAGTGGGCTCAAAATTTTTCTCCAAATTGATGCCCATACCGGCTTTCTGAAGATCACGGATATGCCCAAAACAACTCTTTACCTGGAAATCACTTCCCAGGATCTTCTCGATCGTTTTCGCTTTTGCAGGACTCTCTACTATCAATAAATTCTTCGCCATAATGGATACTATATTATATACAACATCCGCCTTCGCAAATGCATCGGCGGACGAAGAAACCGCTTCTCAGCGGCCGCAAGTTAGGACAAGGATAATAAATTTTTCGGGAAATCAGGTTTTATGATTTCTTCCACCATTTTTCTTGGCGCATTCTTACGCAGAAAATTTCGCTGGAAATCAGCTATAATTTTGATTTGAAAAAATCGGTGATCCGCTCTGCCCAGCGTTTATATTCTTTACCTGAAGGGTGTAATCCATCCGGCGCCAGTAAGGAAAAATCAGTAGCTGCTTCCCTTGTCCAGGGCGTAATATCTATATAATATATATGGTAGCTTTCTGCTACTTCTTTGTTGGCAGCATTGTATTGATTGATCTCACGGGCGATCTGGTCCCTGTCCCTTCCATTGGCAAAGGGAGTAACACCCCAATCCGGTATGGAAAGCACTACGACATGGTCAGCCCTTCCCCCTGCATAATTGATTGCTTTCCGGAGCAATTCCTCAAACTCCGTTTTATAATTGGCCACTGTCCGGCCGCGATATTGGTTATTAACACCGATCAGTAAAGAAACAAAATCATAAGATGGGAGCAGGGGTTGTGCAGCCTGTGCTGATATGATCCCTGCTTCAAGTTCATCGGTTGTCCAACCGGTCCTGGCGATGATACGGGCCGGTTCAAAGATCGCCGCCGGGCTCATCATCTTCGTAACCTGGTTGGGGAAATTTTCATCAGCTGTTACGCTTTGACCAATAGTATACGAATCGCCTAAAGCGAGGTAAGTGTATTTTTTGACCATTGTACCAGGCATGATCGTGAGTTCTTTTTCTGAGCAGGAATAACTACTGCCGGTAAAGAAAAACAATATTATTAAAAAGGGCTTCATAAAAAATCAATGATTGCTTTGGAAATTTTATGGTCCCGGTAGATGCGCCGGTGTCCAAGTCCTGAACTAATTACGAATTCAATGTGGGAGTGGTTTTCTGCTTTTACTTTGAGCACATCTGACAGGGGAGTGATCTCATCTTCCTTGTCATGGAACCAGCGTGTTTCAGCATGGATATTCTTCATAGCTCTTTTGATGGAATACCAGCCAGAATTCACTCCCCCTTCCCGGAGAATTATCTTTTCAAATTCTGGTCTTATCCCGGGATCCAATTGAAGAAAGTTAAAAAAATAATCAATCGCTGTAACCGTTTCTGTGGCCGGGGCGATCAGCGCCAGCCGGTAATCGTTTGTATGACTGATCTCTTCCAGTGCCAGGCATACGGCCAGTCCGCCAAAGGAATGAGCCATATAAGATTGGACCGGGCCGTAACGCTTGTTGATCTCCAGTATCATTCTTTTATACAGAGGAGCACTGATCTTTGTCCCGCCACTTCTTCCATGGGCTGGTGCATCAAAAGCCAGCACTTCATACCCTTTTTTTACCAGGGGACGGATATAACGGTCAAAGTTGGTGACGGATGATTCAAAGCCATGAAGGATCAGTGCTTTTCGGGGGGCAGGGTGATTCCATCGCCAGCCCTGTACCATTATCCCATCCAGCCTGAATTGCAGCTTCTCAGCCTGTGCAAATATTTTTGGCAGGGGCTTTTTATTTCTTCCCTGGGGTGTACAAAACAGCGCAAATGCCTTTTCAGCTGCTTTCTTTTTGGAGATGGCGCTGAGAAGCTTGAATTTTGCCCTGATATAACTGAGCGCCAAACGCTGCGATAACTTCATAGAAGGCAAAAATAGGTTGTAGTTTTACACGTTAGGAAATATAACCGTCAGCCTTAACGAATTGGGGGCTGGTCAAAAAGAAAATCACCTGGGGTAATGAATATAGTAATAATCGGTTCGGGGAATGTGGCTACTGTGCTGGGAAGAAAATTCAAAGCCGCGGGGCACAGGATCATACAGGTATATAGCCGGCATGCAGCGGCGGCTTCGGAACTGGCGTACAAACTCGGTTCCGAATCGACCAGTTATAAAAGTACGATCAACAGGTCGGCGGATGTTTACCTGGTAGCCGTTAGTGATGATGCGATCGCGGACGCTACCAGCGATCTTTTTCTCCCGGGCAAAGTAGTTGCTCATACGGCCGCCTCGGTACCTAAAGAAATATTGAAAAAAGTGACAGCCCACTATGGTGTTTTCTATCCGCTGCAGAGTTTAAGAAAGGAGATGGACACCCTGCCGGATATCCCTGTTTCTATCGACGGGATCGATGAAAAGACCACGAAAGTACTCGAATCACTTGCGCGCTCTATTGCTGCCGAACATGTGGTAGTAGCGGGAGATGATGCAAGATTGAAATTGCATGTGGCTGCCGTGGTCGTGAGCAATTTTGTAAATCACCTGTATACACTGGCAGAAGATTATTGCCGGAAAGAAGGGCTTGATTTTAAACAGCTAGTCCCCCTGATCGAAGAGACAGCTTCAAGACTCGAAGATACTTCTCCCGGCCAGGTCCAGACCGGGCCGGCCCTGCGCCACGACAAAGAAACCATTGAGAAACACCTGGAACTTTTAAAGAATTATCCCCAGCTTAAAAATATTTATCTCTTGCTCACGGAGAGTATCCAGCAGAAGAACGGTTGAACAGGCGAACAGATGAACAAGGAATGATGAAATTCCGAAGCAAATTCATCATTCGGCATTCCTTGTTCGAAATTGGATATTCGTGCCGGATTTCCCAAACAAGTAAGTCTTTTCATTGTTTTTCAGATATTTTTGCCTCCCGTTACCACTAATTCCGGTAGCCTACCGAAAAAAGAAGAAATGTATACCGTTAAATTCAAATTTGAGGAGAAAGGTGCAGAACCCTTGATATTCACCAATGTAGATGATGGCCAGACATTGCTGGAGATCGCCCTGAAGAATGATATTGACCTTCATCATAACTGCGGCGGGGTATGTGCCTGCACCACCTGTCATCTTTATATTGAGAAAGGGATGGAGCATATCGACGAACTCAGTGACAAAGAAGAAGATTTTATTGACCGGGCCGTGAATCCCCGGCTGAATTCAAGACTTGGCTGCCAGTCCCTGTTGCTGGAAGGTGAAGGCGAGATCGAAGTTTTGTTACCCGACCAGACACAATTTTTAGGAGAATAAAACAAGCCAATAGCCATTAGCCCATAGCCGATAGCCTGTCAATTTCACATTTATCACATTTTCATATTTTCACATTATGTCTCATTTTGAACCCCCGATAAACTGGAGCGACCACGAGGATATCGCCCAGAAATTATATGAACGCTTTGGCGATGATTTTAATGAAGGTAAGATCTACCGCATCCGTTTTACAGAATTGCTTGAATGGATCCTGCAGATCCCGGGCTTTGAAGGAACAAAAGAGCAAAGCACCGAAGGCCACCTGGAAATGATACAAAGTGCGTGGGTGTACGAGTGGAGGGATAACCAACCCCCGGCCCCTAAAGGGGAGTAACAACCTTTCACTATATTTGAAAATACTTAGTTGAATTAATTTTCTAAATACCCCTTTAGGGGATAGGGGCATGAATGTTCTCGAACTTTTTAAACCCATCACCACCTTCATCTTTGATATCGACGGTGTCCTCACCGATGGGACGGTACTTGTGCTGGAAGATGGTCTCCAGGCCCGGCGAATGAATATCAAGGATGGCTTTGCCCTGCAAATGGCCGTTACGAAAGGTTACCGGGTAACGATCATCTCCGGCGGGAATTCACCGCAGGTAGCCGATCGCCTGGAAAAACTGGGTATCCGGGAGGTTTATATGTCGGTACTCGACAAAAAAACATTTCTCCTGGATTATATGACCACGCACCACTTGAAGAAAGAAGAATTGCTTTATATGGGAGATGACCTGCCGGACCTGCCCGTGATGGAGATCGTGGGATTATCCTGCTGCCCCGCAGATGCCGTGAACGAAGTAAGGGAAAGAGTTGCTTATATCTCCCCGCAGAATGGTGGCTATGCCTGCGTGAGAGACGTGATCGAAAAAGTACTGAAGCTAAATGATCACTGGCATTTCCGGGGAGATGTAGCTTCTAAATAAAAGATTGGGTTTTACTCCGGGGTCTCCGGCGGAGGATAGTTTGGTTTACCACAGATTCCACAGATTACAGCACAGATAACACTGTGCAATCTGTGAGGAATTTTAATCTGTGGTTCTCCCGATTTCCAATTTGAGAGGCTACTTACTTCGGGATCCCGGTTCCGACTTCGGACTTCTGTTGTATCTTTCACCAAATTATATTCATGAGATTGATAGCAGCCTTTTTGAAGCTGGTGCGACTGCCCAATCTCTTCTTTATTGCACTCAGCCAGGTGCTTTTTCAATTTTGCATCTATCACTCTCTTTATAAAGGAGCCATCCCGGCCGGTGATACTTCCCGGTTCATTCTCCTTGTGCTGGCTTCCCTGCTGATCGCTGCTGCAGGTTATATCATCAATGATTATTTCGATATCAATATTGACGAGGTGAATAAACCAGGTAAAATGGTCGTGGACAAGGTCATTCACCGTCGCTGGGCCATTGCCTGGCATTTTATGCTTAGCGCTTCCGGCATCCTTCTCACCATCCTGGCGCTCCCTTTCCTGCAGAAATGGTACCTGATCATCGCGAATATTCTTTGTGTGGCATTGCTCTGGTTCTATTCCACCAATTTTAAAAAGCAGTTGCTGACGGGTAATATTGTTATTTCCGTACTAACTGCCTGGACCATCCTCATCATTTTTTTCTCCAAGGTGAATTTAGGTGATGCGGTAGGAGCAGGGAGCAGCAGTCACTACCGGTTTTTCCGCCTGGCGATCCTCTATGCCGGGTTTGCTTTTATCATTTCACTGATCCGGGAGGCGATCAAGGATATGGAAGATATGCCGGGAGATGCGCGGTATGGCTGCCGTACGATGCCCGTCGTTTGGGGTTTAAATGCCACCAAAGTGTATACGGCTGTCTGGCTCGTGGTGCTGATCGCGTTACTCGTGCTGGTACAAGTCTATATTTTACAGTTCCGCTGGTGGCTTCCCGTTGCCTATAGTATCGTGGCCATTATTGTCCCGCTGGTGTTCGTATTGTTTAAATTAAGAAAGAGCAGCAGCGCAAAACAGTTTCACCAGTTAAGTACTCTCACCAAACTGGTCATGTTTACGGGTATCCTTTCCATGTTATTTTTCTATTTCAATCTATGAATAAAATAATCCTTGCTTCACAGTCACCCCGGCGAAAACAATTGCTTGAATGGGCGGAAGTTCCTTTTGAGGTCGTCGTAAAAGAGACCGATGAACGTTTCCCCCCAGGCCTTAGCCCGGAAGAAGTGGCCGTTTATATTGCCCGCAATAAAGCCCTCGCCGTCCAGGCACAAAGAACAAAAGAAGAAGTTATACTCGCCGCCGATACGATCGTCGTTCTCGGTGATAATATCATCGGCAAACCCGTACACCGGGAAGATGCAGTTAGTATCCTGCTGGCTTTGTCCGGCGAGCAACACCGTGTAATAACAGGGGTTGTGATCCGGAAAGGAGAACAGGAGATCGCTTTTGCGGATAGTACGGAGGTTGAATTTCACCGTTTATCGGTCGATGAAATAGAATTCTATGTTGACAAATACAAACCTTACGATAAAGCCGGCGCCTATGCCATCCAGGAATGGATCGGTGTAGTAGGTATTAAATCCATTACCGGCGATTTCTACAACGTAATGGGGTTGCCTGTTAGCCGGGTTGTGCGGGAGTTGAATAAGCTCGGTTAAAAAACATTTTTTACACGTCAAATAACCTTCTTCACATTATCTATTCAGATTAGTTTTCCAGAAGAATAAGGAATGAGAAATAAGGAATAAGAAATTAGAAAGTGATCGGATCCACTTCTTCATTCCGTTTAAACTTATTTAGTATGGACACTAACAGTAAAAAATTCGATTTAGAAGACAGG
>JANMKG010000332.1:0-9543 GCA_031371915.1 Chitinophagaceae bacterium | reverse complement strand
AGCCATAGCCGTCGCAATCGCCAATGCCACGCAGGACGGCGCTTTTTCATTAGTAGGGGGTGGAGATTCCGTGGCCGCGGTCAACCAATTTGGCTTTGCCGATAAAGTAAGTTATGTATCCACAGGAGGCGGCGCCCTGCTGGAATATTTTGAAGGAAAAACTCTTCCGGGTATTGCGGCTGTCCTGGAATAATTTTTTAACCCGACTGTTAAATCTACTGCGATGAAAAGACAATCCCTGCTTGTATTCTTATTCTCTTTGGCGATCCACCCTGTTTTGGCTCAGAAGATAATCCCCCTAACGTATAAGGGTAATAAATACGAAGCCATCGATATGACCTCCAGCGGCAAAGTAACCTGGGGTGGGTATGAGAAAAAAGTTCCTGCTGATGCGGCCAATAGCGAAAGCAATGGAAGTAGTAATACAGAAGCGATCGTAGCAGCTGTCGGTAACAACGATAACTTTGAAGGGAAACCGTATGCTGCTAAACTTTGCAGTGAACTGGTCATCGGGAATAAAGACGATTGGTATTTACCTGCTAAAGAAGAAGCGGATGCTCTGTACGCTTTCAAAGAAAAGTTCATGGTAGGAGAGAGGGCCAGTATCTGGACGTCGACTGAAGCGAATGCCAACCAGGCTGTTACGAAATACTGGTATACCGGGAATTTCTATAATAACATGAAAGTGGATGGATATAATTTCATTTGTATGAGGAAAGTGGATTAAACTTCTTTAGTGTATTATTGTTTTCTCACTTCAATGATCTTGTCATTAGTTCCATTACTTGTGCAGATATATATAGTTCCAGCAGGGGAAACGCATACATCCCTCATTCTTCCATAATCATTTATAAAGTATTCATTGGTCCCGGTAATGACGTTGAAACTATTGTTCAGTTTTAGCTGGTAGAAACGGGAGTCTTTTAATGAAACCATGATCAATGAGTTTTTCCACTGTGGGATCGCGTTATTATTATAGTAGTCAAGACCACAAACAGCAGCTGTAGGCGTCCATATTTTCATCGGTTCCTTAAGGTAGTTTGCAGCGCAAAAATTTTGTTCTGCATCCGTGTTACAAAACCCGGTTACATCCGGCCAGCCATAGTTCCTTCCTTTTTGAATGATATTCACTTCATCATCCGTGCTGGGTCCGTGTTCGCTGCTGTAAAGGATATTGTTCGCATACACCAGTCCTTGTGGGTTGCGATGGCCAAAACTCCAGTAAGGATTCCCGGGAACAGGGTTATCGGGAGGAATGCTGCCATCAAGGTTCAGTCGGAGTATCTTTCCATTAAGGGTGGAAGTATTTTGCGGCAGTGCCTGGTTGGATGCGTCACCGGTACTGATAAATAATTTCAGGTCGGGTGTAATAACAAGCCTTGATCCATTGTGGATCGGGGAAGCCGCGATATTATCAATAATGGTCACCGGGTTGGTAAGGGTCGTGCCATTATATGTAAAGCGCACAACTTTTTCTTTATAACCCCCACCAGCATCATAATTATACGTCACAAAGACCTGCGGCGTGACGGAGAAGTCAGGATGTAAAATCATCCCCAACAACCCGCCTTCACCATTGGCTACAACTTCGGTGATAGTATACACCGGCGTAACAACTCCTGTTGCGGGATTGATGCGGCTTATCTTTCCGCCTCTTTCCGTCATCCAGATAAAATTATCAGCGCCCCAGAGGATCTCCCAGGGGTAAGTCAATCCTTCCACAAGGACCGAGTCTTTCAGAACGACCGGCCCGGCGCCGGCGGTATTGTTTGAATCATTATTGGATCTTTTACACTGCGAACAGGCGAGGAGCGAACTCAATAACAGCCAGTATGTTTTTTTCAAAAGGCGCATAAAAGGGAGGTTTAGCGGGAATGAATCGGTTAAGCCGGCGACTAAAATCATGCCGCAGAGGTAGACAATCCGCCGTTCACCGGCAATAGTACTTGACCAACCGAAAATTTGGCTTGCTGAAATACCAAATACACTAATTTTAGCACCTCAAATAAAAACTACAAACATGAAAGGAACGCGCAATTTAAGTTTATACATTGTCCTCGGCCTGGTACTGATACTGGGTGTATGGGGATGCAGTGGTTACAACAGCCTTGTAAAAGGAGACCAGGGCGTAAAAAAATCCTGGGGTAACGTGGAAACGAACTACCAGCGTCGTACCGACCTGTACAGCAGCGTGATCAAAACGATCGAAGCATCCGCCAACTTTGAAAAATCACTGTTAAAGGATGTGGTGGAAGCAAGGGCGAAACTCGGATCCACCACCGTAAATACAAATGACCAGGCAAGCATGGATAAATACCAGCAGGCACAGGGCCAGATGAAAAGTGCATTTTCCAACCTGATGGGATATGTCGAGAACTATCCCGATATCAAGACCACCAAATCATTCCAGGATTTCCAGACACAGATCGAGGGAACCGAAAACCGTATCAATGTGGCCCGCCAGGATTACAACAAATCCGTGGAGGATTACAACCTGACAGTAAAAAGATTCCCGAAAAATCTAATTGCTGGTATCGCGGGTTTTAAAGAGAAAGCCTACTATAAATCCGACCCGGGTTCAGACAAAGCGCCGGATGTGAATTTTAATATCAAATAACCGGTACCGGAATGTTTTCCTTCCTCCGACGTAAGAAAAAATTCTTCAGTGAAGAAGAGCAGCGCCTTATTGTTTCTGCTATACAAAAAGCGGAACGAGCCACCAGTGGAGAAGTAAGGGTATTTGTAGAAAGCCGTTGCAGCTATATGGATGCGCTCGACAGGGCAGTTGAATTGTTTGCTCAAATGGGTATGCAGGCAACCGAAGAGCGGAATGGCGTGCTCGTATACGTGGCGATAAAGGACCAGCAGTTCGCTGTTTTCGGGGATGAGGGCATTCACCGTAAAGTAGGAACAGATTACTGGAATACCGAAGTCATTAAAATGATGAGGGATTTTAACCGGGAAAATTATGCCGTGGGAATAGCGGGCTGCGTGGAGGATATCGGCCATGCACTGCAACAGTTCTTTCCTTATACGGAGAATGATAAAAATGAACTTTCAGACGATATACAATTTGGCAGATAACATTCATGAAAATCTTTCTTACCGTCATATTCTTTCTTTTTTCATTTTGTGCTATCGCACAGATCGAAAAAGCGATCCCTGCCCGGCCAAGCCCGCCAAAACTGGTCAATGATTATACAGGAACTCTTACGGCTCCGCAGATCCAGGCCCTCGAGGATAAACTCGTGGCCTATAACGATAGCACATCTACACAGGTTGCCATCGTTATTATTTCCAGTCTTGATGGTTATGATATCTCAGAATACGGCCTGGCACTAGGAAGGAAATGGGAGATAGGCGGAAAGGAATTCAGTAATGGTGCGATCGTACTGGTCGCAAAGGATGATCATAAAGTAAGAATTGAAGTAGGGTATGGATTGGAAGGCGCCATCCCCGATATCACGGCAAAAAGTATTATTGATAATTCGTTGACGCCTTCTTTCAAAGAGGACAATTATTACCGCGGGCTTGACCGCGCTACGGATGATATCATTAAAGCAGCTGCAGGCGAGTATAAAGCCCCGGCCAACTATGGGAAAAAGAAAAGTGGGAGCGGGTGGGGCTCCATCCTGGGTCTTATCATTTTGTTCCTTTTGCTGGGTGCTTTTGGTGGTGGCAGGGGGAGCGGTGGAACCATGTCGGGTGCAGGCTGGATCATCGGCAGCATGCTGGGAAATGCCGGCGGTCGAAGCAGTGGCGGATGGGGTGGCGGTGGCGGCGGCGGCGGTGGTGGCGGCTTCGGTGGATTTGGTGGAGGTAGTTTTGGCGGAGGCGGAGCGAGCGGTAGCTGGTGATGAATGATGAACTGAAGAACAAGGAATTTAAAATGATGAAATAAAAAAACGCCGGAGTAATACACTCCGGCGTTTTTAATTCCTTGTTCAATATTCGATATTCTAAAATCCCTTCTTATCTTCTTCCGGCAATTTCGACTTGATATAATCGGCCAGCTCCCTCAATGAAGCATTACCAGCATTCTCTTTTGCATCTTTATCTTTTTTGGTCAATATGCCTTTCAGTATTACGCCATTTATAAAAGGATCGGTTTGGTTCCTGAAATTCTCAGGTACTTTCTCCCTGAACTTTACAATCTCATCCACCCCCCATTTTACTTTTTCAGGATTCTTAATGGCAGACAGGTAAGTACCAAGGGTATTTAGTGCCTGGAATTTTTCCTGTCCCAATGGCATGCTGGCAAAATCACCGATGATCTTGTCGGCCATGCTCTCATCACCAGACTTTACGATCTCATTCATGATGGCACCTTTCAGGATACCTTTGGCGGGTTTGCTGCTAAGCTGTTTTGCAACGGCTGTTCCGAGGGCAGGATCAACCTTGCCCAAAGCCGTCAGCGCATTACCGGCAACAGTATAAGAGGAATCATTGGTAGCGGATTTAAATAACGCTATGTATTCAGGTTTTTTGTACTCACCCAATTTTTGGAGAGCGGCAGCCCTGAAGGTCGCGTATTTATCAGTTTTCGCAAGGGTTTCCAGCACCGGTTCAAAACTATTCTTCAACGCATCCTTTCTCAGGTCGGCTTTGCTGATAGCAAAATTCCGGAGCCCCTGGTATTTATCTGTCAACGCTGTTTTCAAGAGGTCAACCGCCCTGGGATCATCTAATTTCTTCGAGGCGAAATCGATCGCTTCCCTTCTGTCCACATAATTGCCTGCATATTTATACTGGTGTATATAATTGTCAAGTGTCTTATTGTCCTTCTTGGTCCACAGCATTACTTTATCTGCGTCTACGTTTACCAGGTCGGGTCTTTTGGAATAGTTGAAGGTGAACGTATCCACGGCATTATTCGCCCATACATTATACCGGGTCTTACTGGCACCGTTATAAATGTCAACAGCGAGGGGTAATTTGAATAACTTCCCCGTTTTCTGAGTCTGCTTAACGATTACATGAACTTTCCCCGCAAAATCATCATATACATAATCGATATCCACCGTGGGCTGCCCGTTGCCGAAGTACCACTGGTTGAAATACCAGTTCAGGTCGCGACCCGTCACTTCTTCAAAAGCAAGCCGTAACTGGTGGGCTTCCGCGGATTTGAATTTATTGGTCGTCAGATAATTATTAAGGGATTTAAAGAAAGCGCTGTCACCTACATAGTTTCGCAGCATATTCAGGATGCGACCCCCTTTATTATAGCTTACGGCATCAAATACATCTTCCTTATCGGCGTAATAAAACCGGACAAGATCTTTTTTCTCACTGCCGCTTTGCAGGTAGCCCTGCATGTCATTATAATTCTGTTCATCTCCTGCGTCTTTGCCGTATTTGTATTCAAACCATAAGACTTCACTAAAATTTGCGAAGGATTCATTTACAGTGATATTGCTCCAGCTTTCCGTGGTTACATAGTCGCCAAACCATTGGTGGAACAATTCGTGGGCGATCGTGCTTTCCCAGTTATTGCCATCCACCAGTTGGCGGGCATCCTGCTGGGCACTTTCCTGATGAAGGGTAGCGGTAGTGTTCTCCATAGCGCCGGCAACAAAATCCCGCCCCGTGATCTGTGAATATTTTATCCAGGGATAATCCACGCCGGTAGCGCGGGAAAAGAATGCGATCATCTCCGGGGTATTCCCAAAGATCTTTTTAGCAACGGAAGCATATTCGGGTTCCACGTAATAATTCACTTCCTTATCCTTGTATTTATCTTTTATAATTGCATAATTACCTACACCCAGGAAGAACAGGTAGGGAGCATGGGGGAGATCCATCTTCCAGTAATCGGTACGGGTTCCGTTTGCATTTTTCTTTTGCGAAATTAATTTGCCATTACTTAGTGTTACATATTTACTATCTACTGTTACGGTAAGTTCTTCCGTGCTTTTTTGATTCGTTTTGTCGATCGTTGGGAACCATGCCGAATTGGATTCGGTTTCTCCCTGTGTCCATATTTGGGTTGGCTTGTCCTTATCTTCTCCCTTGGGATTGATAAAATACATTCCTTTTATTCCGAGCATGTCACCATCGTTGTATTTCTTATCAAATTCATCGGGCATGGCCGTATACTCAATATATATAGTATAAGACTCAGAGGATTTGTAGGTCCTGTCAAGTTTTACCCTTAGGTTCCAGTCGTTGTAATCATATTTCAGCGGAATTTGCTGGACTCCTTTTACAAGGGTCACTTTTTTGATCTCCATCCCCTTGGCATCAAGGTTCAGGGAATCGGTAGCATAGAAATGAGGTCTTAAGGTTATCCATGCTTTACCGTAGAGATATGATTTGCTAAAATCAGGCGTTACATCCAGTTTCGTATGAATAAGATCATTGATGCGGGTAGCCGTTTCCCGGTATTCTTTTTTCCAGGAAGTGTCAGTCGTTTTCGGGGCCAACTGACCCGGTGTCTGGGCCAGTAAAACATATCCCGATCCTAAAAAGAAAAGGGCAAACAATATTTTCTTCATATAAATGATTTAAGTGCGGCAAATTTAGAACAGCCGTTCAATTCCTGACGTATTAAAAGGATAGAAGGTTACCTTATTTAACAAGATATTGCATTGGAGATGAACAAAATCGAAGTATTTGAGTAATTTTGGAGGAGCACCCAATACCTCAGAAATGAAAAAACTTCACCTCTCCCTCTTATTCTCCCTGGCTGTATTGACGGCCTTTTCCCAAAAGGTATATTTTGTGTATGTCCAGTCGGAATCCGATCAGCCTTTTTATGTAAAGATGAAGGAGAAGGTCTATAGCTCTTCGGGAGCAGGGTATCTCATTCTTTCCAAACTCCTCGACAGCACCTATAATTTCAGTATCGGGTTCCCCGAAGCCAAATGGCCGGAACAGAACTTCAGTGTCGCTATCAATAAGAAAGATCACGGCTATTTGCTGAAGAATTTCGGGGAGAAAGGCTGGGGGCTTTTTGACCTGCAGACATTGGCGGTACAGATGGCGGTCTCCGGTCATGCCGGCGCAGATGAAAAACAGAAAACGGAAAATAAAGATGTTTCTCCGTTTACGGAGATTCTTTCCAAAGCGGCTGATGATCCTTCCCTGAAAGAGAAACCCGTGATGCCGAAAGTGGAAGAGAAAAAAACAGAAGTGGCGATACAGGAAACCCCTAAGCAGGAAGAACCGAAAGTGGAAAGTAAACCGGTGGTTACAAAGCCGGTTGAAGTGATGGAGACAGCCGTAGTACCCAAAACTGAAACGAAAGAACCCGCAACCATCAAACCAACGGTCGTTACAGAAACTACCGTTGTAAAAAAGGAAGAACCTAAGCCGGAAACAAAAACAGAACCTAAAGAATCTATAGCGATCAGCAAACCCGCGGAAGTAATTGAACAGCCGGTAGTGACTAAAGCAGAGGAAAAACCCTTGGTAATAAAGGAAGAGCCGGTAAAAACAGCCGCGGTCATTGAAACAAATGACCCCGAGTCTGTTTATAGATCTTCACAGATCCGTAAGCTATCTGCCAGCACGGTCGCAGAAGGACTGGGCCTGGTTTTCATCGATACTTATCCGAATGGTGTGCAGGATACTGTTAGCCTTGTTATCCCTAACCCCCTCCCAGCCGTTACCGCGGTGAACGAAGAGCCTAAACCAGTAAAAGAAGAAAAGAAATTTATTGAAAGCATATCGGCTGATAGTTCGAGCCATGCACCTCAAGCTGCTGTCACCGCTTATAAGATATTATCGTCTCCCCCTATCGGTACATCAGGGATCAATAGCAATTGTAAGGAAACAGCTGATGAAAATGATTTCTTCAAGTTACGTAAAGCCATGGCTTCCGGTAAGAATGATGAGGAGATGCTGGGCAGTGCGAAGAAATATTTTAAAACAAAATGTTTCTCAACTACACAGGTAAAAAATCTCAGCACGTTGTTTTTGAACGACGAAGCGAAGTATCGTTTTTTCGACCTGGCGAATGGCCGGGTAACAGACCTGTATAATTTTCCCGCACTCGCGGGGGAATTGCGGGATGAATATTATATCAACCGGTTTCGTGCCATGATCCGTAACTGATCAATCATGCCCCGTTATTTCCTTGAACTTTCTTACAAAGGCACTGCTTACAGCGGTTTCCAGGCTCAACATAACGCGAACACTATCCAGGCGGAAGTAGAAAAAGCAGTTGAAATATTGCGAAAAGAAAAGATCGTGATGACAGGTTCTTCCCGCACAGATGCAGGTGTACATGCACGGCAGAATTTTTTTCATTTTGATACGATGATTGCTGTGGATCAATGGAAGGGAATGGAGACCGCAAAGAATTTTATCTATAAGATGAATGCGGTACTACCGGAAGACATTGTTGTTAAAGGATTGAAACAGGTCCCGGATACTGCGCATTGTCGGTTTGATGCACGGAGCCGGGAGTATAATTATTATATCTACAGGCAGAAAGATCCTTTTTTAAAGGACCGGGCTTTTTATTTCCCTTATAGGCTGGATATCGAAAAATTACAGGAAGCGGCATCCATAATAAAGGAGTACAGCGATTTTACATCTTTTTCAAAACGCAATACACAGGTAAAAACTTTCGTCTGTTCTATTATAGAAAGTCAGTGGTCGGCCGAAGGTAACTGCCTTGTTTACAAGGTTAAAGCTAATCGTTTCCTGAGGGGGATGGTGCGTGCACTCACCGCCACGATGCTTAAGATTGGCCGGGGAAAGCTAAGCCTGGAGGAATTCAGGGATATCATTATGGCCAGGGATTGCACGCTGGCAAGTTTCGCGGTACCGGCGCAGGGGTTGGTGTTGTTATCCGTTGAATACCCCGCGGAATTATCCTGACAGAATCTTCGCCTGGCGTGGCTTTTAGCCTTCCCCGGCATTAACCAGGTCCAATGCACTTCTAAAACCTTGTTTTGGAAGCGGTGTTATTCCAAAAAAAATCTTTCAAAAAACAGTCTCGCTGAATCCCTTTGCACGGCTGCATTTCATTGATAATTAACAAATTTGTTCGGTATTTTATTGGCTGGCAATTGCTGCACCCTTATCTTCGCCGCCCGTTCAAATAAAACGGGATAGTTCTCTGAAGATATTGTGAATGCACTGTGAGGCAAATGTGAACAAAACAGTCACTAAAAGTTTGCTGGTAAGTTACAAAGTCTTACCTTTGCCGTCCGCCTCAAAAAAGGCTGTACTTAGATTCAATCTAAGTACCACCAGTTCTTCACAAAACAGGTTGATTTTCACGCCGAAAGATTCGAATTTTATTGAAAAATAAATGCCGGAAAATTTGGTAGAAATAAAACGGCCCTTACCTTTGCACTCCCGTTCAAAAAACGGGTACAGGGTAAGCCGGAACTAAGCTTGGGATTGTCATCCCGGGCGAAGCGAAGGAAGGCCAAAAGATCTTTGAAAGTTGGGAAACAATAGCATTTTATTCCGGTAGCCACCGGGATAAAAACAATAAGGTAAGTCAAGCGAATAACATTCGAATTGACATGTTAATTTTGATATTCTTAGTTTCAAACTAAGAATAACTTTGAAGTTACTGTCAGTATC
>JANMKG010000311.1:0-3507 GCA_031371915.1 Chitinophagaceae bacterium | reverse complement strand
TGTCGGTGCTTTAGCATCTGTTCTTAATTGTGCCCTGCCTGTATTAAGCAAAAAAATTGTTGCAACGGAAATTAAAATGCATTTCATAAATAGAATTTTAATATAATCGCCTACTCTTTTACAGGTTTTCGGCAATGCCCTGTTAATTATTATCAGCTAGAAAAAATCATTCTTTCACTTTGACCGGCACTTTATCTCTTGGTATCACAGGACGGCCCGGGGGTGTCAGGTCCTTTACTGTAATATTGATGGACCCGCCCTTCTTGCTGATAGGTTCTGTCTCCACTACGATATATCCCTGTAAAGAACCATCAGCCCTCGTTCTTACTTTATCAAAAAACACTTTGTGGGTCTTTTGAAGCCTGACCAGTGAATTATCATTTACTTTTATACAGGTCGCGCCTTTATATTTTAAGGTTAATAGTTCAGGCTTGACATCCAGCACAGGATAATCAGTCGCGTCAAAAGCTATTCCGTCAATGTTATACTCCCGGGTTGGTTGTTTAAACCCTGGCTGCTCGGCGGGGAGGAGGAAGGCGATATAAAAACGCATCCGCTGGTAAAGCCCCGAAGCAGCTATTTCACCATTCCCGGTCTTTTCAAAGTAACCGGTCCCGTCTACAATTGCGGTAAGCTGGAGCTCATTCCCCACTTTCTTCCACAACTGGTTCACGGGGTGTATCTCGTTGTTATTCCGCAGGTCAATATTTACTAGTTCTATCTTGGTATCGGTAAACGGTACCGGCAACTTGGCATTCAGGTCCAGGATATCTCCCATCCACGGACCATACAAACAAACATTGTCGTCTTTTTTGACCTGTAATAATAAGGGGTTGCGGGGTGTTAGGGTTTCGGTAGATTTTCCCGTGCTGGTATTAAAGTTAGCCAGGTTGGTTGATTTTACTTCGCCTTCAATTACATCAAACTTATCACCGATCCACCGGTTGATGAGCATTGGTTTGAACCGGTCGTATGGAAAAATCTCATAATTCAGGTCCTTATCCACAGTCACTTTTGTATGCAGGTAATCCTGGCCGCAGACAAAAGCATCGCCTTTCATTTTACCACATACCGTCGTTTTGAATTCAGAAACAGGATACCAGCAATCAATATTCATCTTGGTGGAACTTGACCCGAATATCCAGTCTTTAATATCACCGGCAAGGTCCACGATCGCGCCAAGGGGCCTGATCAATATACCAGCCCGTCCTAATTCGTTAGCCGCCCAGTCAAAGAATTTCCCGGGTAACCTTGCCGGGTCTATCACCTTATTATATTTATACACGTCTTCACCTGGCTGGTTATGGTGATAATAAAAAGCTTTGGTGGTTTCCCCATCCAGCACACCTACATTTAGTTGGTTCGCCCTGATATCATTAAACTCATTGATCTCGGCGGGAGAAGCGGGCGGGGAATAGGTATAATCATCAGGAGTTCCCGATTCTGATAAAGAAGAAACAACCCCGGGGGGAGAATTCTCCGGCTGCGTCCCATCGGCTCTTGCTCTTTCCCAATGCCCGGGAACAAACTGGTTATTGTTCATCCTGTTCCTTACCCAAACATACCCGGGCCTGGAGGAAGGATTAAATACAATTACGTAAGATGTCTTGCCATTAAAATTATATAACGAGAGATCCGGGCAATCCTCCATCAGGTCGACATAATTGCCATAGCCGCCTTTTTCGTTTGCATGCTCATAAATAACAGCCACAAGACCTGCAGGAACTGTTATTGATGAACCCAGGTCATTAAAATCGTCAAGCTTGTACTGACCCACTACCATCGATTTGAACCGCCCGTTGTAGTTGGGGTTTTCATATAAAATAACTTCTTTACCGGCCGGGAAAGTTTTCACTTCAGCTTTAACGGGTTCCTTGATTGTGTTGGCTTTGTGGTCACGGACAACTTGTGAAAAACCAAATTGACAGGCCAACAAAAAGCCCGCACTCATGAACAGCTGTTTCATATTTTAAGGTTTAAGGTTAATGATTTATGAAACGATTCAATAGTTTCGCGTATAAATCTCCCCTTCTGTGTTGATCAGGACCACCTTGCCAGCATTGGCAGCAATCCGGTAACCATCGCTACCATCCAGCTTATTCCACCCGTTGCCATTCCATTGAAAGATTGTACCGGCTTGGTTCACCATCCAGACGGAACCATCATTAGCTACAGCTATATCACGGCCTAATGCACCAGGCATTTGTTTCCAGCCCTGGTCAGGTGAAGGTCCAATATTGAATTTCCTATTCCCTATGAACTTGTATATTTTACCAACAGTGTTCACCAGCCATACCTCTGCACCTCCGCCAATCCGGGATCCATCACTTCCGCCCAATTTCGACCAGCCCCATCCAGTATATACATATAAATCGCCATTGCTTTCGACAGTAAACAAATGGCCTGTGCTGTCAATCGCCAGGTCCTTAATTCCCGTGTTTCCCTTTGGAAAAAGGTTTTCTTGAGCATCATACCAATAGCCGGAACTGCTTTTTTGCTTCATCGTCCAAATCAACCCACTTTCACCCAGGTACCAGGCTTGCTTGCCCATATTATACCCATGGATCTTAATGCGACCATTATAAATTTGTTTCTCTTCCCATTTCGTACCGTTGTATTTATACTCCTTGCCGGCGGTGTTGACCAAGTAGAATTCACCCTTCTCCGAAATTGTGATGTCTTTGCCGTCACTCCCAGGTAATCGAGTCCAGCTACTCATGTTGTCCTTTCTTTCACTGGTAAAAAGTCCAGGAACTGAAATAATCAGAAATAAAATAATAACCGAAATGGATAGTGATCTCATATATTAAATTTTAAAGCAGAACAATCAGCTATTTCACTTTATCACAATCAATCACCCTGTCCTCCTTGGTAGAGGTCCAGGCCACTTCCAACTGTCCATATGTCCCCCCTCCCGAGTAGACCTGCCGCAGGGTGATATATCCTACGAAACATTTCCCATCCGCCTTATAAGCCATCCAGATATGGGGATTGAAATATTTATAACGCGGCAGCCCAAAATCATCTTTGGCAATACTCCAATAAGCACCGTTGTACTGTTCGGCGACCCATTTTATGATGGCCCTGCCGGGAAGATCTCTTTTCAGGATGGCAGCGATCTTCGCCGTCGTGGCATTTGGATCAGTGAGTTTGCCAGGGTTGGAAAAAACAGGAGGCATTTTATCAAGGGCGAAAGCATTTTGTTCCATCCGCTCCCGGGTAGCCAGGCTGTTTTTCTTCAAGGTGGCGATATCAGCGTCCCGCAATGTAAAATCAAATCCCTCCTGGATAAAGGGCCATTTGTCCTGGTCTTCTTCCCGCTCATATCCATCGTAGGTTTTCGAGTATATTTTGACATTGACTCGGTAGGTTCCTGCCGATGGGAAATAATCCGGGTTGATCATATAATATAAAGGGGTATACCCGTAACCCGCGGTGAAATCATCGGTCATGGAATATAAGGTAGTTGCTCTGGCAGCGGGTTAAACTGGCTGGTGGTTAAGGTTA
>JANMKG010000305.1:0-22691 GCA_031371915.1 Chitinophagaceae bacterium | reverse complement strand
TTAGTGATTGACAATTGAGAACAACTACAACCAACAAAAGGTTGGCTGTAATCGTGCAGACCTTAATTCGCAATTAATCTCAAACAAATAATAAATGAAAAAGAACAAAATTTTGACAAGCATATTTCTTTGCTTTTCGGTATTGCTTTTTAGTTGTCGGACTAATGACAACAAAAATGCAGCAGATACCCAAACGACAGAATTATCTGCCAGCGAAAAAGAAGTTGCCAAAAAAGAAATTTCAGGACGGATTAACGAAATTATTAACGGCGTTAAAGAACTAAATGCAGAGGCAGCATTAAAACCTTATTCCAATGACCCCGATTTTAAAATTGTTAGCCCTGACGCATCAGTTACAGATTTTACAAAAATGATGAAGGTTCAAACTGAATCCTTCAAGACAGTTAAAAGTATGAGCTTTACAACTGTTAAGGAGGACTTCAAATTTCTTTCAAGGGACTTAATTATGTGCACCTGGACAGGAAACAATGAGTTTGAACTCAAGACAGGTGAGAAGATGAAAATTGACCCTTATGTAGGTAGTATGCTGTTTAGCAAAAAAGACAATGAATGGAAAATAATTTATGCCCATGAATCTGCTGCACAGCCTGTAAAAGTAGAATCTAAAAAATAAAACCCCAGGTTCCGGGCAGACGGAATTCTATTTCCCAACCTGCACAAAACCCTGTCCGTTGTCTGTCAAGCTATTCAAAATATGTTTAACAGTATTATTTTACGTCAATATACGGGTTAAGCCGAAAACCGATCAGAGTAGGCAAAAAAATAAAATAATATGAGCCAAATTCAAGTAGGGGAGCTGCTATACGAGTATACCCTGAATATTACCGGTTTGACAGAATACGGAACCAGTTTAGGAGAACTGATGTCGGGAAAAGTGGTAATGCCACCAGAAGGTGCCCGCTTCGATGTATACTTCGAAGGGCCTGCCACCGGTGAAAAAATAAAAGGCACGGTCAAGGGTGTTGACTATCTATGGTTTCGTCCGGACGGTCGTATGGAGCTTGACATTCATGCAGAAATAACTACGGAAGATGGACAGAAAATTTCTTTAAAAGCTGATGGTATCTGTATCCCAAGAAAAGACAGTAGTATTTCTGATTTAAGAGAAAATATTACTTTATTCAGTTCTTATAAAAACTATACCTGGGTGAATACGCTTCAGGTGTGGGGCATTGGAACGGTAGACTTAGCAACTCAAATCATTAACATAAAGGGGTATTCAGCATAGCTTATTGCAAACCGTTGACATTGCCTGTAAGACCTCGAGCAGTCCTGCAACAGGAGTTTTGTCACCAACCTAAAACGGGTGGCTCTGACCCATAATTAAGGAGAACCATTTGCGGGGGCCACCGGAAGTTTTCCTAAATTAGACCGGCCCAACGCTAAATCCGGATCGTTGCCAACAACCTTTATATTTACCAACATGGATAAAGAAAGGATCTATAAAATTTTATTTTCCAGCGTCTATCCAATGTACATTAAAAAGGCAGAGAAAAAGGGTCGTACCAAAGAAGAGCTTGATACCATCATCTTCTGGCTGACGGGCTACAACAAAAAGACCCTGCAACAACAAATCGATAAAAAAAGTGATTTTAAAACCTTTTTCGCGGAAGCACCGCGTATGAACCCCAATGCGGCAAAAATTACCGGGGTGATCTGCGGTTACCGGGTGGAAGACATCGAAGACGAACTCATCCAGAAAATGCGCTGGCTGGATAAGCTGATCGATGAACTGGCAAAGGGGAAGAAAATGGAGAAGATATTAAGAGAGTAAACATAAAACAGCAACCATGAAACGGACCATCCTGACAACCCTATTGATCGCGGCTTCCTTTCTGTTAGGTTTTGCTTTTAATGGAATTTCCAACAAACATAAATCTACGACAATGAAAAAAGTAACAGGTATTGGAGGCGTTTTCTTCAAATGCAAAGACCCAAAAGCGGTGAACGAATGGTATAAAACGCATCTTGGTTTCGAGACAACGCCTTATGGAGCAAGCATTGAATGGCGGGAGATCGACGACAGTACTAAGAAAGGGGTTACCCAGTGGAATCCTTTTGCAGAAAACACAAAATATTTTGAGCCTTCCACCAAGGACTTTATGATCAACTACAGGGTCGAGAATTTGGAAGCCCTCGTGGAAGAATTAAGAAAGGAAAACGTAACGATCGTAGACAAGATCGAATCCTATGATTATGGAAAATTTATTCATATCCTGGATCTTGAAGGAAATAAAATCCAATTGTGGGAGCCGAAAGAGTAGAAGAGACAATTGTTTCACGCAAAGCCGCTAAGAATTAATACATAAGTCGCTAATGGTCAGTTTGCGTCTTTGCGATACTCTTTGCGTTTTGCCGTGAAATATCTCAATTGTTTTATACCACCGCTTCCTTATTGTATTTCCTCCTGTATTCTAATGGCGACATTCCTGTTATCTTCCTGAACACTTCCCGAAAAGCTTTCACATCAGAATAACCAACTTCATACATCACTTCATTGATCGTCTTACGGCTAATCTCTAATGCTTTTTTGGCCGATTCAATTTTTACCCGTTGCGAATATTCAACGGGGGTATTCCCGGTTGCTTTTATGAACCGCCTGTCAAAGTTTCGCCTGCCGACAGCAAACCTGGAAGACAATTGTTCAACAGATATCTTCTCCTCCAGTTTACTTTCAATATAAGCCTGCGCCTGCTGAACCATTTCATCACCATGCAATTTCTGCCCGGTAAAGATGCTGAAGGCGGATTGACTGTTCCTGTCCATTTCGATCTGGAATACCTTGGAACAAAAAATGGCGGTTGGCCTGTCATAATATTTTTCTACGAGGTAGATCACCAGGTTCAGGAAAGAATAAGCACCCCCGTTCGTATAGATCCCCTTTTCATCGGTGATCAGTTTATCAGGTTGCAGGATTACTTTGGGAAACATGGTTCTGAAACTATCCACGGCAGTCCAGTGGGTGGAACAATTTTTTCCGTCCAGCAACCCTGTTGAAGCAAGCAAGAAAGCGCCTGTGCAGATACTCGCTATTTCCGCGCCCTCTTTATATTGCCGCTCTACCCAGTCGATCATTACCTGGTTATCCTTTACCGCTTTTTGATAGTTATGATTCAGGGAAGGGATAATGATGAGGTCCGTATGGTTTATGGCCGATATATTTGTATGCGGCTTCACGGTAAACAGCCCTTCATAGAACTCCACGTTAGGGGACAGACCGGCCAATTCTATCCTGAACAATTCTTGCCGACCCGTTTCCTTCCAGTACGCGTTAGCTCTTGAGAATATTTTATAGGCTCCCACGATACTGCTCAGGTTATTCTGGCCTTCCGGAACAAGAATGGTAAGATGCTTCATAGAGATCATTTCAGCAAAGATATAAAAATACACTGTCCAAATCAACCCTTCACAAAGTCTATTTTACACCCCCTATATCATTATTTAAGACATTAGATTTGTACTTTAATACACTTTAAAACAAACAAAATGGACACAACCCAAACAATAGTAAAAATGATCCTTGACAGGTGGAACGCCTCCTTAAAGAATTGTGACGAGCTCCTTAATTCCCTTACTGATGAACAGCTGATGAAAGAGATCGCCCCCGGTAAGAACCGGGGAATATATTTATTGGGTCACCTGGTCGCTGTGCATGACGACATGCTGGTACTGTTAAATATGGGAGATAAATTATATCCTGGATTGTATGAGCCTTTTATAAAATCTCCCGATAAAACAGCCGGGCAAATTCCTTCCGCCAAAGAATTGAGGTCTTATTGGACTAAACAATGCGAGGCATTAAAGCAAAAAATGGAAGGGGTAGGTCCGGCAGCCTGGTTTGAAAAACATTCGGCTGTTTCTGCTGAGGACTTTCTTCAAGAACCACATCGCAATAAACTAAATATCATTCTTACAAGAACAACTCACCTGAATTATCATACCGGGCAATTGATCTTGCTTAAATAGTAATTAGATCAGCCATAAACTTCAACATCATGACAACGACAACAACAGGTTTCACAACCACCCTTTTAGTTGACCAGGCCCCGGCAGAAGTATTTGCCGCTGTTAACAATGTTAGTGGCTGGTGGCAGGGAGAGATCGAAGGCTGCAGCACCAAGGTTGATGATGAGTTTTCCTATCGCATGAAGGATATACATTTCTCTAAACAGCGGGTGATAGAACTTGTCCCTGGCAAAAAAATTCTATGGCTGGTTACTGACAGTAAACTGAATTTTCTTAAAGACAAATCGGAATGGACGGGGACAAAGATCTTTTTCGAGATCACTGAAATTAAGAACAAGACACAGCTCCGTTTTACGCACCTCGGGTTAACTCCCGGTATTGAATGCTTTGGTGCCTGCTCAAACGGATGGAGTAAACTTATACAGGAAAGTTTATTGAGCCTGGTAACAACAGGAAAAGGGAAAGAAGTTTTTTAAGTGCCGGGTTCTTCCGTTCTCTTTTTTTCCTGGCGTGCCAGGACAGCTTTGGTAGTTTCCATGCGTGACCAATACACACATTACTTTATCCTCTTCACCAAAAGCGGGACTGTAACTGAAGGTCCAGTAAATATCTTCCAAGGACTGAGGGAGCAGAGATTGCGCAGAGAACTATGCGAAATCTCTGCTTCTCTATTTCTTTGCGCTTATAGAACCTGCTTTTTTCAAAATGCCCCGGTACCCTTCAATCGTTTTTCAACAAAAACCACGGGTATCGTATCTTTAATACTTACTATTTATCTTGCCTGTTCATTCTTTTATTATGAAAAGCATTTTTTCTCTTCTTCTCCTGGTTACGCTTCTCTCCTGTGGCAACCAAAAAGCTGACCAACCCGCAACGATTGAAGATACGGTCACCGCAACCGTTGAAGATACGGTCACCACGATCGCTGAACATTATATCTGGCAATCAACCCTGGATAATTCCACGGGAAAACTACAACTGGTAGCGGTACGGCCTGTGCCTCCTGATTCGATCCAACCGGCCAGCGTGGTCGCGTTGATCAATAAATCAAATACCCAAACGGGCTATGCCATCCGGCTCGATTTTATAAAAACCTCCGGCGATACGGTCTATTTAAAAATTGTTGATGCCACTTACCTTACCCAGCAGATGGGATCGACAGGTCCCCGTTTGTTTTTGTCCGGTGTCGTATACACACTCACCGGGTTTAACGGTATCAACTATGTGAACCTTGACTTTGAAGAAGGAGATCACGCCGCACCGGGTACCTATTCCAGGGAAAGTTTTAAAAATGAATAACCCCCTGTGATCACAGGGGGCTACTTTATTTACTTTATATACTTATTACTCCCTAGTCACCATTCCCCACTCACTACTCACCACTCGCCATCCCCCACTCGCTTACTTCGGATATTTCTCCACCAAATTATGGATCGGCTTCACCGTCCGCAAATATGCGTAAATGGCTTTCAGGTCTTCGTCTTTCATCCCCGAGAGCAGGGTCAGGGGCATGATCGTATTCTGTTTACCAGGATCAAAATCATAATTTTTTTCCTCGCGGTAAGGAATGAATTTTTGCAGGAACCGCTCTTCTGTCCAGGTGCCAATTCCCGTGGTGGAATCAGAAGTAATATTCGCAGACGCTACTTTATTACTACCAAGGTCAAAAACATGACCCCCTGCATACTTGCGGCTCATATCAGGGCCCTGCGGTGAAAGGGGTGAATGACAAGAACCACAATCTGCCATATTAATTAAGTACTCCCCGTATTTCACGGCATCAGTTGCTGGTGGCAGAACATTGGCGTCTACTGAAGCCTGGAGGAATTTCGCCGGATACGCCATGGCAATGGGAACCATCAATTGCCTGGCCGGCACTTTATTCTTAATGGGTTTTAGTGTACGTATATAAGCAATGATGCTCAGCAAGTCCTGTTTGGCCATCCGGTTAAAGTTGGTATAGGGCATAAGTGGAAACAGTGTATCGCCATTTTTACTGATCCCTTGTGTCATCGCCCTGAGCACTTCCTCATCTGTCCAGGTACCGATACCTGTTTCAGGATCCGGGGTGATATTTTTGCCATAAAGGGTACCGGGCAATCCCCATTTTTCCGGGAAGGCCAATCCGCCGCCGCCTTCCGAGCCGGGAACTACCGGTCCACTGTACTTGGTAAAATCTCTTTTACTGTGACAGTCCACGCAGGCTGCCACCGAGGTCGCCAGGTATTTCCCTCTTTCCAGTACCGCGTTTACAGAATCGGTATTACTGGTAGTTTTTGTTTCTGATTTCTTGTCCTTACAGGCCGTGAAATAAACAGCCATAATAATGACGGACAGGATCGCCGCCAGGGCAATAAGCTTTCTCATGTTGGTTGGTTTAATGTGGGCTTAAAAATTCAGCACTAAAAGGTAAAACAGTTTTTGGAAAAAACAACAATTTTTCAGCGCAAAGAATGCTGCTACTCCTTTTCTCTGCTGTTAATTTTTTGTATTTCAGCGAGAAGTTCTTTGCAAAATGTTCATGCTCCCTGGTCTCCGCATAAAATACATTTCAGCGCAGAGAAAAGAGGACACAAAGCTTACGCAGAGTACTCTGCGAAACTTGGCGATCCCTGGTCTCTGCGCTGAAAAAACTTAGCTATTTCCCCGGCACAAAACCCAGGGAGAAACTAAGCGGCACTTTCACCCCATCATTCTGCGGGAAAATGTTTCCATTAGAAAAATGCGCTATACGGATACCGGCGTTAATATTTTTTTTCTTGCCTGTAAAAAGACCGATACCCATAAAATCCTGGAAAGTGAAATTCCTACCTGTCTTTTCGTTATCAATGATATTCCTGGAAATAAACGTAGGTCCTGCCACGGAGTATTCAAAAAAGATATCGGTACGTTTTGAACGGATAGCCGTAAATCGTAAAACAGGATAAACTGATAGCGTAAAAAAATGATCCCTTAGTTTCCTGCTTTCCCAATATCCCATACCGGTTCCCCAGTCGAGAGAAAAAACTTTCCGCGCACGAAAGATATTTCGCTGGTATTGCAGCGAGAACCCCTGTTTAACATGAGCGGCCCCGCCCCAGAAAAGCGGGAGTGTTTTGGAGAACAGGTCGTTCACCCCATACTGCAATACATTGGTGGTATAGCTTACCTGTACAAGCTGCTTTGCAAAATAATACCCGCTTTTGATATTTCTTTCTACCCTTTCCGGTGAAAGCGCTCTCATATGATAATTAAACCCGGCCGAATAAAAAGTCGTGGCAGGTTGATTCACCTTCTTATTCGCGGGTGACCAGGCGGTACTGAGTTGCAGGTCCCATTTTTTGTTCAGGTGATATTGAACAGCTCCTCCGAATAAGCCGGTACCATACACAGCACTTCTCACAACCGGTACATCATTGATAGCAAATCCTCTCCGGGTAACTATACCCAGCCCCGCCTCTGCAAACAAAGAAATTTTTTTATGCAGGGGAACCTGGGTTGCCAGTGTAAGACCCGCCACGTTCATCCATACCGAATGCTGCAACTGGTCTCCGTTCACATTATTATAGTAGACCCAGTCAACCGGGCGCATATACGTTATTTGAGCGGACAGGTATTTATTGAACTGGTGACCATATAATACAAGTCGCGGCGCGATATGAGGTATCGTGATTGACTGTACAGTAAACCCCGGTTCCACCTGTGCTTTTGAAAAGTGGTAATTAATATAACCCATATTGATCCCGAAATAGGAATTCTTCAGGCCGCGGGGATATTGGATCCGTTTCTCCCCGGGTTGCGCCATTACAGCAAGACTGTTTATTAACAGCAATAGCATGAGTCCTGTTAAATTTCGGAATTGCCTGCACATCGGTTTTTTTTAAAGCAATTGTTTTACTTCCAGCTGATCATTCATTACCACCATCCGGGCATTGTAGCCGGTATCAATTTTTCCATGAGTATGCATCTCCATGACCCTGGCAGGGTACAGACTGCACATTCGCAAAGCTTCTCCCAATTCGATAGTACAATGACGGACGAGGTTCTGCAAAGCCTTTGCCATCGTCAGGGCAGAGCCGCTGAGAATATTGGCAGCCTCATATTTATCTCCTGCCAGTTTGTGTTGGTAATAGCCTTCCGGGGTATCCGTTACAGCGTCGGTAATCACAAATAATCTTTCTTTCATCGCCTTCTTTGCAATGCGTACCGCAGCAAAATCCACATGATGACCATCGGGGATGATACTGGCCATCACCCGTTCATCATCCATCGCGGCCCCTGCCAGACCTGGTTCCCTGTGTTGCAACGGGCTCATGGCATTATATAAATGAGTGACTGTCCTGATCCCCTCATTAAACCCTGCCCTGGCTTCTGCGTAACTAGCATTGCTATGCCCTGCCGATATAATTATATTATGTGATAAGATCATGGCGATCACCTCCCTGCTGCAGACCTCCGGTGCCAGGGTGATCATTTTAATAATCCCTTTCCCATAGTTCAATAGTTCTTCCACCTCTTTTATACCGGGTGAGTGGATCAGCGACTCCACGTGCGCTCCTCTTTTTACCGGGTTGATCCAGGGTCCTTCCAGGTGCAGACCAAGTATCCCCTGGCCGTCTTTTTCCCAGTATTTTCTAACAGCATCGATACACTGACAAAAAACTTCTTTTGTATTGGTAGCTACGGTAGGTAAACAAAAGGCAGCGCCTCCTTTTTCACAATATTCTTTCAGTTTTATTAATGAGTTTATTTCGGGATACACAGCCAGCAATTTTCCCGCTGCTCCATATATCTGCAGGTCAATAAAGGCGGGGGCGATAAAACAGTTATCAAATTGTATCACCTGGCGGGAAGATGATAAAGAAGAAACGGGTACAACCTCCTTAATAACATCCTTCTCCGTAATGACCGCATGGCCTTCCAGCCAATCTTCACCAGTGAAAATACGGTCAGCGATATAAGTGAGCGACATAGTGATTTTCTATTACCCGAAGATGCTGAATTTTTTGGTTGTTCACCCTGCTAGTTTTGGGATCCATTCATTTTTTGAAGTTTTCGTTGTTCCAGCGGTCTCAGCACGATCTTGGTAAATTTATCCTGTAATGAACCGGTAACCGACGCCTTTTATAGTGAGGATCTCGAGGGAAGGATCCTCCTTGAGATAACTGCGTAGTTTGGTGATATATACATCAAGATTCCGGCTGTTAAAAAAAGAATCATTTCCCCAAAGCAGGTTTAGAATATCTTTCCTGTCGATTATTTTTTCCCGGTTCTCATACAGCAGCTTTAGTAATTCGCTTTCGCGGAAAGAAAGTTTTTTTTCTTCCTTACCATTACTCAGCACCTGGCGGTTGAGCTGGAAATGATATTTTCCTATCGTCGCGGCTCCCCCGCTTATTTTTTGAGTACCCTCATTCCTGGTTCCCAGCAGGTGCTGAATACGAACGATCAATTCTTCCATGCTGAAAGGTTTCCGGATATAATCATTACCCCCCAATGAAAATCCTTTCACCACATCTTCCGTTTGTGTTTTCGCCGTAAGGAAAATGATAGGCACGTCCTCATCCAGTTCCCGGATCTCATCAGCGATCGTAAATCCATCCTTATTCGGGAGCATTATATCCAGTACGCAAATATCAGGTTTGGTTTTTTTGAATACTTCTGTTGCCTTGGCACCGTCGCCTTCCATGATCACTTCATAGTTCCTGCTTTCCAGGCTTTCTTTTACGATCTTGCCGAGAAATAATTCATCTTCTACGTACAGGACCTTTGCTTTGCTCATATAATTGTATTTAGCCCTTTAGGGGTTGAGGTTCTTTGGTAGTGTGATCGTGAATGTTGTTCCTGAACCTGGCTGGCTTTCCACCGAGATCGTGCCATCGTGTTTTTTAACGACCTGCGCTACATAACTCAACCCAAGGCCATAGCCTTTTGCATTGTGTGTATCGCCATGAGGTACCCGGAAAAACTTTTCAAATATTTTGTTCCTGTATTCGGGCTGGATACCGATCCCATTATCCGTTACTTTTAGTATCACTGCCTTTTCAACTTCCCCAAGATGGATATTGATCACAGCCTCATCCTTGCTGTATTTGATCGCATTGTCCAGCAAATTAAATACAACACTTACCAAATGGAGCCGGTCACCCTGTATTACAAAATTCCCCTCTCTTGCGATAGTCACTTTTGCGTTATGTTTTTCAAACTGCAGTTTCAGTGAGTCCACCACTTCGTTCACTACACCTGCCAGGTCGACGGGTTCATATTTCAGGTCCATTTCTTTTTTCTCAAACATGGACAACTTCAGCACCTTGTCTACCAGCAGGTTCAGCCGCTGTAATTCATTGGAAGAAATATCCAGGTATTCCTGTGTCCGTTTCGGATCATGCATCGCATTGAAATTCTTCAGTGCCTCGATCGCCACTCCCACCGTGGCAATAGGGGTCTTCAGTTCGTGAGTAATATTGCTGATGAATTCATTTTTTAGTTCGGCCAACCTTCGCTGTTTTAACAGGCTCCTGTATAGCAGCACAAAAGAAAGGATGGTGATACCCAATAAAAGGATCGAAAACAAAATGGGTTGAACAAGCTGCCTGAACAGGTAAGGGAAAGTATTTCCAAGTTTTAATCTATAGGTAACGGGGTGGGCAAATCCCATCGTTACTTCATTGAACACCGGCTCATCAGCAGCATTTGCACTATCCAGTTTTTGAATCGAGAAGGGAATATCCAGCTTATCTTCTTTTAAGGATATTGTATAAGCAGAATCTATCTCCGACAGCCGCAGGGAATCCTGGAGGGAATCCACCCCGTAGAGCAGGTTAAATATATAGTCTCCTTTTCCTCCCGGGAGCCGTGGGAGCCTGCGTTCATATTTAACGGAATCCATTTCCAGGTTCACCGTGGAATGATTTGTTGAAATGACCACCCCGGTTCCGCCTCCTGTTCTTTTCTTAAGTGAATCCCTGAGTTTATCCCCGATGATGTTGATCGTAGAAACAATTTCATTTCTCGGCGACATATTCAATCTTACATCCGCACCCCGGTCATCACTCATGAATATCTTTACTTTTTTACCGCCCGTTGTATCCATCAAGGCATCATCCAGTTTTAACTTGGCTCCCTGCAGGTGAAGTATCGTCCCCCGGAAGGATACTTCCGTTTTAATAGCAAGGGTTTTTTTCTCACGGGCATAGTTCTGCTTCAACCAGTATAACTGGAAACCGGTAATACCCAGTATCGCCACCACCATCAATAAAGCCAGCCAGCGGAACCTGTTCATATCATTTTTTTAGCCGGAACAAATGTAAACCAATGTTGACGCACGGTACAGCTCCTTTAACCTTTATTAACCTTAATGAAAGGTGACTTAACTTATCTTGCCCCACCCCTTGTATAGTTTTGGGGCTAAATAAAAAACCATGAAAAGAATAATGATCAGCAGTTGTGTCTTTTTAACCGCTTGTCTTGTACAGGCCCAGCAAAAAGAGGGTACCGTGACGTATGAGAGAACTTCCCAGGTCCAGATCCGCATCAACGATATGCCCGGTGGCATGGAGCAGCAGATGCCCAAGACAAGAACCGATAAATTTGAACTGGTTTTTGGCAATAATCAATCATTATGGAAAGCGGCCGAACAGGATAACGATAACGACAATGTTGCAGGCGGTGATGGTATGCAGATACGTATGATCGTAGCAGGAAACGATGATGTACTGTATAATAATTTTGATACCCGTAAGAAAGTAGAGAAAAGAGAACTATTTGATAAAAGTTTTATCATTGATGACAGCATCAATTCCCTGAAATGGAAAATGAGCGGTGAAACGAAGATGATCCTTAACATGCCCTGTATGAAAGCCACGGCTACCCGTATCAGCACCCGGACAATGATGAATGTGGATAATGGAAAAATGGAAAAGAAAGAGATCCAGGATACTTCCAATATCACCGCCTGGTTCACCAGTAGTATCCCCGTTTCAGCAGGCCCGGCGGAATACCAGGGACAGTTGCCGGGATTGATCCTTGAAATGGATATCAATAACGGGCGCCAGACATTTAAGGCACTGGCCTTCCAGGAAAAAGCAGACATGGCCATCATAAAAGAGCCAACCGGTAAAAAACATTGTACGCCTGATGAGTTCAAAAAAGAGAGAGATAAGATGCTGGATGAAATGCAGCGGAATAACCAGGGAGGTCAGCGGGTGATCCGGATGAATTAAACAAAAGATTGTAAAATAGAAAACCCCGGCTGCACTCCTGCCGTCGGGGTTTTTATTTGCTATAAGGGCTGCCCTTTTTATCTTTAGCCTTATGATCCAGGAAGATTTTGCAGCCAAGGTGGTTAAGATCGTAGAAAACGATCCCGCTTTCATTGGGCTTGCCGTGGCAGGCTCCTGGATCAGCCATGAGATCGACGAATACTCCGACCTGGACCTGGTATTGATTACAAAAGATAAAATTGGCGGCGATAAAGTAAAAATGCTGGACCAGGCAAAACGTTTTGGTGATTTTATTTCGGGATTCACTGGTGATAATGTCGGCGAACCAAGGTTATTGATCTGCTTATACGACAACCCGCTCTTGCATGTTGATATCAAATTCTAAACACTCCCGGAATTTTATGATAGGGTCGAAAATCCGGTTGTGCTTTTTGAAAGAGATGGTCAGCTGACGGAAGTTATTTCAAAGACAAAAGCAAACTGGCCACAACCCGATCTCCAATGGATCGAAGACCGCTTCTGGACATGGGTTCATTATATTACCGCCAAAATAGCAAGGGGAGAATATTTTGAATGCCTGGATGGCTTGGGTTTTATCCGGGCCGTTGTATTGACACCGCTGCTTCAAATTAAAAGCAAGACATTACCAAGAGGGATGCGAAAGGTAGAAACAAAGCTCAGCGCGGCAGATCTTGAAAACCTTAAGATCACGGTGGCTGAATATACACGTGCGTCCATCCTGCGGTCATTGGAAAATAGTATTAGCATTTACCGGTCGCTCCGGAAAAAAATATTCACGGATAAAATTACCTTACAAACCCTTGCGGAAAAAAGAAGTCTTGATTACCTGAAACAGGTAAAGCAAAGACCGGGGCGAAACAGTTAAATTATGGATACAAGACAGGCATATAATCAATGGGCTGAACAGTACGATAGTAACGATAATAAGACCCGTGACCTGGAAGGACTTGCCCTGCGGGAAATATTGAGCGGGATCTCTTTTGATAATTGCCTGGAGATCGGCTGCGGCACGGGAAAAAATACAGCCTGGCTCAGTGAAAAAGCAAAACAGGTTATCGCCGTTGATCTTTCCGAAGAAATGCTGCTAAAAGCAAAAGCGAAGATCAATCCAGGAAATGTTCAGTTTGTGCAGGCAGACATAACGCGTAGCTGGACATTCAGGGAAAGACTTTACGACCTGGTCAGTTTTAGCCTGGTACTAGAACATATTGAAGACCTGGATCCTATTTTTAAAGAAACGGCGATCGCTTTAAATCCAGGTGGTCATGTTTATATTGGTGAGCTGCATCCTTTCAAACAATATTCTGGATCAAAAGCGAGGTTTGATACGGAAGAGGGACTACAGGTAGTAAATTGCTTTAACCACCATATATCTGATTTTACCCGTTACCTCCAGGAACATAAGTTGTCCATCGTGAATATCAATGAATACTTTGACAATGCTGACAGGAGTGGGCTTCCAAGGATATTGACATTCCTTTTAAGAAAACCCTGATCGACCCATCTTCTTTATAAAATCTTTATATGTAGTGACCGTTATTTTATACACCAAATAGAATGACGGGATTACCTTTGTTGTTTAATTGCAACAATGTTCCGCCAGCTTTCTTCGATCAGTAAAACAAAACAATTTTTTATCAGCATTGGATCGATAGTGTTGATCTCAGCAGCCTGTTATCTTTTCCCGGGACTTATAGAATACAAGGTTGTCGCCTTTATTTTGTTACTGACCGTTTCACTGCTCGCCATCATTTTTGATCTTCTTCCTGTACTTGTTGGCGCTCTTTTAAGTGCTTTGATCTGGAATTTCTTTTTTATTCCTCCAAAATTTACTTTTCATATTGGCTCCGCTGAAGATGCTTTCCTCTTTCTCATGTATTTTATTATTGCCCTTATTAATGCCGTACTGACAAACAGGATCAGGAAGATCGAAAAACAGGTACTTGAAAAAGAGGAAAAAGCCAAAACGGTCAAATTATATGACACCTTGTTTAACTCTCTTTCCCATGAATTGAAAACACCTATCGCCAGCATTATTGCCGCAACAGATAACCTGCTTGATGAGCAGTCAAGTCTTTCACAGGATCATCGTAAGGAACTGGCCGAGAATATTTCAGTTGCAGCACTGCGCCTCAACCAGCAAGTGGAGAACCTGTTAAGCATTTCCCGGCTGGAATCTGGTTTTATTAAGCCCAAAAAAGACTGGTGTGATATGAATGAAGTGATCTATGATGTGGTCAACCGCCTGGAACAGCAATTGAAAACCCATACCCTCCATATTAGTATACCGGAAGATCTTCCTTTATATAAACTTGACCAGGGCTTGCTGGAGCAAGTACTGCATAACTTATTGTATAATGCCTCTCTTTATACCCCCCCGTTTTCCGATATATTTATTTCTGTAAAAAATAATAGTGAAAGGATTTATACCCTGGAACCGGCAACTGAGGTACACAGCCAGGTGAAAAATGAAACCAATAGCCTGTCAATGGTCATTGAAGACAGGGGGCCTGGTTTTCCTCCGGGAGAGCTGGAAAAAGTTTTTGATAAATTTTATCGCTTAAGTAATTCCGGTACAGGAGGAACGGGATTGGGGCTTTCCATAGTAAAAGGATTTGTGGAAGCACATAACGGAACTATTATATTGGAAAATATACCAAATGGCTCCCGCTTCACTATTGCAATACCTTCGGAAACATCTTATATAAATAATTTAAAAAATGAATAACGCCGCTATCCTGGTTATAGATGATGAGACGCAGATACGCCGGTTGCTGGAAATTACGCTGGAGAACAACCAGTTCAATGTAGCATCGGCTGAATCGGCAAAGGAAGGAATACGCATGGCGGCCAGTCACCCGCCTGACCTTGTCATTCTCGACCTGGGCTTACCCGATGAGAATGGACATAATGTGCTGAAGAATTTAAGGGAATGGTACACAAGACCTATCATTATACTTTCTGTGCAAAACAGTGAAAAAGATATCATACAAGCACTGGATAACGGCGCTAATGATTACCTCGTAAAACCTTTCCGCACCGGGGAATTGCTGGCCCGTATTCGTTCTGTCTTACGTAGCAATCAAACAGAAGACAACGATCCGCTGATCGATTGTGGTGAATTACAAATTGACCTGGCAGCAAGAACAGTAAAGAAAAATAACGAGATAATAAAACTAACAGCCACCGAATATAAACTGCTCAGTTTGCTGGCACAAAAGGAAGGCAAAGTATTAACACATCAATACTTGCTACAGGAAGTATGGGGGCCGGGTTTTATCAATCAATCACAATATTTAAGGGTATTTATTGCACAATTAAGAAAGAAAATAGAAGCCGATCCAACCCATCCTGCCTATATCATTACGGAGTCGGGAGTCGGGTACCGGTTTATTGTCAGGGAATAATCACGAACACATAAAAATCTTGAAGATGAAATCGAATAGCATTCATTCGAACAGGATAACTATTGCCTCTTTGCTGGTGGCCCTCGGTATCATTTACGGCGATATTGGTACGAGTCCTTTATATGTATTAAAAGCCATCGTGGGAGAAAAAAAAGTAGATGAAATATTGGTATTGGGCGGCGTATCCTGTGTGTTCTGGACATTGGTCCTCCAAACTACGGTTAAATATATCTGGCTTACACTCAAAGCAGATAACGACGGCGAAGGCGGTATCTTCTCTTTGTATGCCCTGGTACGGCGCTATGGAAAAAAATTAGTACTTCCCACGATCCTTGGCGCAACAACCTTGTTGGCTGACGGCATCATAACCCCTCCCATCTCGGTTGCTTCCGCTGTCGAAGGACTTGAATCCATAGTTCCCCACTTACCAACGGTCCCGATCGTCGTTGTGATCCTTTCTGCGTTGTTTTTCTTTCAACGATTTGGGACACAAAAGGTCGGTGTAGCATTTGGTCCCATGATGGTAATCTGGTTTACCATGTTGTTTATCCTGGGTTTTAACCAGATACTGCATTATCCCGCCATTTTAAGATCGTTGAATCCTCATTATGCTTATGAATTACTGACCAGGTATCCCGGAGGCTTCTGGTTGCTCGGTGCTGTTTTTCTTTGCACTACCGGGGCAGAGGCCTTGTATTCTGACCTGGGACATTGTGGAAGAAAAAACATCCGCATTACCTGGGCTTTTGTAAAAATTTGCCTGGTGGTTAATTACCTGGGGCAGGCCGCCTGGATTATGCACCAGGGCCAACCACTTCTCGGAGGCCGCAACCCCTTCTTCGAGGTCATGCCTAGTTGGTTTTTACTTGCTGGTATCATTATCGCTACTGCCGCAACCATCATTGCTTCGCAGGCACTTATCAGTGGCTCTTATACATTAATAAGTGAAGCAATGAACCTTAATTTCTGGCCTCGTGTCCGGGTTCGTCAACCATCAGACCTGAAGGGCCAGGTCTATATACCGAGTGTAAATGTGATTCTTTGGGCCGGTTGTATTCTTATGATCTTATACTTCCGAACCTCCACACACATGGAAGCCGCTTATGGTTTTTCCATTACTATTACCATGATGATGACGACCCTTCTCCTCAGCTATTATCTTATTTATAAATTAAAATGGAAAAAATGGATTGTCGCTTCCATTGTCATAGTGTTTGCGATTGTAGAAAGCTCTTTCTTTATTGCCAATGTGGCCAAGATCAAAGAAAGGTGGATGTTCCTGTTCTTCGAGTTCTTCATTTTTTCAGTAATGTATGTCTGGTTCTATGCAAGAAAGATTAATAATCGTTTTACCAAATTCGTTGACCTTGGCAAATACGCGCCCTCCATACAGGAATTAAGCCTGGACGACAATATATCCAAGTTCTCCACGCATCTAATATACCTCACCAAGGCCAACAACCGTCACCAGGTGGAAGAAAAGATCATTAATTCCATTTTTGCAAAAAAACCTAAGCGGGCCGATGTATATTGGTTTGTGCATATCAACCGCACCGAAAATCCATACACTTTGTCGTATGATGTATCGGAACTGCTGGATGATAAAGTAATAAAAGTCACTATCAATGCCGGTTTTCGCATTCAACCAAAAACTGAGTTGTATTTTAAGCGGATTGTAAAGGACCTGGTGATTAAAAAAGAACTAAATCTCCATATAAGGCCGGATGGCTCTACGAAGTACAACGCCGAACCAGATTTTAAATTTATTGTCATTGAAAAATTTCTTTCCGTAGAAAATGAATTTACCATGAAAGATGGTTTGTTGCTCAATTCATATTTTTTTCTGAAGAGTCTTGGCCAGAGCGATGAAAAAGCTTTTGGTTTGGATAAAAGCGATGTAGTGATAGAAGATATTCCGTTACTGTACCACCCAGCAGAAAAAGTTGAGCTGGTAAGAGTAAATAATTAAACATCTATTTGTATGAAGCATTACTTCTTAGTAGGCATCCTGAAATTGCTGTCAGCCTCCGCATTAGCGCAGGATACCTTGAAGATCAACCCGCTTTCTATTTCTGGTTATGCCGAGGTCTATTACCTGTATGATCTAAATAAGCCGGTTAATGGTAACTGCCCGGCTTTTATCTACAGTCATAACCGGCACAATGAGTTTAACCTAAACCTTGGGTACCTGAAGGCGGCCTACAAAACTGAAAAAGTACGAGCCAATATTAGTTTTGCCAGCGGCACTTATATGAATGCGAACTATGCAGCCGAACCAGGTGTACTTAAAAATATCTTTGAGGCCAATGTGGGTTTCAAATTGTGCGGGAATAAAAACCTATGGGTTGATGTAGGGATCCTTCCTTCCCATATCGGTTTTGAAAGTGCTGTCAGCAAAGATTGCCCGAATCTCACCCGGAGTATACTCGCGGAAAATACCCCTTATTTTGAGGCGGGTGCAAAAATCACGTATACAACTGGGAATGGCAAATGGTTGTTCAGTACGCTGGCATTAAATGGATGGCAACACATCACAAGACTTCCGGGTAATTCATTAATGAGCTGGGGTACACAGCTCCAATTCAAACCATCAGGCAAAGTTTTGATGAACTACAGTACGTTTATAGGCAGTGATAAGCCTGACAGCGTAAGATCATTAAGATGGTTTCATAATATTTATGCCTTGCTTACTATCCGCGATAAGACAGCCTTAATTCTTGGAATAGATATAGGAACTGAAGAAAGCAGGTTACCGGTCAGGGGGAATAATACATGGTATTCGCCCATAGGGATCTTACAATACAGGCTTACTAACAATTGGTCCGTCGCCGGCAGGGTTGAATACTATCATGATAGAGCCGGTGTGATTATACCAACCGGTACCTTGCATGGATTTCAAACGATTGGTTATTCACTGAACATTGATTATGCCCCGGAAAAAAATTTATTGTTAAGAATAGAAGGAAGAAATATCAATAGCAGGGATCCAATTTTCCCTGTAGCAAATGCCTTGTCAAGGAATAATATGTTTGTAACCTCTTCCATCGCGGTGAACTTTTGAAAACAACTGGTCGGATAGATTACTGTTGAATTTTTGCCTCATTTATACCCAAATATCCGAGGCAGAGTAGCCACCCGCACCAGTTTGTTGATTAGAATTCCCGGCACACTTTTAGAATTTATGCTATATAAAGCACATCCAATGATTACGCAATTTGACGTTTCCACCTGCCTGGTCGAACAATTACCTGAAATAAGAACGAACCTCAATTATTCGTACCCAACCCTTAATATCTTCAAAACCATTCGCTGCCTGGTCGATCACACCAGGAGTAAGATGGAACAACATGATATGCAGGGCGTAAAAAATTGCCTGGATACCGCGGAATACATCTATTCGAGGGGTAATAAGCCGGTAAAAAATATTATAGAGAATATTTTTGTGTATTCCTTTTCCAGCCTTTTCAACATGGGCAGCAGTGATGAGAAAAGGGAGTTACAAAACCTCATGCCCCTGCATTTATACTGTGCTTATGTAAAACGGTTGATCTAACCGCCGGCTGTTCTATCTTGTTATGATCCTCATACCGCCCCCGCTTCCTGCATTATTCAATCCTGTCTTACTCAAACTATAGGTAAAGCTTAGCAGGAAGAACTGGCGAAGGGTAAGAACTCTTGAATCTTCAATATAGTTATTGCTCGTATTGCGGCTGATCCCAATATTCTTGTCCAGCAGGTCCCGTGCGGCGAACTTCAGCTCTCCCCGCTTATACTTCAGCATTTGTTTACTGATACTCGCATTCCAGAGCGGTACCCTGGTATTAAACCCGGCGCTGCGCTGGCTGTTGATGGTGTAGGAAAAATCAGTGGAGAAGAAGAAGCCTTTTGGCATTTCCCAGTCCACGGATGCACTATACTCCTGCGATAAATAATCGCTGTTAAGAACCGTTTGTAAAGAATACTTTGTTTTACTATAACTGAATCCTGCATCCAGTGTTACATTCAATTTACTGGTGGGATTCATATCCAGCCGGAGATCAGGCCCGATGCGTGCGGTTTTGATCGTATTGGTCACCACCTGGCCCTGGGAGTTATTAATGAGTTGTTTGCCACTATTATAACCACCCTCGCTGCTCAGTTCGATACTGCCTTTCAGGAACCTTACAGGCATCCCGTAACTAAGCTGGGTAGTTAGATTATATATACCATCCACATTAACCGGTCTTGTTTTCCGTACACCCGTCTGCAGGTTCACCGAATCATAGTTCACGATCTTGTTTTTCGTTGCCTGCATAGCCATGTACAGGAAGAAGTTCTTATTCTTATAAGGACTGATAAAGCTCATGTTGGCCTGGAGATTATGATTGTACTCCTGCTTTAACCCCGGGTTTCCTTCTTTTATATTCAGGACGTTGCTATTGTCCGGTACGGGTTGTAATTGTGACATGCTGGGTTGGTTGGTAGCCGTAGCATAAGTGAGCGAAAAGTTTTTGTATTTGGAGAAATTATACTGGAACCTTGCCGCTGGCAATATATTGCTGAATGTTTTACTGATGAGTGAATCTTTTGTTCCGCTGATGATCTTCCCTTCCAGCCCGGCCTGCTGCCAGCTCGCGCCAAGGGAATAACTGTATTTTTTCTTTTGTGTCCGTATGCGAAGACCGCCGCTCGTATACCCGTACACATTTTCAAAATCATTGCTCAGGGTATTATTTAACTGGTCATATTTACCGTTTGTTCTGTTATAGTCATGCGTCGTTTTTTGTGCTGTACTTTTTGTATTGCTTTTCCCGGCACTGAATTCAAGCAGGGATTTTCTCCAGAGCGGTTCCGTATAAACAGCGCGGGCATTATATCCCCGCAGGTCGCCGCTATTTATACTTTTTTGATTGATCGTATCCCGGAGGAGCAAAGACCCGTCAGGCTTAAAAAAACTGTTTACGGAAGAAAGGCTTCCATCTCCTTCGCTTTCATTCAGGCTGGTCTGAAGGGAAAGGGAAAAGGTCCTTCCTCGTCTTGCGAATTTTTTCCGCCAGGTGACATCATTCCGGAAATTATATCCTGTATTGGTAGCAGTTGTATTGCTAAAGCCTTCATTGGTGAGCATCTTTTCCTCTGACAGTGTCCGGTAGTTAGTTTGTGACCGGTTCTTGGTTTCCTGGTAACTGAACGAGGGAGTGATCCGGATAGAGTTCAGCGAGTCAAGCTGGTAAAGTGCATTCAGGTTAAGCCGGTGGCTGCTATTCAGGTTATCACTAAAGGCCTCCTGGTTATAGAAATAAGAAGTATCCGGTAAGATATACTGCCGCTGGATATGGCTTTCCTGTTTAGGATTGTAACGGCTGTAAAAATAATTGCTCTGGAAATCCAGTTTGCTACCGATAATATTATTGTAATTCAACCCGCCGCCCCAGGATGTATTGATCCCATTGTTCCTGCCGCCCCCGTTAATTCCCATCGCAGCTACATCTTCTCCAGATACATTGATATTGATATTACCACCGCCGCCGCCTCTTTGCATCCTTGCCAGCTCACCCGTAAAATTCAGGATATCCATAAAGGAGAACCCTTCCGCGTTGGTATTGTTTCCCATCCCAATGGCCGAGAGTTGCCGGGCTCCCTTGAATGAATTGACATTGAACTTCCCTTCATATCTTTCTTTATTACCCGCGCCGGCATTTACTTTACCAAAGACTCCCTTTTTCTTATCTTTTTTTAATTTAAGGTTGATGGTTTTCTCATAATTACCATCTTCAAAACCCGTTAACTGTGCCTGGTCGCTTTGTTTATCATATACCTGGACCTTGTCAATGGCATCCGCGGGCAGGTTCTTTGTCGCGATCTTGGGGTCGTTCCCGAAAAATTCCTTTCCATCTACCAATACCCGGTTCACTTTTTCACCCTGTGCCTTGATCGTACCATCTTTTTCCACTTTTACTCCCGGCAATTTCTTCAGCAGTTGTTCAACGCTGGCATTGGGTTGTACTTTAAAAGATCCGGCATTGTATTGTATCGTATCATTGATCAGGGTTACGGGGGGAGCTTCATTGGCCAGCACTACTTCTTCCAGCACTTTGGTTTTATCATTCATCACCACGTTTCCCAGCGCTGCAGTTTTAACCGCATCGGAAATGGTAAAAAGCGTATTGCTGTTGTGATAATTAACATGGGTGATCATCAGGCGGTATTCCCCGTTGGAAAGACCTTTCAGTTCAAACTGTCCATCATTGGCGGTCATGGTAAAAGTAACAAGGGAAGAATCCTTCTTTTCCAGCACACTGATCGTTGCCCCGGCAACGGGCTGTTTGCTGATGGTATCATAAGCCACCCCTTTTACAGAACCATTTTTCTGGGCGGCTAAGACCGTGGTAAAACAAGCAAACCATAATAAAAGGGAGATCTTTCTCATAGCAAATTCATTTCGGCTACGAAAGTATTCTGAGTTTCCGGTAACAGGGGTTAACGGGTCTTGGTTTAATGTTAATCAAGGTTAAAGAATATCGAACAGATGAACAAGGAAAGTCGAATTAAGAAGTTGTGATTCCCCTTCGTTGTTCATCATTCCTTGTTCATTTGTTCATCCGTTCTTCATTCCTCCACCGTCTTCCCTCTCTCATCATCCTCCCTATCGCGGTCGTAAACCAGCACTTCTACTTTCCATTCCATTGGCTCCGTGTACTGGAGGGTAATCTCCACTTTTAATTTCTTTACTACGTCGTTCCCTGGTTCAAAAGAAAAAAGCACGGCGGCAAATTTCTTTCCCTCCACCGGTGTTTCATATTTTCCCGTGAGATGGAAGTTCCTGCCCCCGCCCATATCCACGGAAAGATTATTCAGCTGGCCAAAAAGAGTTTTGAATCTCTGCCGGGCTTTTTCAAAATTTCCGGTTGTAAGCATCCTTGCTTTCCAGCTGCAGACTTCTTTTTTTGAGCTATAACGGGTAATGATAACATCTTCAGCACCATTCACTTTAAGCGTACAGCGGTAATCGGTGGATTGTGTATTTTCGGCGATGATCTCGCCCATCAGGTTGATAAAACGATTCGGATAGTCTTCAATAATTTTTTTTATGTCA
>JANMKG010000303.1:0-4478 GCA_031371915.1 Chitinophagaceae bacterium | reverse complement strand
ACCAACCAAAAACCACAACAACAAAACACCAACACCACCACCGAACGCGAAATCACTTTTAGCGAAAACAAACGAGAGCGACACAGAGAGCACCAGCAACCCTACGGTCACATATTTCAGGTTGCGCCAGATAGAAAATACGCGGCGGCGGAATAAAAGGTTCACCCCCACCACGAAAAAGAAAGTGCAGACAAGGAAAGACGCGATTCCAAAAGCCTTAAAAATAAAAAAATGCGAGATCACGGCACCCAGGCGACCGAGCAGGTTAGCCACCGGCTTATCGTTATCCAGCAATGCCGGCAATCCCTGTTGCGCAACAGCCTGGTCTTCTTTCCAGGTAAAGAGGTAAGAGACAAAAGAAATCAGCAGGAAAATGGCGATCAGCAGGAAGAAAGCTCCCACGATCTTCCAGGTTCGTTCATCCCTGGCCAGTGATTTCCAGTCAATTTTTTCCTCCTTTTCTGCACGGAAGGCTTTTGCTTGGGATCCGGCCGGTTTTTTCTCAGGATTTTTTTTTGGTTTCTTTTTCAGCTTGGTAGCCATGAATGCAAAGATAAATAGTTTAGCGTCAAAATATTACCTGAAAGTAGTAGATCACAAACTGGCAAAAGCAAAACCGATATATTACATTTGGAGACTAGCTAACCTGCTGCATGAAAAAAGCCAGCCACTTACTCTACTTATTTTTTTCCCTGCTTGCTTTTTTTACGGTTAAAGATGCCAATGCCCAGCCGGGAGATCCTTCCCCCGATAGCCTCGCCACGATCTGCACAGATATCAGTAAGATCAGGCTGGTAAAGAGTATCAGTAATAATTTAAGCAGCGTCTATATCCCCGGGAATGAAAAATCAACCGGGAATTACTCCGGTTACCGGTTTGAACCCGGTCTGCGCCACAAAGGCACTGTTCCCAATGAATACGTTACCAAAAAGATCCTCCTGAAATTCAATGTTTGTAACACAGCCGATTCCACCGTTAGTGTTTATTTCTTTCCCGGTTTTTATTATAAAGATATCAGGCTGTTCAAAGTATCCAGAGCCGGGGTTGAGCAACTCCCTTCCGTTCTCCCCAGGATCACCGACAGCGCAGGCTACCGGTTGATCACGCTTGCGCCAAAGGATTCCGCCACTATTATCGCCGAGCTGACCTTTGTCAAGACCTATAATAACGCGGTAAGGCCCCGGCTGATCAACAGCGAATACCTTCCTTCCTATATCGCAGACCTGTTCAGTGGACATAACCCCAATAATATGATCACGTATATTTTTTGCGGGTTACTGCTGATGATGATCCTTTTTTCCATTGCAAACTTTCTCCAGGGAGCCAACCCGGAATTCCTCTATTACTCCGCTTATGCTTTTTTACTGGGCGGGATGTTATTTGCACAGGCAAGACATAGCTTCCACAGTACTCCTGTTAGTTTCTTCGTTGAAGGTTATCTCGATTTTATCATGCAGACACTGGGCATCATGTTTTATATGGTCTTTATGCAAGGATTTCTTGATACAAAGAAGAAACATCCCTTTCTTCACCGGTTATACAATACCGGTCTCGTCTTGCTGACCATTGCCATTCTGAGTTATACAGGATTCCATTATTTCAGTAATAATTTTAGCGCGGAGAACCTGGTAGAAAACGTCACTAAACTATCCCTGCTGCTGATGGTCGTCATCTTCCTTGTTTATAGCCTGCGGCATTGGAACGATAAATTACTGCGTTACCTGTTCTGGGGTAATCTTTGCCTGTTCATCTTTGCGTTGATTTCTCAACTGGCCGTTTTCCTGGGACCCCTATTTAAAAACCTGCCCGGCGTTTTTAGTTCTTCGGTCGTTTATTACGAGATAGGCCTGTTCCTGGAACTTGTGTTCTTTTTGGCAGGTCTGAATCATAAGAACCGCCGGCAGCTTATCGCCCAGACAAAAGAACGGGAAACGCTGAAAGCACAGAATCTTCTTAAGGAATATGAAAAAGAGATCGCTGTTTACAAGGCCCAGCAGGAAGAAAGGCAACGGATCTCCGCGGATATGCATGATGAACTGGGCGCCGGGATGACGGCCATCCGGCTTATGAGCGAGATCGCCCGGAATAAGATGAAAGAAAACACGCCGGTGGAGATCGAAAAGATATCGCAATCGGCCAATGATGTGCTCAATAAAATGAACGCGATCATCTGGAGTATGAATATCGGGAATGATACGGTAGACAACCTTATCTCCTATATCCGTTCCTATGCGCTGGAATATTTTGATAACACACCTGTACAGTGCAAAGTAAATACCCCGGATAATATCCCGGATAAAGAACTGACGGGTGATAAAAGGAGGAATATTTTTCTCTGTATCAAAGAAACACTCAACAATGTATTAAAACATTCTACTGCTTCACTGGTGACTATTGAAATTTCGACAAATCACCAGCTCCATATTCGTGTCAGCGATAATGGTAAAGGGATCGATCTGCAGAATCTCCGTCAATTCGGGAACGGCCTGAAAAATATAGGCCGCCGTATGGAAAGTATTGGCGGCGAATTCAGGATCGAAAACAATAACGGAACAGTGACCATACTTGAACTCCCGCTCTGATCATTTTTTCCTGGCAAAGGCAAGCAGCAGGAATAGCCAGCCTGCAATAAAAAGAAGTCCGCCGACCGGGGTAATTGGTCCCACAAATTTTATCGCGGCATTATCCCGGATCTTTAAAAAAGTAAGTAAGTAAAGAGAGCCGGAGAATAAAAGAATACCACTGATGAAACACCTGCCGGCCCATTTTAACCAACGCCCCGGGAATTTCTCCGCCAGTATACCCACTGCCAGTAATGCCAGGGCATGGAAGAACTGGTATTGCACAGCTGTCTGGTAGCCATGCAGTATAACAGGATCTGTTGTGATCTTTTCAAGCGCATGGGCACCAAACGCGCCCAGGGCAACAGCCAGCCCGCCGAAGATGGCAGCCGTGATAAGATAATTTTTATGCATGGAATATTTTTTCGATCAGCCGCTCGGCCTGTAGCGGTTCTTCATCAATGGTAACAGTCGCCTGTTCATAATAGATCCTGCGGCCGGCGAATTTTTTACTGATAAAATTCTTTAATTGTTCATCGGTCAACTCCTTTATCAACGGGCGTTTATGCTTTTCTTTTACCAGTCTTTCAAAAAGAACGGCAAGGGGGGTATTGATCCAAACCGTAGTACCAGCCTGGTTCATGTATTCTATATTATTAAAGAAACAGGGGGAGCCGCCCCCGCAGGCCATCACAAAACTTTCATGGCTTTCGGTGATGATATGCAGAACATCTTTTTCCTGCAGGCGGAAATTTTCCTCTCCTTCGGTATTGAATATCTCTACAATGGATTTACCTGCGTGTTCAGTTACCTGTTCATCGAGGTCAAAAAAAGGAAAGCCAAGTTTCTGGCTGAGTAAACGGCCCCAGTGTGTTTTGCCGGAGCCCATGAAGCCGATGAGGAAGATTTTCATACCCCCAGATATAGTTTTAAAGTTTAAATTTCTTTTTGCCCCTAAAGGGGAGATAAGTAATTTTTCCTGGCAGGAGGCTACTGCTTTAAAGAGCTTAACCAAAAATAGAGATTAGTTGACCTAAGTCCTCCCTTTAGGGAGACAGAGGGCTATTTAAAAGCATTAAACCCTGTCACATCCATTCCCGTGATGAGCAAATGAATATCATGTGTCCCTTCGTACGTGATCACGCTTTCAAGGTTCATCATGTGGCGCATCACGGAATATTCACCCGTAATACCCATACCACCCAGCATTTGCCTGGCATCACGACAAATATTCGCTGCCACTTCGCAGGCATTCCTTTTGGCCATGCTCACCTGTTGTGGTGTCACTTTACCTTCGTTCATCAGTACCCCGAGCCGCCAGTTCAATAACTGGGCTTTGGTGATCTCGGTCACCATCTCTGCCAGTTTTTTTTGCTGTAGCTGGAAAGCACCAATCGGTTTACCGAATTGCTCTCTTTCTTTTGAATAGCGCAGCGCCGTATCATAGCAATCCATAGCGGCACCAATAGCACCCCAGGCGATGCCATAGCGGGCTTTTGTCAAACAACCCAGCGGGCCTTTTAAACCTTTTACATTCGGGAAAATATTTTCTTTGGGAACTTTTACATTGTCAAATACCAGTTCACCGGTGGCAGAAGCTCTTAAACTCCATTTACCATGCGTTGTGGGGGTGGTAAATCCTTTCATATCTCTTTCCACGATCAAACCCCTGATCTCCCCGCTTTCATCCTTGGCCCATACCACGGCAACCTGTGAAAAAGGGGCATTGCTGATCCACATTTTGGCGCCGTTCAGTATTACATGATCACCCGCATCTTTAAAATTGGTGAGCATGCTGCTGGGATCACTGCCATGGTCCGGTTCTGTTAAGCCAAAACAACCCAGCCATTCGCCGCTTGCCAGCTTAGGCAGGTATTTATTTCGTTGCTGTTCGTTGCCATATTGGTATATCGGGAA
>JANMKG010000272.1:0-1658 GCA_031371915.1 Chitinophagaceae bacterium | reverse complement strand
GCTGTAAATTCAGAAAAAGAAATTGGTGTTGAGTTAAGGTTCCTTAAGAACAGGCTTGGTTTATCAACTACTTTCTGGGATCGTACCAATAAAGATTTCCCTATTAATGTAAACACTTATGGCGGAATCGGCTATTCGAACATATCAACGAATGCCGGAGAAGTCAAAAAAACAGGGGTAGATGTTACTGTATTCCTTAACCCTATAAGAACAAAGAATGTAGATTGGAATATTAATGCAACGTGGGGCCGGCTGCTTCAGAACAAAGTGGTTTCCATTGCGCCAGGTATAGAAAGAGTAGCAATACTTCCTGCAGCATCTCCATATGGACAGGCAGGCTTATCTGCTTATATCATCAGTGAAGTAGGGCAGGAGTGGGGACAGTTGAGAGGTATCGGCTTCAAGCGCATAAATGGTCAACCTGTGTTGAAAGCAGATGGTACCTATGATTACCAGAATGAAGTGAATTTTGGAAGCACACTCCCAATGTATACAGGTGGAGTGCAGAATTCATTGAGCTTGTTTAAGAATTTCCAGCTGAATCTCAACATAGATTATTCTTTCGGCGGCAAATTCTTCTCTTTATCTGAATTCTATGGATATGCATCAGGTTTGTATGAGGCTACAGCGGTGTTGAATGACAAAGGCAATTCTATTCGTGATGCTGTTGATGATGGTGGCGGAGTTCATGTATTTGGCGTAGACGCTACAGGTAAGGCAGTTGATTATTATGTGGAGGCACGCACTTACTTCGAGCAGTTTCCAAATGGCGATGGTATTGCTGAGCCTTATATCAAAGACCTTACGTTCGTAAAATTAAGAGAGTTGAGCATCGGTTATAAACTACCTATGGACAGGCTCGGGATCGGAAGATATATTAAGACCGCTACACTCTCAGTGATCGCCAGGAATCCATGGCTCATATACAGCAAAGCTAAAAACTTTGATCCATCAGAAATGTCAACTGAGTTTGGAGAGGACGGACAGTTGCCAGGCACAAAAGGGATTGGTGTAAACTTAAAATTAGGGTTCTAAACATTTCTAAACATTAAAAAGATTCTCATGAACAATATAAAAAAAATACTGACATACGTTGCCGCAGGCAGTATGATGGTACTTATAAATTCAGGTTGTAAAAAATTATCGGATTTTGGCGATACTAATGTGAATCCTAATGGAAGCAGCGAGGTACTGACAAGTGCATTACTTACCAATATAGAAGCAGGGCTTGGAGCTACTGCTTCCAACCTTACTGCCGGATATTTTTGCCAATACTTTTCAGAAGCAACCTATCCCGGTTCATCAAGATATAATTTGCCGCAATTCAATTCAACGAATATATATTATGGGTCGTTAATGGATGCGCAGGTGATCATAAATAAGAATTCAGATCCTGCAACAGCCGGCTTGCCTTCTGTCACCTCTGGTGGTGCAAGTAAGAGCCAGGTGGCAATAGCGATGATCCTAAAGGCCTATACTTATTGGACAATTACAGACAGATGGGGTGATATTCCTTATTCAGAGGCATTGAAAGGAGTTGCGATCTTAAATCCAAAGTATGATGATCAGTTTGATATCTATAAAGGGATTCTAAATGAGCTCACAACTGCCATAACAACATTTGATGAGATCGGAGTTACAGTTAGAGGGGATATTAT
>JANMKG010000246.1:0-11503 GCA_031371915.1 Chitinophagaceae bacterium | reverse complement strand
AGATCGGCATCAACGAGATCTTGCCGTTGATCTGTCAAAGAACAGAGAAAGAAAAATTTCGTTATGACAGGATGCACGGTATCTGTATCAGTGCTATGCTGCAATCACAGCAAAAATGGCTCCCTGTACTTCATGAACCCGTTCAATTTGAAGATTTGATGATGAGACAATTTGATAATTGTAAAAGATATATTGCTCATTGTATTGAAAAGGAGAAAAGGGAGCTGGCGAATGAACAAACCGGCACATCGGCCAATCATCTTATTTGCATCGGCCCTGAAGGCGATTTTACCAAGGAAGAAATACAACGGGCGTTGCAAAACGGGTTTATACCTGTAAGCCTGGGTGATACAAGGTTAAGGACGGAGACGGCGGGTGTAGTGGCAGCCACGTTGTTGGTAAATTTATAATTAAAGCCGTCTACTTTATTTATTTTGCCTGATCAGAATCGTTCTCTGATTCTTTCTCAAAAAAGGGCTCATTTAACTTGACCAAACGGGCTCGCTTTCTTTTTGCCCTGCCCATCATCGTCATATTAAGCATCTCAACGATGAAGGAGAAAGCCATTCCGAAATAGATATAATTCTTGAGGTGAAGCTGGTGGGCTGCCTGGCTGTCCCATCCTTCGATGATCAGGCTGATACCGATCATTACCAAAAAAGAAAGGGCCAGCATTTTCAGCGTAGGATGTTTATGGATAAAACCAGAGATCTTCGGGCTGAACATAAACATAATGATCATCGCGATTATGACCGCGGCGATCATTATTTCCACATGTTTGGCTGTTCCACCCGCTGTAATGATACTGTCAAAAGAAAAAACAGCATCTATCAGGACGATCTGCCCTATTGCCTGGCCAAATCCCAGTGGCTTTTTATCTCGCAGTGCTTCGTTAGGATCTTCACCCTCCAGTTTGTGGTGAATCTCCATCACGGATTTATAGATCAGGAAAAGACCGCCGCCAAGCATGACGATGCTGGCAAGGTCAAAACCTTTGCCGGCTATCGTAAAGACAGCTTTTCCTTTTTGGGATAACAACCATCCAAGTCCCAGGAGCAACAGGCTCCGCATAAGGATACCGGTGATCATCCACAGCTTTCTTGCTTTTTTTTGTTCCTTGCCTTCTTTTAGCCGGTTGAGGATGATACTGACGAAGATCACATTGTCGATACCCAGTACGATCTCGAGAACAACGAGAATAAAAAAACTGATGATACTTTCACTGGTGAACAGGTAATCCATGACAATTCTTTCTTATAATGATTTACAGATCTTTTTTACAATCCCGGGGCCTTCGTAAATGAAACCTGTCCATACTTGAACAAGTGATGCTCCTGCCAATATTTTTTCTTTTGCATCTGCGGCTGTAAAAATACCACCGGATGCGATAACAGGGATCTTCCCCCCAGCTTTCTGAAAAATATAGTTGACTAATTCGGTGCTCTTGGCTTTCAAGGGTAATCCGCTGAGACCGCCTGCGCCAATAGCCTTGAGCCGTGATTCGTGAGTCGTGAGGCCCGAACGGCTGATGGTTGTATTGGCTGCTACAAGCCCGTCCAGTTTTATTTCCATTGCCAGGTCGATCACATCATCTACCTGTTCTGTGGTAAGATCCGGCGCGATCTTCAGGAGCAGGGGTTTGGGCTGGAGTTGTTTTATATTGAAAGTTTGCAAATGAGAGAGGATCTTTCGTAAAGATTCTTTTTCCTGTAACTCTCTTAAGCCCGGGGTATTTGGCGAACTGACATTTACAACAAAATAATCGACGTAAGGATGCAGCTCCCTGAAACAGGTCTCATAATCCTTCCACGCTTCTTCATTGGAAGTAATTTTATTCTTGCCGATGTTTCCACCGATAATGAGCCGTGAGCCGTGAGTAGTGAGTGGTGAGTTGAGAGTTGTGAGTTGTGCCTCTTTCCATTTTCTAAGTCTTTCGGCAATAACCTTCACGCCATCGTTATTAAAACCCATCCGGTTGATCAGCGCATTATCTTTTGGTAAACGGAACAAACGGGGCTTATCATTGCCTGCCTGGGGCAGGGGGGTAACGGTGCCTATTTCTATAAAACCAAAACCAAGACATTCCAGCTCGCGGAGGTACCGGGCATTCTTATCAAACCCGGCTCCAAGCCCCACAGGATTTGAGAATTGGACATTGAAAATTGAATAGTGAAAATTTTCTTTGGGTTTATAAAGGGCAGTAATAATCTTCTTAAACCCAATACTAGTAAGCAGTTTCAGGCAATTCATCGAAAAATTATGCACCCATTCGGGGGGGAAACAGAAGAGAAGGCTGCGGAGTATCCTGTACATATCGGGCACGAAGATAATTGAACTTTTATGCCCGTTTTTGGTTGGTAATGCAGGACTCTTTACTTTTGATATTGAAAGTTGCATAAACAACCAATTGGGTTTTTAGTTTATAGTTTCTTGTTTATGGTTGGGAGCACTTATTTCGTAAATACTTTTCAATCTTTGAAGAACTATAAACCCTAAGCCCTAAACTCTAAACTATTTATTTCATGCAGGAAGCATATATCATTGCCGGTTATCGTAGTGCTGTTGGTAAAGCCAAGCGGGGTGGGTTTCGTTTTTATCGCCCCGATGACCTTGCTATTGATGTTATTAAAGGATTGATGGCATCTGTACCACAATTGGAAGCGAAGCGGGTAGATGATGTGATCGTTGGCAACGCGGTTCCGGAAGCCGAACAGGGTTTGCAAGTTGGAAGGATCATCGCTGCGCGGGCGCTCGGATTTGATACGCCTGGTCTTACGGTAAACCGTTATTGCGCATCGGGCCTGGAAACAATCGCTATGGCCACTGCCAAGATCAGGTCTGGAATGGCGGAATGTATTATTGCCGGCGGCACCGAAAGCATGAGCCTGGTACCGACAGCAGGATGGAAAACAGTTCCCGCTTATTCTATAGCCAAAGAAGATCCGGATTATTACCTGAGTATGGGACTTACCGCGGAAGCGGTAGCAAAGGATTACCAGATCAGCCGCGAAGCACAGGATGAATTCTCCTATAATTCGCACAAGAAAGCCATTAACGCGATAAAAGAAGGTCATTTCAAATCAGGGATTCTTCCCGTCAACGTAGAAGAGGTATACATCGATGCAAAAGGGAAAAAGCAAAAAAGAACAAATCTTGTCGATACAGATGAAGGACCGAGAGCCGACACTTCAATTGAAGCCCTGGCAAAACTGAAACCCGCCTTCGCGGCTGGTGGAGTAGTGACTGCCGGTAACTCTTCCCAAACTTCCGATGGGGCAGCCTTCGTAATTGTAATGGGAGAGAAGATGATGAATGAACTGGGATTGAAACCGATCGGACGCCTCGTCAACAGCGCGGTAGCAGGGGTGCATCCGCGGATCATGGGTATCGGTCCCGTAGCTGCGATACCAAAAGTACTGAAACAATCGGGGATGAATCTTTCCCAGATTGATCTTATCGAATTAAATGAAGCCTTCGCATCACAGGCCCTGGCGGTGATACGGGAGGCAGGACTGGATCCAACGAAAGTAAATATCAACGGAGGGGCCATTGCACTCGGTCATCCGTTGGGATGTACGGGTTGTAAACTCACGATCCAGAACCTCAACGATATGAAGCGGCTGAACAAGAAATATGGAATGGTCACGGCCTGTGTTGGCGGCGGACAGGGTATCGCGGGTATTATTGAGAATTTATAAACTGCTTATTTATTTTATAACTGACCGGTCCGCAACGACCGGTTTTTTTGTTTTTATACCTTCTTGCGGCAAGCAGTTTCCCTGTCTTTCCAACGAAGTATCCCCACAGAGTTTTCTGCAAAGTATTTAAACGAATGTGTAACTTTAAGGTCAGTATTCCCTGCAGCACCAAAATCATAGCTATGGACAGAAGAGATTTCCTGACTGCCAAACGCAGCAAAAAGGATAAACCTGCACCTTCCCGCCATATTACTTCGGGGCTCAATCCTTATGCAGGTCCCTGGACAGAGAACGAGATAATTCATTTATTGAAACGCACGATGTTCGGCGCCCAAAAAGCTGATGTCGATTATTTCAGGAGCCGTACAGTAAGCCAGGCCGTTGATGAATTGTTGAATCCCGTAGCGGCACCGCCGGTTCCTCCTGTAAAAGAATATACTACTTCTACACAGCCCGGTACACCCGATGCCAATATTGCCCAGGGAACCACCTGGATCAACGATATTAATAATGACGGGACTGTTCAATCGCAACGCATCTCTTCATATAAGAAATGGTGGACGGGCGTGATGATCAACCAGGACAGGAGTATTCGTGAAAAAATGATCCTGTTCTGGGTGAATCACTTTGGGAATGAAGCCTCGGATGTGGGATGGGGCAACTGGGCTTATATGCAACATAACCTGCTCCGCCAAAATGTACTTGGCAATTTCAAACAAATGGTTGATGCGATCACCAAGGACTTGTCCATGCTCCGTTACCTGAACGGTTATTTGAATATTGCTACGGCACCGGATGAGAACTATGGCCGGGAACTATTGGAATTGTTCACCATTGGGAAAGGACCGGGCTCGCAATACACGGAGAACGATGTAAAGGAAGCCGCCAAAGTGCTGACCGGCTGGCAGATCAATACAACAAACTATACCAGCACTTTTAATGCAGCAAGACATTCCACTGTCAATAAAACATTCTCGGCTTTTTTTAATAACACTGTTATCACGGGAAGGACCGGTGCGACGGCCGGCCAACTGGAACTCACTGATCTTCTCAACATGATCTTTGCCACCCCGGAAACCGCGAAATTCATCTGCCGCAAATTATACCGCTTCTTTATTTATTATGCCATTGATGCCACAACGGAAACCAATGTGATAGTGCCGCTGGCAACGATCTTCCGTAACAGTAATTATGATATTAAAACTGTCCTGTCAGCCTTATTTAAGAGTGAGCATTTCTTTGATGTGCTAAACCAGGGTTGCTATATCAAAAGCCCGGCCGATCATATCATTGGCTCCCTGCGTGAAATGAATACTGTTTTCCCAGTGCAATCAGACTGGAATACGAATTACGGGATGTGGAATTTCTTTTATGCCAACATGGTAAATATGGGCCAGAACATGCATGACCCGCCCAATGTGTCCGGCTATCCTGCTTATTACCAGGAGCCTGCCTTCCACGAAATATGGATCAACTCTGATTCGCTGCCCAAGCGGAACCAGTATACGGATACAATGGTCAATACAGGTTATACCCGGAATAATATACGGGTGATCTTTAACCTGGTTCCCTATGTCCAGCAGTTCAGCAACCCCGGTAACCCGAACGACCTGATCGATGATGCATTAAAATTTGTTTTTCGTATTCCCTTATCGTACGAATCGAAGAAGGCTATTAAGATACAGATACTGCTGAGCAACCAACTCTATGATTATTATTGGACAAATGCGTGGATGGCCTATACGTCCAGTCCTACTACTGCCAATTTCAATATCGTTAATAACCGTCTCAAATCATTGTTCCAGTATTTGTTTAACCTGTCAGAATACCAGTTATCCTAACAGCCTTTTTTCATCTCAACCAGGAAAAATGAAAAGAAGAGAATTTATACAAAAAGGATTACCGGCGGCCACCCTATTGCCAGCATTGTTAAACGGGTATTCAGTAAAGGCCTTTGCGGCAGATTCCCCGTTGGTTCAGGCCTTGATGCAGGGGGTAACGGAAACAGATCATGTACTTGTCATTATTCAACTGGCCGGGGGAAACGATGGCTTGAACATGGTGATCCCTATCTCCACCTATTCCAATTATTTTAATGCAAGAAGTAATGTTGCGATACCACAAAACAGGATATTATCCTTATCTGGCAGCAGCATAACTGGTTTACATCCTGCTATGACAGGCATGCAGAATATCTTCAACAACGGGAATATGAAAGTGATACAGGCAGTGGGCTACCCGCAGCCAAATTTCTCTCATTTCCGGGCGACAGATATCTGGATGAGTGCTTCCAACAGTGACCAGGAGGTATTTAGTGGCTGGACAGGACGTTACCTGAATTATGAATACCCGAATTTTCCCAATGGCTATCCCAATACATCTATGCCCGATCCCCTGGCCATACAGATCGGCTCCACTACCACTTTAACGACACAGGGCCCCGTGGTAAATATGGGGATGAGTATCACCAGTGCCACTTCATTTTATAATCTTATTTCAGGAACTACCGACCCGGTACCTGGTACACCGGCAGGTAAAGAATTGAAATATATCCGGCTGGTGAACCAGCAAACGCAAAAATATTCCACGGTCATCCGTAATGCCGCCAATGCGGTAACGCAACAAGTTACTTACCCGGCAAACAACAGCCTGGCCGACCAGTTGAAAATTGTAGCGCGGCTGATCAAAGGAGGATTAAAGACACGTGTATACATGGTAAGTTTTGGAGGCTTTGATACCCACTCGGTCCAGGTAAATGCGGCAGATACTACTACAGGGGCGCATGCCACTTTGTTACAAAGAGTATCGGAGGCCTGCAAGGCTTTCCAGGATGACCTTCAGTTCTTACAGATCCAGGACAGGGTGATCGGGATGACTTACAGTGAATTTGGGCGCCGGATCAAATCCAATTCCAGTACCGGTACGGATCATGGTGCGGCAGCGCCAATGTTTCTTTTTGGTAGCAAGGTAGCGACAGGAGTGCTGGGCAATAACCCCGATATTCCTGTGAATGCTTCTGTGAATGATAATGTACCAATGCAATATGATTTCAGGAGTATCTATTCAACGATCCTGGAAAAATGGTTTTGCCTGGATAAAACGATCGTAGATGGATTATACCCCCCGAATATCAATAACCAGTTGCAGTCATTGCCCTTATTTAAAAGTAATATCACGTGCTCCGCTACCACTCCGCCACCGCCTGACCCGGCCGAAGACAGCCTTATTACCAATTATCCCAACCCTTTTACGGACAGCACGAAGATCAGTTTCAGGACAGCAGGCGGGCATACACTGATCCAGGTGATCGATACACTGGGAAGAGTTATCAGGACATTATTGGAGAAGGATTATACGTCCGCCACCACTGACAGCATTACGTTCAATGCAGAAGGATTGCCCACCGGGATCTACTACGCCCGTTTACAAAATGGGGTGACACAGAAAGTAAGACCTATGATGAAAGTGAGACCCTAGGGAATTTATAGTTTATGGTTTTTGGTTTATAGTTCTTCAAAGATTGAAAAGTCTTTATGAATTAAGTACTCCCACCATAAACCATAAACAATAAGCCAAAAACCATTATTTGTTAATCCGACTGCCGGTGACCGGCATTGATCCAATTGGTGATCTTTTGTTTGTCAACATTGGTTAGTGGAGAATTAGGTGCCGCCGGCATTTGCGAAGGAATATTATCTACAGCCCGGGCCTTGATCCTGTCCCAGCTATTAATGATATTATTATCCGTATCGAAATTTTTCCCGCCGTCTATTCCACCGTTGCGATGACAGGGACCGCAATAGCCGATAATGATCTCTTTTACTAAATTGTATTTAGGACCGTAATTCAGGATGGTTACCTGCGCGGTGTCCGTACATCCTTTTTGATTTTTGACGGTAATAACATAATTGCCGGGTGCGAGATCTGTAAAATACCAGGAGGCCTGGTAGTTACCATTGTTCAGTTTATAAGAGATCGTATCGCCCCGGGGTTCGAGGATAGTAAGAGTACCATTATTGGAACTCCCAACAGATTCTGTTTTATTGGTTTGGATAGTATAGTTGACCCCTGTGCAGGGATCAGTTAATACGCTGTCTTTTTTATTGCAGGAAATTGCGGAAAGAAACAAAACAAAGACAAGACCCTGGAACTTGTGGTATATGCGGTGTGTCAACGGCATTTGCTAATTTAATAATATTTTAAATAGAAATTAACCCGGGGAATAGGCATTTCGCCGAGATTGGGATATGTATTACGAAATAAAGATTAAATCCTTAAAAATGGGTAATGTCTCAGTTTGAACCACAATAGGCACATAGATACATAGGGTTCACATAGACTATGTGTTATTCTACTGACACTACCTAAAAATGAAGCAAGGTTGCATTTGAGAAAAAACAACTACATTTACGGGGTGAAGTCTTTTTCGCAACTTATGGGTAAGAAGATCATTGCGGGCCTATTGCTTGCCTTATTTGTATTTATCCAGGCGGAAAAAGTTTTTCATACCCACGAGAAAACAAACAATTCCCCCGGGCATAACGGGGTAGGCCTGCAATTTATCAGCAACGGCTGTACTATTTGCGATTTCCAGCTTTCAAAAGACTCAGAATTACCTGAGCTGAGCCTTACTGCTGCTACAATTACTTTTTTGCAAAATGAACCTGCATTCTTCACTTGCTCCTATCATAGCGGGTCTGTAGCAACTCTATCTGACAGGGGACCTCCTGCTATTTGATCAATACTTTACCTCACCCACTCCGGTAATTTTCTTTTTAAGATTACTAAACTTATTTCATGAAATTGATCTTGGTTTCAAAATATATCCTTGTACTGACTTTATGCTTTTTAGTCAATGTATGTTCCGCGCAGGTGCCTGCTGACAGCACCGCGAAGGATTCGATCTTACTAAAGCAAATTGAGGAACAAATGCAGGCTACTCAACCCCCCGCACCCGAACAAACAAGATCCTCGCTTTCTTTTAACCCCGATATAGGTTTGATAGGAGACTTCAGGGGCTCGTATACGAGCAGGGGCACAAAGAATGTTGATGCATGGTTAAATGAAACAGAACTTTCCATACAGGCCGTGGTAGACCCTTACGCGAGGGCTGATTTCTTTATATCATTTGGAAGAGATGCTGAAACAGGGAAGTATGGAGTAGCAGTAGAGGAGGGTTACCTGACTACACTGTCACTCCCGGCACGACTGCAATTAAAAGTGGGTAAATTCAAACAGGCCGTTGGCAGGATCAATCCTATTCATGGACATGCATTGCCCTTTATTGATATGCCCAATGCCTTTGTGAATTATTTTGGTGAAGAGGGGCTTAATGATGAAGGCGTTTCCCTGAGCTGGTTATTACCGACCAAAAAGGTTTACCAGGAACTCATTTTCCAGGCTACCTCAGGGTTTTCTGAAACACCCTCTTTTACACGCAGCACCGGGAACCGTTTTGTATACCTTGGTCACCTGAAGAATTTTTTCACACTTAATGATAATGCCACTTTTGAATTAGGAATCACAGGTATCTCCGGTCCGAATGATTCTTCACGGGTAACTAATATAGCCGCGGCCGACCTGACCTATAAATGGAAACCCGTGCAGATGAATACCTACAGGTCCCTTACCTGGCAAAGCGAATTCTATTTCAGCAAGGTCAACCAAACTCCCAGCCGATCGGTAAATTCTTTCGGACTATATTCCTTTATCCAGTACCAGCTGGCGAAGCGTTGGTTCCTGACGGGAAGGTATGATTATGCACAAAAACCGTTTGATAATAAGCTTATAGAACAGGCGTATTCACTCACGGCAGGATGGTATGCCACTGAATTCTCCAAGATAGAGTTCGAAGGCAAGACCACCCAAGATAATATCCAGTCAAGATTTTATGAGGGCTGGTTACGCTGGATATTCGTCATTGGGGCACACGGTGCTCATCAATATTAATAACAATAATAATTCAGATAAATAAAAAATAAGTATATGACAAAACGATTTTCTTTATTGATAATGATAACGCTGGGGTTTCTCCAGGGAACTATGGCAGGTACGATCAAAGTAGTTACTACTACTGCCGATATGAAAAGCATTACTGAGCTGGTCGGGGGAAACAAAGTTTCGGTATCCTCCATTGCTACCGGTTACCAGAATCCTCACTTCGTCGACCCAAAACCCAGTTATATCATCAGTTTGACCAAAGCAGACATGTTTGTAACCGTAGGGCTTGATCTGGAGACAGGATGGTCACCGCAATTGCTTTCCAGCTCCAGGAATAATAAGATCCAGAAAGGCGCAGCAGGATACGTGGATGCTTCCACAGGTGTTAACCTCCTGCAGGTCCCATCTTCTGCCAACAGAGCCGAAGGTGATATCCATATTTATGGCAACCCGCACTATTGGCTTGACCCGATGAACGGAAAGATCATAGCAAGAAATATTGCCAACGGGCTCGAGCGGGTAGACCCTTCCAGCAAAGCCTTCTATGAAGCCAATTTACAGGCTTTTTTTGCCAGGATCGATGCTAAACTAAAAGAATGGCAGGGTAAAATGGCGGCATTTAAAGGGGCAAAGATCATCGCTTATCATAATGAGTGGGTTTATTTTGAAACCAGGTTTGGTTTGCAGATCGTTGACTTTATGGAACCTAAACCCGGCATTCCACCTTCTCCCTCGCAACTGGTAAAAGTGATAAAAGAAGTAAAATCGAATAATATAAAGGTGATCATTTCCTCACCCTACTTCAGCACTTCTTCCTCGGATGTGGTGGCCAAACAAACGGGTGTAAAAGAACTGACCCTGGCAACTTCGGTCGGTGCTTTTGATCCTATCAAGACTTATTTCGACCTGTTCGATTATAATATCAACCAATTGACGGCAACACTTAAATAAAAGCAGTACTTAAAAACAAGAAATTATGTTTGAGATGTTTCAATTGCCCTTTATGGTGCAAGCCTTCGCGGCGGCGGTCATCACAGGAATTCTATTATCCTATCTCGGCGTACATGTAGTGGGACGTGGGATCGTGTTTGTAGACCTGGCGCTTGGCCAGATATCTTCCTTAGGGGTTGCTTTTGCCGCTTTTATCGGTACAGGCATGACTTCGATACCGCTTATTTTTACCCTGGTAGGCGCCTTGTTAATGTCGTTCATTAATATCCGCGACAAACGATTGAAACAGGAGGCTATCATCGGGATCCTCTACGCTTTTGCATCAGCACTCACGGTATTGCTGATCTCAAAAACCCCGCATGGAGATTCGGATATCCAGGAAGTATTATTTGGAAATATTTTATCGGTCAGTTGGGAGAAAATAGAAACGATCGGTATTGTTTTTGGTGCTATTGCCCTCCTCCAGGCCATTTTTTTCAGAAAATTCTTCGCCCTGACCAAATCCTTTGAGAATGGGGAAAACCACCTGGTGGGCATATTTAATATCTGGAATTTCTTATTCTATATTTCAATCGGTCTTGCCATAGTATTCGCGGTGAAAATTAACGGGGTGATACCGGTCTTTGCCTACCTGATCATCCCGGCTGTTTCTGCGATCATGCTTTCCAAAAAAGATGTTTCGGTTTTTATCATATCCTTTATTGTCAGTTTGATCGCCAGTTTTTTGGGATTGACTTTTTCCTTTCATTATGATTTTCCCGCGGGCTCATCCATTGTAGCGGTATTGGGTGGTATTTTCATACTCTGTTCGATTTTCAGGATACTAAAAGGACTGTTGGGTAAGCGACGGCCTGGGCCTGTGCTATAAGAAGACTGTTGTTTGGGGTTTTGTTCAGGCTATTGAATTATTTTAG
>JANMKG010000392.1:0-5824 GCA_031371915.1 Chitinophagaceae bacterium | reverse complement strand
ATATCAAACGACTGCATAACCTGGTGGATAGAAGGAAAAACAAGAAACCAGTAATTGCGGAGAATATAGCAGGGCAAACCACGGATGGTGTTACGAAGAAATAACACTGGGCACTGCAGAGATTTTTTCTTCGGGATTGATTATTTCGAAAAGTTTGTTCAGCATTTCCACATACTGGTCCAGTTTCCCGTGTTGCGTTTCAATATTGATATACCGCCGGCCTTTTTCCCCGCAATAAATACTCAGTGAGCCGTCTTTCCGGGCATTTCTATTATCCTGGAGAATACTGTTATAGCGCTGGTTGGCCATTTGCAGGTAAAGCAGACTATCGGTTGTAAAGGCGATATCATCCACGTCCTGCAGGCTGTCGGCATAAACGGCTTTTGCATCATGCTGGCGATCATTACCGGGCAGGTAACTATTTACAGAGTAGGCTTGCTCTGTATTATTATGGAGGGCTACAATACAGGAAGCATTTTCCGGGATCAGCTGTAATACACGGGCTGCGAATTTTTCCACTTCCCCCATCGCATCACGGCTGATCCTTCCATTATCCCTTAATGTCTGTTCGATACCCACCCGCGAAAACATCCTGTTAGGATCGAAAGTATAGACAATGCCTTTTAGCCGGAAACGGATCAGCCTTTGTTGTTTGTTCTCGATCCTGACCAGCGTGCCTCCTCTTTCTTCCAGGACCGATTGTGCAGCTTGTACGGAAGTGATCTCGTTCGCATGCAGGTTGATGCAAATAATATCCTTCGCCTCTCCGTATTGCATCACTTTAAGGGGAATATCCCTGTCACCAAGCCTGTACAAGATCGTTTTCTCTAAAGGAACGAAAAAAGGTTTGCTGATGGATACCACGTTATCACCCGGCTGCGCGGACAGGAGGGTACATAAAATGGAAAGGCTCATGATGGTGAACAGGATCCTCAAGGTTCGGTGTTTGCACCAAATTTACTCAAGCTCACTGGTTTCGCGTATACCCTGAAAATGGTATTTGTGGAATTGTATAGGCAGGAGAATGATCAGGACAGTTCCTCTTTCATTTTTTGCATCACATCCTTTTCAAGCATGAGCTGTGCAAGATGTATCATGTTCATAAAGGCTTTTGCACCGGAGATACCATGACCAATGATCACGGGTTTGGCTACCCCGAGTACGGGTGTGCCACCATAATTCTCAAAATTGAAACGTTCAAAATATTTATCCTTTACTTTTTTCTGCTGGCTGATCTCGTACAGCGATTCGGCAAGTTTGAGGATGATATTGCCGGTAAAACCTTCGCAGACCATCACATCGGCTTTGTGCAGTAATACATCGCGGCCCTCGATATTGCCAATGAAATTGATATGTTTATTTTCTTTCAGCAGGGGATAGGTAGCCTGGGCAAGTATATTTCCTTTTCCTTCCTCTTCCCCTACATTGATCAGGCCGACTTTGGGGTCATTGATACCGAGAATGAATTTGGCATAGACAGAGCCCATGATGGCAAACTGGTTTAATTGTTCCGGTTTGCAGTCCGCGTTCAGTCCCACATCCAATAAAAGACCGGTGCCGCCATCTGCTTTCGGAACGATGCTGGAAATAGTTGGCCGGATCACGCCCTCAAGTGCTTTGATGCTGAATAAAGCGCCTACCAGCATGGCGCCCGTATTACCGGCGCTGATAAAAGCATCCATTTTGCCGGAAGCCAGCAAATGAAAACCGATAGCGATAGAAGATTGCTTTTTTTCTTTCAGGGCCTTTGTAGGATGCTCGTGCATACCGATCACTTCTTCGGCGGGGATGACCTTAATATGTTCAGTAGAGACCATATGTTCAGCAAGGAGTCTTTCTATTTCTTCCTTGTTGCCGATCAGCAGGAGACTGGCAGGGATATTATGACCGGACAAGTAAAGACTTACTCCCTTCACTGCTTCCAGCGGGGCGTAGTCGCCACCCATCATATCGATACCAATAGTCATACAATTGCTGGAATGAAAATTATTGCTGGGTACATTTAACAAAACAACAATCCCGATAACTATCGGGACTAAATTCCATTATGACAAGTTAGTCCAATGGATTTGGAATTAAAAAAATGCTGCGACAGGGCAATATTACTGGGCTCTTAAAGGTGCTTTTTCAGCTACCACTTTGCCCTTATAATATAATTTTCCTTCGCTTACATGCGCACGGTGGCGAATATGGGTTTCACCCGTGGTGCTATCGGTTGTTAAAGTAGCAGCAGTAGCTTTATAGTGCGTTCTGCGTTTTGCACTTCTTTGCTGACTGTGTCTGCGTTTGGGATTTGGCATAACTCAAATATTAATGTACGTAATGTCGTTTTATGGGTCAATAGTCAATAGTCAATGGTCAATAGTCAATAGTGAATGGCTCTCCTTTAGTTTGTGAACCCATTCACCACTCACAATTCACTATTCACTTTCAAGGTCTTTAAACTTCTCCAATCCTTTCCAGATCGGGTTCTCTTTTATTTTGTTTTCTTCGGGCTCCAGCTTTTTCAGCATATCCAGCACGGAGGGGTTGCAATTCGGTCCGTCCATCTTCTCAAAATCACACACTTTCTGGAAGGGGATACTGAGGTTGATGAATTCGTAGATCCACTTGGCTACATCCATGTGGCTGTCACCTTGCGCGATATAATACATATCCGGATCATCTTCCTGCTCATTCATCAGTTCCGGGTCCTCCACCATCTTTACAGAGATGTTGAACTCGTCCCAGAGGTCAAGGGGCAGGTTGTTATTGCAACGGTCGCAGTTAACTTCCAGGGTGCCGCCGATCTCAAATTTGAGTAACATAAAACTGCTCTTTTTATCAAGCAATAATTTTACGTTGGCCTTGCAATTCCGGAAATCCTGTTGCTGGAATGCCTCAAAGAACTTTTCCCCGATCGAATAGTTATACTCATGAACGCCGGGTTTTAAACCTACGAAAGCTATCTCAAACTCACGGCGACGGCTCATTTGTCAACTTTTTAAAGAGTGTGCAAAGGTAAGGTAAAACAAGGAAGTGGGAATTAGTAATTTGCATTTTTTTTACTGAAATCTTGGTACTTTAGCTGAATGTCTTAAACCCTAATTACTAATTACTTGCAAAAGATTATTGCCCGTTTATTCGCCCGCCTGATGAAAAGCTGGAGTTGGGTGCTCCTGGTCGTTCTGACGATCCTGATAAAATGGGCTTCCTGGTACCCGGGTTGGGTGGAACGAAATTACAGTCGTGGCGTTTACCCGCTTATTTCTAAAGTACAGCGTTTCCTGTTTGGGTGGCTGCCTTTTAGTATCGGGGATCTTTTTTATGCCTTCCTGATCCTTGTTGTTTTATACAAGACTTTCCAGCTTTTCAGGCTCCTGTTCCGGCGGCGGCTCAACCGTAAATATTTTGTGGCCGGCTTACAACAAGTGATCTTTTTCTTCCTGTTCATGTATGTATTCTTCAACCTGCTCTGGGGTCTTAATTATAACCGTCGTGGCATCGCTTACCAGCTGGGTCTTGAGGTAAAACAATATTCATCGGCAGATCTTGATACATTGACGCGGGTGATCCAGGACAGGGTGAATTATTATGCAGGTTTTGTAACGGAAGCCCAAAGAGATTCATTTGACAGGAAAAGCAGGCTGTTCAACAGTGCTGTCGACGCTTACAAGGAAGTGGCCAAAACCTGGTCATTTCTTACTTACAAGCCGCGGTCCATCAAACCATCGTTTTACAGCTACCTGGGAAATTACCTTGGCTTCCAGGGATATTATAATCCTTTTTCAGGAGAGGGGCAGGTCAATACTACAGTGCCGCGTTTTTTGGAACCGTATGTTACCACCCATGAGATGGCTCACCAGTTGGGTTATGGAAAGGAGAACGAAGCGAACTTCGTGGGTTATCTCGCCTGCAGGTTTTATCCTTCCAATGTATTCCGGTATTCCGTTTATTTTGATATGTATAATTATTCGGTGGGAGAAGTGTCCCGGCGGGATACAGCTCTTGCAAGGTCTTTTCAAAAAAATGCGCATCCGCAAGTGTTACAGGATCAAAAAGAATTCAGGGATTTTTATCGCCGTTATCGAAACCCTATCGAACCGATCGTTATGTGGGGATATGGTCATTTCCTGCGTGCCAATAACCAGCCGGCGGGAAAAAGAAGTTATAATGAAGTAGTAGCGTGGCTGATCGCGTATTATAAGAAATTTGGAACGGAGGCGCTTTAAACAAAATCTTTTCATGGTTGTTAGACCATGATGAGTAATACACTAAAATGTATCATCGCTATATTTATTCCCGTAGCCACAGGTGCCATCAGTGGCTTTTTCACTGTTAGCGGTGTAGACAGCTGGTATCAAATTATTCAAAAACCTTCATGGAATCCTCCTTCCTGGATATTTGCCCCTGTCTGGACAACACTCTACATCATGATGGGTATCGCTTTATACCTGGTTTGGAGATCAGGTGAAAGAAAGCCGTTGAAGAAGACAGCCATCTGGCTTTTTGCCCTACAATTACTATTGAACTTTTCCTGGTCCTTTATATTCTTCTACAAGCAGGAACCCGGACTGGCATTTGCTGAGCTGCTTTGCCTGTGGTTGATGATCCTCGCAACTATTTTTGTTTTTGCCAAGATTAGTAAACTAGCCGCCTGGTTACTGGTGCCTTATATCAGCTGGGTAAGTTTTGCTTCGATCCTGAATTTTACGATCTGGAAACTGAACAGTTAGATCAGAATTTATTCTTCCACATCATACTTTCAATTGGCCTGTCAGGTTGATTACTATACTTGGAATTCTTCTTCTTGTCATAAGAGATTTCAATATCACCTTCTACGGGGAAATAGATCAGCTGGCCAATGGGCATGCCTTTATAAACTTTTACAGGTTGTTTGACAGAGATCTCCAGGGTCCAGTTGCCGCAAAAACCCACATCACCTTTTCCCGCTGTGGCGTGAATATCTATTCCCAACCGTCCGGTTGAGGATTTTCCTTCCAGGAAAGGAACATGCGCATGTGTTTCGGTGTATTCAGCGGTTACGCCGAGATAAAAGATATGAGGGTAGAGTACAAAACCTTCATCCGGGATCTCAAAGTATTCGATCTGGTTGTGTTTTTTGGCGTCCAGGATATGTTCTTTATAAGTAGCCAGCGTCTTTCCTAAATGAACATCATAGGAATTACTGCCTAAGCATTCCCTGTCATAGGGTACAACTTTGATCGTTCCTTTTCCGATTTCTTCGAGTATGCGGGTATCTGATAAAATCATTATTGTTGACTATTTTTTTACCACCCCTCCTTTGTCGGGGCAGGCATAGTATCATAGGAAACATATAGAATTTTATGTTTGTATTTTCTATGTCTCTATGTGACTATGTGGTTCATTTAGCTATAAAATAAATATGCTGTCATGCTTACCTTTACAAAGCAGCAAAGTAATCAGGAAACAACAAGGAATGCCAATTTTTTTTCAACATCAAATCAACGAAAACACCCGGCTGGGGGTGTGGAAGATAGAAGAAACCGAGGAGTTCTTTAAAGGGAATGTGCCACAGCACCGGGATGTGACCCATCCGCATAAGCGGTTACAGCATCTTGCAGGGAGGTTCCTGCTGCAATTCCTTTTCCCGGATTTTCCTTATGATCTCATTGAGATCGCGGATACCCGTAAACCATTTTTGCCGGGTGAACAGTACCATTTCTCCATTTCACATTGTGGTGATTATGCAGCAGCTATCGTCAGTAAGAACCAGCGGGTGGGTATTGATATAGAAATACCGGTAGAAAAGATCGGCAGGATAATGTATAAATTTCTTAGTGCGAAAGAACATGAACTGTTC
>JANMKG010000230.1:0-3306 GCA_031371915.1 Chitinophagaceae bacterium | reverse complement strand
TAATTCTTTCTGAAGTGATCTAATTACAAAAGTAAGGATCGGCGGAGTTGCCGTTATTCTGCGGGTAGCATAAATGTAATTGCCGTGAACTGATGCCCGTAATATATACATTTACCTTCTCTCCTTTCTTGCTGTCGGGTGCCTTGCCGTTCAGGCCTGATCTTGGTGGGATCCGGTAAATAACAATGGTCTCACTTTTAAATAATTTCTTTTCCTTTTTCATATAATCGATCCTTACGGTCACTTTATCCAATACGGCATCGGTACCATTAAAAACAGGTACATCAAAAGCATTGATACCATCCCCCTTTGTCTCGTAATTCAATTTGCCGAAAGTGATATATTTTGACCAGTTATTCCGCATTTCCAATTCTTTAGCCGCTGCGGCCGCCTGCGCCATTTCCAGTTTCTTTTTATCCGCCGCCGCTTTTTTCTGTGCTTCTAATGCAGCTAGTTTTTTCTTTTCGTCTTCCGCTTTTTTTGCAGCAGCTTTTTTATCAGCCGCTTTTTTATCGGCAGCTTGTTTGGCCGTATTGCTGGTGGAAGTCGTTCCAGTGGCCGTTGTCGTGGGCGGAGTTGTAGCTGTAGTGGTAACGGCTGTTGTTACCGGATCCGTTGTTGCCATTGTTGTTGTATCAGCAGACTGGGTGGCGGTATCAACGGTTGTGGTTTCAGTAGCAACTGGTTGCGTATTGGCCGGTGTTGTGGTAGTTGCGCTATCCGTCATTACCGCGCTTTGTGTCGAACTGGAAGAAGCCGTCTTGTTCTTTTCCAAATCCTGGTATATAAGGTAACCAACACCGCCGAGTGCCAGCACGCCGAGTACATAGGAAAGCCAGGCCGTGCTTTTCTTAGCGGCGGCTGCGGTCTTCACAGGTTGTGCTGGTTTAGCTGCTGTAGCGGTAGTGGCAGCTGCAACGGTTGTGGTTGAGGTGGATGTAATAACCGTCTCGGGAGTTACTGGCTTTATCTCTTCTGTCGTGGGCGCAGGAACAGGATCGGTGACAGACACTGGCGTAAAGAGATCCTTTAGTTCCTCTACCTTGCCGGCCGTGGTCCATTCGGGCAGCCCTTCATACCAAACAGGTGTGCTGGCTGTAAGATTCTTGGTTTTTAATTCTTCGAGGTCAAATGGACCCTGTTGTGCGGTTCCGTCATTCAGGAAATACTTCTTCATGTAAGTGGTGGTTTAATGGTTATAACAAAATAAATACTGGGAACAGATAAGGAGATCAAGAGGGGTTGGAAGAAGTGCATAAAACTAAACCGTTTGAAGGAATAACCCAAATTTCAAAGACATGGCCTGGTTTTGCCACATACGCTAAAATGTCACCCATCTGCGTCTGCGAAATGAGGGTTACATCGTCGTGAACCGGTACCCTATTCCATGTATCGTTTCTATCGAGATACCCGGTTCACTGGCCAGGTGTTTTCGTAAACGGGTCATGAATACATCCATGCTTCTTCCCAGGAAGAAATCATTTTTCCCCCACACATAAAGTAATATTTCTTCTCTCTTCAGCACTTTATCGGGATGCTGGCAAAGGAACTCGAGCAATTCTTTTTCCCGGAGGGTCAAGGTAGTATCGCCGTTTGGGCCGGCCAGTTTAAATTCCGCGGGAACAAATACAGCATTCCCGATCTTATAGGAATTCGGGGCATCCTTTAGCAGCATTTTATTTCGCCGGAGGAATACCTGGATCCTGGATAAGAGTTCTTTCATACTGAAAGGTTTTAGTATATAGTCGTCAGCCCCGGCCGCGAATCCTTTCAGCTTATCTTCTTCCAGTGATTTGGCGGTAAGAAAAAGTATGGGAACGATATCATTCTTCTGGCGGATCTTACGGGCAAGCGTAAAACCATCTTTGTAAGGCATATTCACATCGAGCAGGCAGAGATCCGGATCTTTTTTTTGGTAGTATTCCCAGGCTTGTTCTCCGTCGGGACAATTAATGACCTCGAATCCTGCTTCTTCAAGGTTATCCCGGATAATAAAACCTAATTGAAGGTCATCTTCGGCAAGTAATAGTTTTATTTTCTTTTGCATGATATTGATTTTAATGAACGGGTATTTCCATAATAAAAGTGCTCCCCTCTCCGGGTTTTGTATCAATTTTTATCTTACCGCCATGGGCATCCAGTATCTTCTTGACAAAGCTCAGCCCGATGCCAAAGCCCTTCGTGGTATAGGTATCTCCCCTCCGCACCCGGTAGAATTTCCGGAATAATTTTTTCACCTCGTGTTGTTCGATTCCGATACCATTATCCTTTACAGAAAGTACAAGGTTACGAACAGTATTGACCGTCGAAATAAGAATAACAGGCTCTCTGGCATATTTGATGGCATTATCCAGGAGGTTGGTGATCACGATAAGCAGGTAATCCCGGTCTGCAACTAATAAAGAAGGTGCAGCCCGGAGATCATATTCCAGTCTTGCTTTTTTTTCGCTGATAAGGGGCCCGAGATTATGTACAGCTTCTTTTACAAGGGTGTGAATATCGACCTCTTTTTTATCGAGGTGCAATTGCCCTGATTCCGTATAGGCAAATTGAAGGAGTTTATCGATCTGGTTGTGCAGGTAATGCGCCTGGTTCTCCACGATACCAGCATAAGTGCTGAGTTTTTCCGGCCGGGTGGCGATAGCGCTATCTTTTAATACATCGGCGGCAAGACTGATGACGGCGACCGGTGTCTTGAATTCGTGCGTAAAATTATGGATGAAATCTTTTTGCGTTTCATTCAGGAATTTCTGCCGGTAGAAGTAATACAGGCTGGCACCAAATAATAAAAGTACGATGAGCAGGACCGCGCTGCTGATGATCCAGAAATTCATCTGGGATAAAATGTATTGACGCCGGTTGGGAAAATTGAGGGCGATATAATCATAGTCCCGGTTGAATAATACCGGTGGCTTATTCACGCTTTCCTTTGCTCCCGCCGATGTCAGCAAATCGCTGTAGGTATATTTTTTTCCCGCATGGTTATAGATGGCCAGCTGGCAATTGGTAAATATGTCAAAATCTTCCAGCTCATACTGCAGGTAACTGGAAAGGGTATCGGGGTTTACCGGTAAATTGATATGGGCCAGGTAAAGGTGCTGGGCCGGTTTTTCGATCAGTTCATTCAGGTGGGAGGAATTGTAGGAGCTAACATCAAGGTCTTCGTATAAACCTCGTATCGCTTTCAGCACACTGTGGTCAAATTCCTTTTCTTCAAAACGATATACTTTCTTCAGCCAGGCTAGCTGGAAGACCAGGATGGTGGCAATGATCAGCGTGCTGATAAAGATACCCAGCCGGATGGCA
>JANMKG010000223.1:0-8894 GCA_031371915.1 Chitinophagaceae bacterium | reverse complement strand
GGTGAAGCGGAAAGTTGTTTTAAAAAGCTTTACCCATTCTTCTTTTGTTTTGGGATGATGTTTGTCCAGCCAGTTCTTAAAGGAGCCACTCTCCTCCTGGATCAGTTTGATGCAATTTGCATTGTGTACAGCCGCCTCGATCTTCAGCCGGTTACGGATGATGCCGGCATCCTGCATCAGTTTTTCTTTCTTTGCCGCCGAATACCTGGCTACTTTATCCAAATTAAAATTGTCAAAGGCTTTGAAGAAATTATCTTTTTTCTTCAGGATGGTTTCCCAACTCAGCCCGGCCTGGTTTATTTCGAGTATTAGTCTTGCAAAAAGGAGGTTATCATCATCGATCGGGAAACCATATTCCTTATCATGGTAATCCCGGTGAACCGTGTCTTTTCCTTTGTTCAGCACAAATTCGCAGTAAGTCGTTGCCATACATGAAAAATCCCGCATTAAGCGGGATTGGTGGGAGTTGACGGGTTCGAACCGCCGACCCTCTGCTTGTAAGGCAGATGCTCTGAACCAGCTGAGCTAAACTCCCTTGTGAACGTAATGAAGCAATCGGTTTTGGGAGTGCAAAGATAAGGCTGTGAGTTTTTTTGCCAAATTTTTTTTACTCATGCAGGAGGCTCCCACAACTCTATTTTATTTCCCTCCGGGTCCAATATCCAGCCAAATTTCCCATATTCCTCATCCATTGGTTCACCAACGATAGTTACTCCTTCGGAACGTAAAACATCAAGCAAAGCAAACAGGTCCTTTACAATAAAGTTGATCATTGTTGGCTTCACACTCGGGGCAAAATAATCACTGTCTTCTTTAAAAAAAGATAAGACATTATTCCCGGCTTTTGCGGTCCCCTCTTCATTCGAAAAGGGCCAGGATGTATAGACGGTCCCGTTGAAGGAAAGACCCAGGTGTTTTTCATACCAGCCCGCTAAAGCTTTGGGATCTTTGGCTTTGATAAAAGGGCCGCCAAGGCCAATAACTCTTTCCATAAACTTGATTTGAATTAAAGAAGCGCTAAAAACCGGATAGTGGCACGAATATCCGTTAATAATTTTTATTTTTGTAGCAGTGTTACCTATTAAAGAAAATACACAAACAGATCACCAGCAGGATACCGACCTGCTTACGCTTACAGAAGATCCCTGTAACCTCGTCTTGTGGAATGACGAAGTGAATACCTTTGAATGGGTGATCGAAACGCTTATGGAAATATGCGGCCATTCCCATGAACAGGCTGAACAATGCTCCTATCTCATCCATTACCGCGGGAAATATGCCGTTAAGAACGGAACCTATGATGACCTGAAACCTCTTTGCGATGCTATTACCGAAAGAGGTATTAATGCGACGGTTGAAGTAACCACCCATTAAGTTCTTGTTTATTTTTCTCTGCCGATTTACTAAACGCCGGGCTTTTTTCTTATATATTCATTTTATATTGTAATGCGCCTTACGCATTGACGTTAATTTTCATATATTTAGTTGGGTTTACTTCACACACCAAATCAAACTTTATGCTAAAGATTTCTTCTCTTACCCTCATTGCCTTTTTTTTACTTCCAGTCATTTCATCCGCCCAGGTTCAAAAGGTGCAGGAGCAAGGCACAGGTATCTCTGACAGGATACAGTATGAAATTGACAAGACCAAGGACCCTGCGCTGGGCTATGTACCGAAAGAAAGATTACTCAGAGTATACCAGGAGCGCAGTGAACGCCTTCGTGCCAGGGCCAACAGGGCGCCTTTATTTTCCTGGACAGAAAGAGGTCCTAACAGCGATGCCGTTGGCGGAAGTAATGGGAATACCCGACCCGGCAACGGAGTTACTTCCGGGAGAATAAGAGCTATCTGGGAAGATCTTGGAGATGCAACAGGAAAAACAGTCTGGCTGGGTGGCATTGATGGCGGCCTCTGGAAAACAAATGATATAACGCTTTCACCGGCGGCATGGACTCCCATTGATGACTTCTTTGGCAATCTTGCTGTATCCAGCATTTGCCAGGACCCCACTGATATTAATATTATGTATTTCGGAACAGGTGAAAAAGCGATCAACTCTGATGCCGTGCGTGGAGCGGGGTTGTGGATCAGTACCGACCATGGTGTTACATGGAATGTGATGCCCGGAACACAAAGCCTATGGAACATCAGCAAAGTAGCCTGCGACGCTGCCGGTAATTTATATGTCGGATGTAATTCCGTTTCGAACACCCAGGGCCTGCAGCGATTTACAAAATCAACCGGCACCTGGACAAATATTACACCGGTCGGTCTTGATCCAAGAGTTCCAGACTTTGAATTAAGCAGCACCGGTAGGTTACATGTTGTATGCGGGTATTATAACACACCAACCGCTGGTGCAGGCTATCGATATACCGACAACCCGGCTATTGTATCAGCTTCTGGCTGGACAAGTCCCGCGACTACCTTCCCTACCCAGTATAATGTGGATTTAGCCAGTAACGGGAATACATTGTACGCATTACCTTCCAATGCAAGTTTTGAAGTACCCACTATATATAAATCAACAAATGGAGGAGCTAACTGGGCTGCAACAGGAGCAACTCCTGCATTTACCAGCGGTCAGTCCTGGTACAATATGGCAGTGGCCGTTGACCCAAATAACGCGAATAATGTTATAGTTGGCGCATTAGATTGTTATAAAACGACCAATGGAGGTACCTCCTGGTCAAAAATTTCAGAGTGGGTAGGTAACAGCGGTCAATATGTTCATGCCGACCAGCAAATCATTACGTGGAGAAATAATAACCAGGTGCTGATCGGATCAGATGGGGGTATTTTCTATTCACCAAACGGTGGTTCCACAATCACTGATAGAAATAGAGGACTGCGGATTAAACAATTTTATTCTGTTGCTATTCATCCCAGCTCCGTGAATTATATGCTCGGTGGTGCACAGGATAATGGTGTTCACCAGCTAAACAATGCAGGTCTTGGCGCTTCTGTTGAAGTAACTGGTGGCGATGGTGCATTTGTCCATATTGACCAGGACCAGGGACAATACCAATGGGGTTCCTATGTTTATAACCAATATAGAAGAAGCACTAATAGCGGCTCCACATGGTCATCAATAAATTATTCTTCCAGCGCCGGGTTATTTATTAATCCAACGGATTATGATGATGTCAATAATATTATGTACTGCAGCGGTAACGCTAATACCTATGTTCGCTGGAGCAACCCGCAAAGCGGTAGCACATTTACAGCAGTTACCATGAACCAGTTGAATTCAGGAAAAGTGACTGCGCTGAAAGTTTCGCCTTATACCAATCATACCGTTTATTTTGGTGGTGGTGGAAATGGGTTGGTGCCGACACTCATCAAAGCAACAAGTGCCAATGCAACGCCTGTTTTTACTAATCTTATCGGGGCTGGCATGACTACCGTAACAGCGAGGATATCCTGTATTGAATTAGGTACCAGTGAGCAGAATATCATTGTTACCTATGCAAATTATGGTGTGAATAGTATCTGGGTAACGAATGACGGGGGCACCAGTTGGACAAGTATTGAGGGCAACCTGCCGGATATGCCGGTGAGATGGGCTATGTTCTATCCCGGGGATAATACCAAAGCGATTATTGCCACGGAAACAGGTGTATGGCAGACAGAATTGATCAACGGCGCATCCACTGTGTGGGATCCAGAATCAGGTTTTCCTAATGTAAGAACGGATATGCTACAGTACAGGAGCAGTGATGGCTTACTCGCTGCTGCTACTCATGGCCGTGGTATCTTTACTACTTTTATTACTCCTTCGCCAAGTTGTGGTACTGTTACAGGATTAACCGCCTCAGCCATTACAACTTCCAGCGCTACGGTCAGCTGGACCGCTCTGAGCGGTGCTAATAATTATGACGTGGATTATAAATTGAATTCTTCTTCCACCTGGATCAATGTAGCTACAGCGACTACCTCGCTTTCAGTAAATCTCGGTGGATTGACCGAAAATTCATTGTATGACTGGAGAGTGAGAGCAAATTGTACAGGTGCAACAGGTGCTTATTCACAAGGGCAGTTCACTTCTGCATCCCCAGCTACTTGTGGCACTGTAGCTGGCCTGGCATCCTCTTCCATTACTTCTTCTGCTGCAACAGTCACCTGGACAGCATTGAGCGGTGCGATTAACTATGATGTGGATTATAAATTGAACGCTTCGTCCACCTGGACCAATGCCGCGACAGCAACCACATCTCTATCCGTTAATCTTAGTGGATTAGCTTCCAGTTCACTATATGACTGGAAGGTAAGGGCCAATTGTACAGGGGCCACGGGGGTTTATTCACAGGCACAGTTCACCACAGCAGCCGTAAGTACTTGTCCCGGAATCTATGATGTATCAACCAACGGATCTACATCAGGAGCTGCTACAATCCCTTTTAATACGGATATATATGGTCTTATCAGTCCGTCAAATGATGATGATTACTACAAGTTTGTCATTACAACCGGTGGTACGATCTCTTTATCCCTGACAAACCTGCCGGCTGATTATGACCTGCGTCTATACAGGAATAATTCATCGGTGGCGGTTTCACAAAACAATGGGACAGCGAATGAATCTATTAATTATACAGCAACGCCCAATACCTATTATGCAAGAGTGTATGGGTTTAAAAATGCCAACAGCGCAACACAATGCTATACCCTTCGGGTGAATACAGGCACAGCAGGGCTGGGGGATAACAATGGTACAAATCAGGGAAAGACATCCCTGGTACTCTTCCCCAATCCCGCCAAACAAAAATTGACGGTTTATATTGCTAATTATGACAAGCTGAAAGTAATCGAGATATTTAATGTAGCCGGTCAAAGGGTTTACCTGTCGAAAGAAACAGAAAATACCCTGACGTTGGATGTCAGCAGGCTTACCGGCGGATTTTACCTGTTTAAAGTAAGTGCAGTTGACGGCTCACTGATAAGCGAGGGTAGATTTATCAAACAATAAACAACCTTTTAGTAATTTGTAATGCCGCCTCAGTACCAGGGGCGGCATTTTATTTCTGCCCGGATATTTAAAGGAAGATAACTTTATATATGCCCTTATTCGCTTTAGATAAAGAATTGATCTTCCCGCCCGTCCATCTCGCAGAACCCGATGGCCTCCTTGCGATGGGTGGCGATCTTTCTCCCGAACGATTATTACTGGCTTACCGTAACGGAATCTTCCCCTGGTATGAAGGCGATACCATTTTATGGTGGTGCCCCGATCCGCGTTTTGTGTTATTGCCGGGTGAATTAAAGATCAGCAAAAGCATCAGGCCCCTGCTCAACCGGAGTGAATTCGAATTCAGTATCAACAAAGCATTTCCAAAAGTTATTCATCACTGCAAAAAAACCAAACGCCCGGGACAGGAAGGCACCTGGATAACGGATGAAATAGAGAAAGCCTATTCTCGTCTACATGCACTCGGCTATGCACACAGCGCCGAAACATGGAAAGAGGGAGAACTGGTGGGTGGTTTATACGGTATCCGGCTTGGTAAGGTATTCTTTGGAGAAAGTATGTTCAGCCTGCAGCCGAATGCTTCCCGTTTTGCTTTTATCAGGTATGTACAGCAATTAAAAGATGAAGGGGTTGAACTCATCGATTGCCAGGTCTATACGGAATACCTGGAAAGTCTCGGGGCAGCAATGATCCCCCGAACAGTTTTTATTGAAAGGCTCGACAAACTAATTCCCTGGAATATCCATCAGAATTTAGAACCGAGGTAATGCGGCAGCATTGCTCTCCAGGTGTTCCAGTCATGTGGCCACTCCTCACCCCAGACATCCAGCTCATACCAGATGCCTTTATCGTATAATATCTTGGCGAACTTACCGCTTGCTGCCGGGTCTTCATAAGAACCGCTGCCGGTCAATATATGGATATGCTTGCTTTGACGTATCTGCTCGAGTATATTATGATCTGCCAGGTTTTGCATGTAATGCCAGGGACTGTTGAAATAAGTATCATCATCAAAATATCCCTTGGTGTATTCCGAAAGATCATAAACGCCGCTCATCGCGATCACCCCGTTGATGAGATCGGGTCTTTTCAAAAATAAATTCATACTGTGGAGGGCACCAAAAGAGGCACCGCAGGTAATGATAGGATTCTGCGCATGGGTATTGGTCCGGATAAAAGGCACCACTTCATTGAACACATAGTCGTTCCATTGCTGGTGACGGAGCGATTTATCACGGGGATTCATATTATTGTTCAACCAACTTTCATTGTTGATACTGTCAATGGAAAATACCCGCACTTTGCCGGCATCCACAAAGGGAGCCAGGTGGTCCATCAACTGGAATCGTTCATATTCCAGGTAATCAGCGGCAGCTGTCGGTACCAGTAAAAGAGCAAATCCCTGCTCACCATAGCTTGCAATGGGCATTTCTTTGTTAAGCGAAGGGCTGTACCAGGAGGCTAATTCTCTTTTCATTGTTTATGTTTAAACCTGTTAACGGGGAAATCGGGCCTAATTTTTTACGAATATAACAGGAATTAGGTCTCAAGCTTTCCCTCTTTATTGCCTCCCCGAAAAATATAGTAAAAACTCTTTGTTTCTTATTCCTTATTTCTTATTTCTCATTTCGGTAAATTTGCTCCCTTATTGGATTACAAAGCCTTAATTGACAGGCCTTATCCTTAAAACAGCATATGGAACTGAGCAAGAATTTTGACCACGTTACGGCCGAACAGAAATGGTACCAGCACTGGATGGATAAAAATTATTTTCACAGTGAACCTGACCAGCGGGAGCCTTATACTATTGTCATACCCCCACCCAATGTGACAGGTGTGCTTCATATGGGCCACTGTCTTAATAACACGATCCAGGATATCCTGGTCCGCCGGGCCAGGATGCAGGGGAAAAATGCCTGCTGGGTGCCGGGCACGGATCATGCTTCTATCGCCACGGAAGCCAAAGTGGTGCAAATGCTAAGAGAAAGAGGGATCGCCAAATCATCCCTTAGCCGCGAAGACTTTTTGAAATATGCCTGGGAATGGAAAGAAAAATATGGCGGGATCATTTTACAGCAGCTTAAAAAAATGGGCTGCAGCCTGGATTGGGAACGTACCAGTTTCACGATGGATCCTGCGTATTACGAATCCGTGATCAATGTATTTATCGATCTCTACAATAAAGGATATATCTACCGGGGTAAAAGGATGATCAACTGGGATGTAAAAGCAAAGACCGCGCTGAGTGATGAAGAAGTGATCCGGAAAGAGACACAGCAGAAGCTTTATTTTTTGAAGTATTTCCTGGATCGTGAATCGTCAATCGTCAATCGTGAGGGCACAACTCACGACTCACATCTCACGACTCACGACTATATCACTATCGCCACCGTTCGCCCGGAAACCATCATGGGTGATACCGCTATCTGTGTGCACCCGGAGGATGAACGCTACAAACACCTTCATGGGAAATTTGCTTTTGTTCCGCTGATCAACCGTCGTATCCCCATTATCACGGATGAATATGTAACGATGGAATTCGGAACAGGTGCTTTAAAGGTCACCCCTGCCCATGATATCAACGATAACCAGCTTGGACAGAAACATAACCTTGAAGTAGTTGATATATTCAACGAGGACGGCACATTGAATGAAGCCGCGCAGATCCATATTGGCGAAGACCGCTTTGAAGCCAGGAAGAATATCGCGACAGAACTCGAAGAGAAAGGCTATTTACTAAAAACTGAAGATTATACCAGCGAAGTAGGATACAGCGAAAGGACCGATGTCGTTGTGGAGCCACGTCTTTCCCTGCAATGGTGGGTCGATATGAAAAAAATATCGGGCCCTGCTTTACATGCCGTTGCGGATGATGAAATAAAATTTTATCCTGCCAAATTCAAGAACCTCTACCGTCACTGGATGGAAAATATCAAGGACTGGTGTATCAGCCGCCAGCTCTGGTGGGGACACCGGATCCCGGCCTGGTATGCACCGGATGGTTCATTTGCGGTAGCAACTACGAAGGAAGAAGCATTCAAAAAAATAACATCGATGGACCATGGACAATGGACCATCGACGACCTCAAACAAGATGAAGACTGCCTCGACACCTGGTTCTCCAGCTGGCTATGGCCCTTTGAAGTTTTTAAAGGCTACAGCGACCCGGGTAACAAAGATGTGAGCTATTATTATCCTACCAATACATTGGTTACTGCACCAGAGATCATCTTCTTCTGGGTCGCAAGGATGATCATGGCCGGTTTTGAATACAAAGGAGAAAAACCTTTTAATGAAGTCTATTTCACCGGCATCGTTCGTGATAAACAGGGAAGAAAGATGAGCAAGAGCCTGGGCAATTCCCCGGACCTGCTGGCACTCATCGATAAATATGGCGCCGATGCCACACGTTTTGGCATTATGATCTCCTCTCCTGCCGGAAATGATTTACTCTGGGATGAAAGCAGCAATGAACAGGGACTGTTCTTTAATAATAAGATCTGGAATGCACTGAAGCTGGTGAAGATGTGGGAAGGAAGGATAGCCAAAAGCCAGGAGCCGGGAGCCGAGAGTTTTGCGGTGGAATGGTTTGAGAATCGTTTGAACGAAGTCAGGCTGGAATTAGATGCCCAATTCAAGGAATTCAGGTTGAGCGAGGCCCTGAAAACCATTTACTCCCTTATCTGGGATGATTTCTGCAGCTGGTACCTGGAATGGGTAAAACCGGGTTTTGAACAGCCTATCGACAAGAGCGTATATGAAAAAACGGTTGGCTTCTTCGAACAACTGATGCAGTTGCTGCATCCATTCATGCCTTTTATAACCGAAGATATCTATCACCAGCTTAAAGACAGAACGGACGACCTTACTGTAAAACAATATGCTGTGGCCAGGTCTCCTGTTAAAAAAATACTGGCCGATGCT
>JANMKG010000215.1:0-9161 GCA_031371915.1 Chitinophagaceae bacterium | reverse complement strand
TTAATCCTACTAACATCTCACCCCACAAGTAGTGCAATCCGATCTTTTCAACTTTCAAACTCTTCAACTTCCTTATTTCTCATTTCTTATTCCTTATTTCTTATTTTTAACCATGTCTCCCGCAATCAATATTCTCATGACAGGCGCCGGTGCCCCTGGTGCAGCTGGTATATTATCCTGCCTGCAAAAAGAACCCGCTTTCCGGGTAACGGGTGCGGATGCCAATCCTGTGGCAGTGGGGAAATGGCTGTCCAAAGATTTTGAAACGATCCCTTTTGCCAACAATCCTTCTTTCCCTGATGCCATTCTTTCGTTGTGCAGGAAAAGGGATATCCATATTGTACTGCCTTTAGTGACGAGAGAATTAATCCCACTGGCACAACATGCGAAGGAATTTGAATTGGCGGGGGCAAAATTACCCATCTCGCCTGCATCCTCCCTTGAGATCGCCAATAATAAAAGCAGGTTATATGAATTCCTCCAATGGCGGGGCATCGCAGTTCCGGAGTTCAGGGTTGCAGAAACAATCGATCAATTTAAAACAGCTGTAGCCGAATTAGGCTACCCCGGTAAAACTGTTTGCTTCAAACCTTCCGTATCAAATGGCAGTCGCGGTTTCAGGATCATCAGCGAACAAATGAATGAGCTGGATCTTTTATTCAATCATAAACCAGCTGCCACTTACCTGCGCTTTACTGAAGCTGTCCGCATACTTTCTTCGGGACTCTTTCCTGAACTGCTGATCAGTGAATATTTGCCGGGTGAGGAATATTCGGTTGATTGCCTGGCCAATAAGGGGGAAGCCGTATTGATCGTACCGCGGCTGCGTAAAAGAATGATCAACGGTATCAGTGTAGAAGGAGAATTTGTAAAGGAAGAAACAATCGTTGATTACTGCCGTGAAATCATTAAAGAACTGCAGTTGCATGGCAATATCGGTATCCAGGTAAAAGGATCTGCTGCTGGTGGTTTCCTGGTACTTGAGATCAACCCGCGTATGCAGGGAACCATTTCCGCGGGGCTGGGGGCGGGGATCAACCTGCCCGTACTGGCAGTTAAACAGGAATTGGGCCTGCCAATTACTCCTGCTGAAATGGAAGTCAAATGGGGAACAAAATTCTCGAGGTATTGGCAGGAAGTGTTTTATTGAGGATTGCTGACATCACCCGACCTCACCCCCAAGGATCATTGGTTTATTAATTGGCAGCTATCACGCTCGCCCCCTCTCCAAATGGAGAGGGGCGAGCGACTTGATTCTCGTTTTTGAAATACAATGATCCTTGGGGGTGAGGTGAGGTGGCCCTGCCACAAAGACATTCATTCTACTTTGGAGAGGTCTTTGTTCAACTCCTCCCCGAAATTCACCGCTAATGCATCTTACTGCATCAGTGAAACGTCTTTTACCTAATTTGCTTAAAATCTTCAAAGATGAAAAAATGGAGTGCCGGTTTATTGTTGAGCTTCGTAAGTATCACCGCCCTTGCCCAGGGAGCTAAAGAAAATAATACCCTTCTCTGGAAGATCAGCGGGAATGGTATTGAAAGGCCTTCCTATCTTTTTGGTACGATCCATATGCTCTGTGCCGATGATGCCATACTAAGTTCCAATATGCAGAAAGCCATCCGCGACTGTGACGAAGTGTATTTCGAAGTGGATATGGACAATCTCTTCGAGATGCTCGGGGCCATGAATAAAATGAAAATGAAAGGCGATACTACGTTGAAAGACCTCGTCAGCGAAACCGATTATAAAAAAGTAAAAGAATATTTTGACCGCAAAGGTTCCATGCTTCCTTTTTCCGTACTGGAGACCTATAAGCCTATGCTGGCGGCTTCCACGCTGGAACAGGGTTCGCTTCCCTGCGACAATACGGCCATGATGGAGCAGGTGATAATGGAAGAAGCCAAAGATAATAAGAAAAGGATCAAGGGGCTGGAAACGATGAGTTACCAGGCAGGTGTGTTGGACAGCATCCCGTATAAATTACAGGCTGAACAACTGGTGAGTTATATCGATGGCATAAACAAAGGAGATGATAAAGAAGATAAACAGTTAAAAGAAATGTTTGAAGCCTATAAAAAACAGGACCTGCAAAAACTAGAAGAGATGATGGTAGATACCGACGCGGGCATGGCAGGTTTTACCGATATCATGCTCTATCACCGCAACCAGAACTGGGTCAAAAAATTAAAGACACTTTTAAATGATAAAGCCCTGTTGATCGCCGTGGGAGCGGGGCATTTGCCCGGGGAAAAAGGTGTGATCAATTTACTGCGGAAAGAAGGTTATACACTTACGCCCGTAGAAAATAAAACAGGAAAGGTCAGAGAAATATGATGCATCAATTTCGCAGGCGACAATAAAAAAGGGTCAGACTGAGTTTGACCCTTTTTTATATTTATTACACTTTTAAAACTGCTCCAGCACCGAGAACATAAAATCTCCCTCGATCTTTGCATTCTCATCGCTGTCGCTTCCATGCACGGCATTCTCACCAACGGAAGCCGCATATAACTTACGGATCGTATTCGCTTCAGCTTTTGCGGGATCGGTAGCCCCGATCAGCTGACGGAAGTCCTGAACGGCATTATCCTTTTCCAGGATGGCGGCAATGATGGGTCCCTCACACATAAAATCAACAAGCTCCTTGAAAAAGGAACGCTCCTTGTGGATCGCATAGAATTCTGCTGCCTTTTCAGGAGTCAGCTTCGTCATCTTCAGCGCTTTGATATTATAGCCTTCCTGCAGAATACGGTCAAGGATCGCCCCGGAATGACCGTTCTTAAAAGCATCCGGTTTGATCATGGTAAATGTTCGATTGGTCATGATATGTTGTTTAATTATTTGTTTTTTGCGCCGCAAAGGTAACGGAAAGTTTCTGGTTATACGTTACTGGGCACTGGTTTTTACCGTTAAAATTTAAGCAGACCGGCTTCATTAGAAGCCCTTCATCAATAAGAAACCAGTAACAAACTACCAGCAACCAGAAACACTTATCTTCGCTGCCGCAAAATGAAACCTATACAAGAGATATTCCCTTTATTGTCACAACCACGGCAGGTTGTGATCACTACTCACCAAAAACCTGATGCCGATGCTATGGGTTCCTCGCTGGCATTGAAACATTTCCTGGTACAACTCGGGCATTCTGTTACTGTTATTTCACCTACCAACTGGGCTGGTTGGGTCAACTGGATGCCGGGAGTAAAAGAGGTAATGGATTATGAAATGGACAAGCCAAAAGCCGAAGCGGTTATGGAAAAGGCCGAATGGCTTTTTTGTCTTGATTTCAACATTTTTCACCGCACGAGGACGATGACGGAAAAGCTGAAACAGCTGACCTGTACCAAGATACTGGTGGATCATCACCAGGAACCCGATGAAGCCTCTTTTGATTATGGCATCAGCGATACATCGAAAAGTTCCACTTGTGAAATGATCTATGATCTTATCCTGGCTTCGGGTAATGCCGATATGATAAATGAAGACATCAGTGAATGTATTTATGCAGGTGTGATAGGTGATACGGGTTCTTTCCGGTTCGCTTCCACGAGCGCAGGTGTTCATACCCTGGTGGCCGACCTGAAATCAAAAGGACTAAAACATGGCGGCGTTCATGATAAACTATTTGACAATTTCCTGGAGAACCGTCTCCGTTTTATTGGCCATGTGCTGCTTCACCGCATGGAGGTCTTTTATGAATTCAATACAGTCCTTATAGCGATACCCAAAAATGACCTGATGAAATACCAGATCAGGACCGGTGATACGGAAGGACTTGTTAATTTTCCTCAAACTATACAAGGAATCAGGCTGGTAGCGCTAGTCATCGACCGGGACGAGGAAAGAAAATGGAGTTTCCGCAGCAAAGGGGACTTTGACTGCAATACCTTTGCCCGCAAATATTTTGAAGGCGGTGGACATTTCAATGCATCCGGTGGCAGAAGCAGTGATTCGCTGGAGAAGACGGTGGAGCATTTTAAACAGGCTATTAAAGAAAATTCAACTCTTTTACAATAACAAAAAACAAATTATGAAGACAATGAAAAAACTGGTATTGATCCTTTTTTCCGCTGCTGCCGTGATGGGTTGCAATAAAGCATCTTACAAAAAAACACCCGGTGGAATGCCTTACCAGGTTTATAAGGGAAAAGACACACAACAGATACGTACCGGGAACTATGTAAAAGTGCAACTGACACAAAAGATCAAAGACAGTGTTTACTTTACCTCGGTAGGTAAGTTGCCTATTTTCCTGCAGGTAACGGAGAATCCCCAGCCTTATGACCTGGCTGAATTGTGGACCTCGCTTCGGGTAGGTGACAGCGTTGTCGCTACACAGATGATGGATACCTTCATCAAAAGAGCCCCGCAGAACATCGCTCCCCAGTTCAAGAAAGGGGACAGGATCATAACGTATATAAAGGTCCTTGGCGTATTTGCGAATGATTCGCTGGCGAGAATAGATGACCAGAAATCAAAAAAGGAATGGATGGACAACGAGGTAAAGTTCGTGGAGCAATACCTGGCTGACAAGAAAATTACCGCACAGAAGACCCGCTCGGGTGCTTTTGTACAGACGATCACTCCCGGAACTGGCAACCTGATCGATTCTGGCAAGTATGTTTCTGTGAACTATACCGGGGAGACATTCGCCGGTGTAAGATTTGACAGCAATACGGATACAACTTTTCACCATACAGAGCCTTATTCTTTCGTCGTGATGAGTGGAGCGATGATCAAGGGTTTTGATGAGGCGGTGACATTGATGAGACTAGGAACTGTGGCGAAAGTATATATACCTTCCTTGTTAGCCTATGGCCCCAGCCCGACCTCCCCGCTGATCAAACCTTACGAAAATTTGATATTTGATATTGAAATCAAGAATGTACAGGATAAGGAACCTGCCCCGGCCAATCCACCGCCGGTACAGAGACCGCAAAAATAAATTGATACGCCCCAGGCAAAAAAATTGAGGAAGAGATCAAATAATGTCGGAACTTTATACCCGTCTCCACCAGGCGGGTATTTTTTTGAGTGGCCCCGTTTTTAGTCCAGGATCTGATTAAACCTGTCTGTACCCCTGAAAGCAAAACCCGGAAAACTCACCACCATACTTTTTTGCTTTGTCCAATAAGGATTCGTGGCCTTATGAGACTAACAAGGTAATGATTACAATGTTTTGAAGAAAGGGTCCCGCGATTGCGGGATTCTTTTATTTAAGCCTGGCGGTAAGCTTCAAATAGTTGAAGCACCTGCTTTGCCTCTTTCACATCATGCACACGCAGAATGGAAGCTTTATTCATCAGCCCGATAGTATGAAGCACTGTTGTTCCGTTTAAGGCTTCTTCAACCGGGATATCCAGCGTTTTGTAGATCGTTGATTTACGGGATATACCCAGCAGGAGAGGACAGTCCAGCATGGTAAACACGGACAGGTGTTTCAGTAACTGGAAATTGTGCCCGATCGTTTTGCCAAACCCAAACCCAGGGTCAATAATGATATCCTTTATTCCCATCCTATGTAATTCCGCCACCTTCAGGATAAAAAAATCCAGCACTTCTTTCACTACATTCTCATAACGTGGCTCGAGCTGCATGGTAGCAGGAGTTCCTTTCATATGCATCAATACATAAGGTACCCCAAGGGAGCTTACTGCCGGAAGCATCTGATTATCCAAACTGCCTGCGCTGATATCATTGATGATAGAAGCCCCTGCAGCAACCGCTTCAATGGCCACTTTTGCATAAAAGGTATCTACTGATAAAAATGTTTCGGGGAATTGACGATGTAGATTCTCCAGTGGAACGAGTACCCGTTCTGATTCTTCTTCAGCGCTGAGTTGCCGGCTGCCGGGTCTTGTGCTTTGCCCGCCAATATCGAGAATGGTAGCTCCGTCCCTGATCATTTGTTCGGCTTGCCGTAGAACAGCATCGGTTCCCTGTTGCCGGCTACCACTGTAAAAAGAATCGGGCGTTGCATTGATGATACCCATTATTATTGGCTTATCCACGACCAGTAGTCTTCCTTTACAATTCAGCGTAAACATTAGCCTTAGTTCGTTATTTTTGAAGCTAAGATAGGGAGTAGTAAGCTGTAAGTGGTAAGCGGGGTGATCTTCTTTCCCACTGCCCATTCACCACTCACCACTTGCATAATATATGACAACAACCAACCAGCAATACGATAAAACAATAACTGCCTGTAAAGAGATCTTTTTAAAGAAAGCTAAAGATTACGGAACTGCCTGGCGGGTATTGCGCACCATTTCCATCGTTGACCAGATATTCATTAAAGCGCAGCGGATCCGGACGATCCAGCAAAAAGGTGAGCAAAAGGTTTCGGACGGCATAAGCGCGGAATTCAAAGGGATCATCAACTATGCTGTTATCGGCCTTATCCAGCTGGAGCTACCCGTAGATGCCCCGGAGGAAATGAAGACGGAGGAAGTAGCTGTTCTGTTTGATAAGAATGTCCAAACCGCCAAAACCCTGATGCAGGATAAGAACCATGATTATGGAGAAGCCTGGCGGAGTATGAGCCAGGAGAGTTTTGTCGACCTGATCTTAATGAAGTTGCAGCGTATCCGCCAGATCCTGAGTAATGACGGTAAAACGATCGTGAGTGAAGGGATTGATGCCAATTATCTTGATATCATTAATTACGCGGTCTTTGCCTTAATACTCAGCTGAACATGAAAATAACTGTCAACATAGCCCGGGTCATTGTAGGATTTCTTTTTATTTTTTCCGGCCTGGTCAAAGCGAATGACCCATTGGGGCTCAGTTATAAAATGCAGGAATTCTTTGATCTCTGGGGAATGGCAAGATTCAATTCCTGGACCTTGCTGATGTCGGTATTGATGAACGCCTTCGAGATCATCGCCGGCTTTGCCCTGTTACTGGGATGGAGAATAAAATTATTCAGCTGGCTTTTACTGCTGCTGATCATCTTCTTTACCTTTCTTACCGGCTATGCCTTTCTTTCGGGCAAGTTCAGGACCTGCGGCTGTTTTGGCGATTGTTTACCCATCACACCGAAAACTTCTTTTATAAAAGATCTTGCGTTACTCCTGCTCATTGCTTTCCTGTTCTGGAAGCGGGCGCTGATAAAACCTCTTTTCTCCGAAAAAGCCACAACGGCGATCATGCTGGTAATTACTATACTGAGTTTTGGATTCCAGTGGTACTGTCTCAATTATTTACCGGTTGCTGATTGTTTACCTTTTAAAAAAGGCAACAATATCTCCGAGAAGATGAAGAGTCCGCCGGGATCAAGACCTGATAGCTTTGCCATCCGCTTTGTGTATGAAAAAGCAGGCAAGCAGTTCGAATTTTCTCCTGCTGAACTCCCGGCCGATCTTGCTACGTATAAATTCATCAGCCGGAAAGATAAACTGGTGAAAAAAGGAAATGCAGAACCACCGATCCGGGGATTCTTATTATCAGGAGTTACGGACGAGGATTCGACACCCGTCATTCTCTCCCAACCTTACGCGGTGCTGCTTTTTTGCGAAGACTTCACTGTTCCTGTTTCTAAATGGGAAAAATCCTTTGCTACTGCCTATGCGACAGCAGCAGCAAAGAATATTCCGGTCTATATGATCACGACACAGCCAGGGGATGCGGTTAAAAAGATCGCTGGAAAATCTTTTTCAGGTATGCAGGTATTGAAATGTGATTTTACGGTGATCCGCACTGCAGCCCGTACCAATCCCTGTTTATATATTTTAAAAGAGGGAACGATCATGGGTAAATGGAGCCGGTATCATTTTTCTACAGCAAGTAAAATTCTTAAAGAACTGCCGCCGCAAACAGTGGTGGCGCAACTACCAGCAACCAGTACTGAGCGAAAGTCAAAGGTACAGCAACCAGTAAACAGCAACCAGTAACCAATAACCAGCAACCAGCAATGCTCAAATTCATCACCAGGAAAATTCTCTATGGCGGGCTGGTGCTCCTGGGAGTAGTGATCCTGGTCTTTTTTCTATTCCAGGGTTTTGGAGATCCTTCGAGGATCGTAGCCGGGCAGTCCAGCGATTCGGTCACACAGGCCAATATCCGTAAAGAGCTTTACCTCATCAATGAAAAAGGTGAGAATATCCCGAGGTTCAGACAATTCCTTTATTACCTGAATGATGTTTCTCCCATTTGTTTTCACAGTCGCGAGGATATCAGCAATAAGAAATTGAAAGGCCTTTTTATCGGGGGTCAGCATAAATTTGGTCTCAAAGTCCCATATCTCCGTAAATCTTACCAAACAAAACGACCGGTCTGGAATGTGCTGATGCAGGCTTTACCGGGAACACTGATGCTGGCCATCGCCGCGATGTTCATTGCCGTTCTCATCGGTATCCCGCTGGGAGTGATAGCAGCAGTCAGGCAAAACACCTGGGTCGATACCTCCGCGATCTTCACCAGTATCGTGGGGATTTCGGCGCCCTCTTTTTTTATGGGGATCATCATGGTTTATGTATTTGGATTTGTATTGAGCGATTGGACGGGGCTACGTATTGCCGGCAGTTGGTTCATCATTGATGATGGAGGTCACCGGCGGCTAACCATGCAGAATCTTATTCTCCCAGCCATTACATTGGGTATCCGGCCGCTTGCAATTATTACACAGTTGACAAGGAGCGCTATGCTTGACGTACTCGACCAGGATTATATCCGCACGGCGTATGCAAAAGGGCTGAGCAAAAGACAGGTTATCTGGAAACATGGATTGAGGAATGCTTTGAATCCTGTGATCACGGCGATCACCGGCTGGTTCGCGGAATTATTGGCAGGGGCTTTCTTCGTGGAATATATTTTTGGCTGGCAGGGGATTGGAAAAGTAACAGTGGATGCGCTGGAGAAACTGGATTACCCGGTGGTGATGGGTTCAGTGCTCGTCGCCGCAACTTTCTTTATTGTGATAAATATTCTTGCCGATATACTCTATGGAGTAGTTGACCCGAGGGTAAGAGTAGAATAGTGTATGGTTCATGGTCTTTGGTTTATGGTTCCTTTAGTTCGAATATATCCGATGGTATTTGAATTTTCCCTTAGCACGCCAACAATAAACTACAAACCAAAAACTATAAACTACTAACTGCTTCATTTTATTCATTATTTCGTGCGCAATGCTTCATAAATGACAAAAAGAATCCATAACCTCG
>JANMKG010000189.1:0-24412 GCA_031371915.1 Chitinophagaceae bacterium | reverse complement strand
GTATTCCTTTTGTACTGGAACCCGTTTCTGTTCCGCCCGCCAAGAAATACAAAGAAGCAAATCTTAAAGGTCTTTACCTTATCACACCCAATGAAGATGAACTGCCGGTTCTTTGTTCTGAGAATGCTTTTTTTACCCAGCAGCAAATTGAAGAACTACTGGAAAGAGGTGTTCAGCATATCTGGCTGCACAACGGCCAACATGGTTCCGCCCTTTACAACAAAGAAAAAGCGATCACGCTTCATGCCCCGGTGATAGAAGTAGTGGACTGTACCGGTGCAGGAGATGGATCTCTTTCCGGCTATATACTTGGCAAACACCTGGGCAAAGAAGATATCGATTGCTTGAAACTCGCACATACGCTATCCGCCGAGATCTTACAGGTGAATGGTGCTATTGCTACTCATCTTACGCAGGAAAAATTAATGGGATTGGTTTCCAAATATTACCCCAACTAATGAATTCCTTCTTTGAAATAACTCCTGAAATACAAAATGCCCTGGCGACTAATCAACCTGTTGTTGCGCTGGAGTCAACTATTATTTCTCATGGAATGCCCTATCCCAAAAATGTGGAAACCGCTTTGGCGGTGGAGGAAGTAGTTAGAAACAATGGTGCTGTCCCTGCTACGATAGCCATCTTTAATGGTAAATGTAATGTCGGGCTTAGTAAAGAGCAGCTTGAATATTTTGGAAAAGCAACCGGGGTATGGAAAGTGAGTTTGCGGGACATGCCTTATGTGGTCAGTCAAAACCTATACGGAGCTACCACGGTCGCAGCCACCATGCGGATCGCTTCGATGGCAGGCATTAAAATATTTATCACGGGTGGGATTGGCGGTGTACATCGCGGCGCCGAAACAAGTATGGATATTTCGGCCGATCTCACAGAAATGGCGCAAACATCGGTAGGGGTGGTATCCGCCGGTGTAAAGTCGATCCTTGATATAGGGTTGACATTGGAATACCTGGAAACAAAAGGAATTCCTGTTATTACCTATGGACAGGATGAGTTCCCAAGTTTTTACTCCCGCAAAAGCGGGTTTAGTTCTCCGCTGCGATTGGACACTACAAAAGAAATTGCTGCTTTGCTGGAGACGAAATGGAAGCTGGGATTAAATGGCGCTGTTTTAATTGCCAACCCGGTCCCGGAAGACCAGGAGATTGATCCCGGAGAAATGGAAGTATATATTAACCAGGCCTTACAAGCGGCAAAGGAAAAGAATATCTCGGGCAAAGAAGTGACCCCGTTTATATTACAACATATTGCCGGTCATAGTAATGGAGAAAGTCTTGCGACGAATATTGCTTTGATAAAACACAATGCGGCGTTAGGAGCACAGCTGGCGGTTGCTTATACTTCGTCAAAATAGAACCCCTAATATTACTGCCAATTATTTTAATTTTATAATCTACTAAAATGGTGAATCATGAAAACATTCCTGTTTTTATTATCGGCACTGTTTTCCGCCAGTTCATTTTCCCAAACCAAAATGGTAATGACGATCGAAGGGAAACAAAATGAATTGCTTGGTTATACAATGGATCCAGATGGAAGCGGTGACGGCAAAAGCATCAGTTTATTGGGATCAGTACAAAATTCATTACCCGCATTACAGCTTTCGTATGCATCGGGCAACCCTATAAGCAGCATTTATATTTCAATTGCTGAGCCCGGGAAACCCTTTACATCTATTACCTTAACGGATGCTACCATTTATGCTATCAAAGGATATACTTCCACTTACACCAATGGGGTTTTTAGTATTTCTTCCGGGGCCACCCTGAATACGGAGATCAAATGCAAATACAAAAAAATAGAGATGAAGCAGGGCGATGCGGCAATCAATGATGACATTCCGGGTATAAAAGAGAAGAACCCCTGGGAGATACGTGCTGATGATAAATTGAAGGGAATGTCCGGGCAGCTTCGTTATCATATGCCCGATTTTGCGAGCTATGCCCATACGGAAGTTTTTAAAGCTGGCACAAAGGAAAAGACAGGAAATTTTTTTGGGAATGGTCACCTTGACCTCCTGCCGGGTAAATACGATATCCTCCTTGGAAAATACAGGATCAGCAATATCCCTGTTGAAAAAGGAAAAATAACCTTGTTGAAACTCGGGGGATTTAATTACTCTAATTACGGCTCTGTAGACATCGCCGATGAAAACAACCAGCACATTTCACATGCTGGTCCATTCAAAATTTTGTTACCGCCCGGCACTTATTATCTCAATGGAGACCGGAAAAAACCGATCGTGATAAAAGATGGAGAAATCACGACATTATAAAAATCGAAACCCCGCCAGTAATGACGGGGCTTCGTGGTGTGGGGCGGGATCGAACCGCCGACACAAGGATTTTCAGTCCTTTGCTCTACCGACTGAGCTACCGCACCGGGTGAATATCGAACAGAAGAACAAGGAACTAAGAATGATGAAATCTGTCCGAAACCATCTAAATGGGGGGCAAAAATAAGGTTTTGAGGCTAAAAATTGAAACTTTTTAACGCTAATCGATGCTAATAACTAAAAGCTAACGGCTAATAGCTTCTCTACATCCCGTATTCGCTTAAAAACTTGATCCGCATGATCTTCAGCTGCTCCCAGTTGAAATTATACTCCGACAACTCTTCCTGGGCCACCTGTAAAGAAGAGGTTTCACAAGTCTTAAAGTATTCGATGATCTCGTCCTGGTCGTCCTCGTCCAGCATCTCATCAATAGCGTAATTAAGATTCAGTTTTGTTCCGCTGGCGGCGATGGTTTCCATCTCTTCCAGCATCTCGTCCATCCTCCATCCTTTGTTCTTGGCGATGGTTTCAAGAGAAACTTTTTTATCCGTGTTCTGGATGATATATACTTTGCTGCCGCTTTTATTCACCACGCTCTTCATCACAAAATCATCGGGTCTTTCTATATTATTATCTTCCACATATTGTTTAATGAGTTCCACGAAAGGCTTACCATACTTTATCGCTTTCCCCTTACTTACCCCCTGGCATTTTTCCAGGCCTTCCATCGTAATAGGATAGAAGGTAGCCATATCCTGTAAAGACGATTCCAGGAAAATAACAAAGGGGGGCAGGTTCTTTTTCTTCGCTTCCTTTTGCCGCATCTCCATGAGCATGGTCATCAGTTTCTCATCCATCGCGGCTCCACCAGTTGTCTCTGGCCCTTCTTCGTCATCTGCATTGGCATCATTATATAATTTGTTAAGGACGATCTTGAAAGATTTGGGTTTCTTTAAAAACGCATCTGCCTTCTTCGTGAACTTCAGCACACCGTATTCTTCAATATCCTTTATAAGCAATCCTTCGAGTAACATTTGCCGGATCAACGAATTCCAGAAAAGATTATCCCTGTCGTTACCACTGGCAAACGCTTCGAGGGCATCGTGGCGGAACATCTGTATCTGCGGTGTCAGCTTTCCGCTAATGATCTGTACCACGTAATCGGTAGCAAATCGTTCGTCCAGCGCTTTGATCGCTTTCAACACGATCACGACTTCTTCTTTTGCCTCAACCCTTTCTTTGGGTTGTCTGCAGTTATCACACTGGCCGCAATTCTCTTTTTCATACTCTTCACCAAAATAACTCATCAGCACTTTGCGCCGGCATACACCTGTCTCCGCGAATCCTACTGTTTCGTTGATCAGCTGCGCGCCTACTTCTCTTTCACTCAGCGGCTTGTCCCGCATCAGGTGTTCGAGTTTACTAACATCCTTATGAGAATAATACAGTACACATTTACCTTCCAGGCCATCACGACCGGCACGACCGGTTTCCTGGTAATAATTCTCGATCGACTTGGGAATATTATAATGGATCACAAAGCGGATATCAGGTTTGTCGATACCCATTCCAAAGGCGATAGTAGCACAGATCACCTGCACCTCTTCTCCTAAGAAAAGATCCTGTCTTTCAGCTCTCAGCTTGCTGTCCAGTCCTGCGTGGTAAGCCACCGCTTTGATCCCATTGGCATTTAAAATATCGGCCAGCTCTTCTGTCGTTTTCCTGTTCAATGTATAAATGATCCCGCTTTTTGTCTTCATGCTTTTGATAAAGCGCACAATATTCTCATCGGCCTGTGCCTTCTTTATCTTGGGAAGGACTTCATAGTAAAGATTGGGGCGGTTAAAAGAGGAAATAAAAATATTCGGCTTCCTCAGGTCAAGGTTCTTTACAATATCGCTTTGCACTTTGGGTGTCGCTGTCGCTGTTAACGCGATCACAGGCACATCTGGGTTTATCTGGATCATCATTTCACGCAGGCGGCGGTATTCCGGGCGGAAATCATGCCCCCACTCCGAGATACAATGCGCTTCATCAACGGCAAAGAAAGAAACTTTCAGATCGGAAAAGAATTCCAGGTTCTCCTGCTTGGTCAGCGTTTCTGGAGCCACATAGAGCATTTTGGTTTTACCGCTGAGCAGGTCATCGTGTACTTCCTTTATTTCTTTTTTATTGAGCGTGGAATTTAGAAAGTGTGCCACTTCATCATTACTGCTATAGCCTCTTACCAGGTCCACCTGGTTTTTCATCAGTGCGATCAGTGGGGAAACGATGATGGCCACACCTTCACTTACCATAGCAGGAAGCTGGTAACAAAGACTCTTTCCTCCGCCGGTTGGCATAATGACAAATGTGTCATGACCAGCCATTAATGATTCAATGGCTTTTTCCTGTGTTCCTTTAAAGGCTGTAAAACCGAAATATTCCTGCAGCTCCTTATGAAGATTAAATCTTTCTTTTACAGGTCCAGTTTTTACCGTTTTTTTCGCTGCTGGTTTTTTTGCTGTTGATATTCCCATTACGCTGTTGTTTCCACTATCCGGTAAAATACCGGGACGACTAATGCAGATTTATTTAAGATACTCATTTTTGCCCGATCGCTGTGGCCGTGTAAGTACATTTTTTACACAGAACGAACAATTGTGGGATAAATAAGTGTTTTTTCTGAGTTAAAGACCGGGGTGTCAGGGGGTCGTATAAACTAAACCGGGCCTCGCTTCTGCGGGGTCGCACATCTTCTTCCTCCGTCATTGGCAAAGGCGGCAAATTTACTAACTGTTTCTTTATCGATCCGGTCTTAAAGCGTTAAAATTGAGGGCCAACGATTGTGTAACCCGCACTTCCTTGCAAATCCTCTAAATTTGCGGCTCTTATTCGCCCGGGTCTTAGCAGGGCGAACAGCAATTATGTCAATTTCGATCAAACAAGTCGCCACCAGGGTCATCCGCGCAGAAGCGGAATCGATTGCCGGTCTTGCTTCCTTTATCAATGATGATTTTGAAAAGGCGGTACAACTTATTGCCGGCAACAAAGGCCGTGTAGTGGTCAGCGGGATCGGTAAAAGCGCTGTGATCGCCCAAAAGATCGTGGCCACATTTAATTCCACGGGAACTCCTTCCATCTTCATGCACGCGGCCGATGCCATTCACGGTGACCTGGGTATGGTACAACAGGAAGATGTTGTCATCATCATCAGCAAAAGCGGGGAAAGCCCGGAGATAAAAGTGCTGGTACCGTTGATCAGGAATTTTGGCAACCCCCTGATCGGCATAGTGGGCAACCTCGAATCATATCTCGCCAGGAATGTTACCGTCGTGTTGAATACAACGGTTGAACAGGAAGCCTGCCCGAACAACCTCGCTCCCACAACCAGCACCACTGCACAACTGGTGATGGGTGATGCGCTGGCGGTTTGTTTGATGGAACTAAAGGGATTCCAGTCCGATGATTTTGCAAAATTTCACCCGGGTGGAATACTTGGTAAAAAGCTATACCTGCGGGTGGCCGATCTTTATGCCGGTAATGAAAAACCAAAAGTACTGGCGGACCAGTCGCTTAAAGAAGTGATCGTGGAAATGACGGCCAAAAGGCTTGGTATAACCGCCGTGGTGAATGCCGGCAATGAACTGCTGGGGATCATCACCGATGGTGACCTGCGAAGAATGCTGGAGAAGAGTGTATCTATAGATAAAGTAAATGCAGGCGATATCATGACATCCAATCCCCATACGATCGGGCCGGATGAACTGGCGGTGGATGCGCTGGACCTGTTAAGGAAAAAAGAGATATCACAACTGGCGGTTGTAGAAAAAGGGAAATATCTTGGTATGGTACATTTGCATGATTTGATAAGAGAGGGATTGATTTAACCGGTGAGATTCACAATTCACCATTGACTATTCACATGAACAAACACCACTACGTTGCGATAATGGCAGGAGGCATCGGGAGCCGTTTCTGGCCGATGAGCCGGACCGATTTTCCCAAACAATTCCTGGATATCCTGGGCACTGGGAAAACCCTGATACAGCAAACTTTTGAGCGGTATAGCAAAGTGGTCCCGAAAGAAAATATCTATATCGTTACCGCTGCCGAATATGTCCATATTGTAAAAAAGCAATTACCCGATATCTCAGGTGAGAATATACTGGCAGAACCTTCCCGGAAAAATACCGCTCCCTGTATCGCGTATATCGCTTTTAAATTATTAAAAAAAGATCCCAAAGCCCTGATGATCGCCGCCCCGGCGGATAATCTCATCATGGAAACAGACGAGTTTATCAAAACCTCGAAAAAAGCCCTTGATTTCGTGGACCATATCAATGCGTTGGTGACGATCGGGGTAAAGCCGACCTACCCAAATACGGGCTACGGCTATATCCAGCATGATACCAAAGAAGCTGCACCGGGGGTGTACAAGGTGAAAACCTTTACGGAGAAACCGAACGTTGACCTGGCAAAAACGTTTATCGGGAGTGGTGATTTTTTATGGAATGCCGGCATTTTTACCTGGAAAGTGAAAACGGTCCTCGCGGCGTTTGAAAAATATTTACCGGAGGTCTATGATGTCTTCGCGGCAGAGAAGGATAAATTCAATACTCCCGAAGAAAGTGCCGCCATAGAAGAGATCTACCCTCAATGCACCAATATCTCCGTTGATTTTGGGGTCATGGAAAAAGCGGACAATGTATACCTGGTCCCGGCCTCCTTTGGCTGGAGTGATCTTGGTACCTGGAACAGTGCCTGGGAAAACAAGGACAAGGATTATTTCGGCAACGCGGTAGTGGGTAAACATGTTATGGTCGTGGATGCCAACAATTGTATGATACATGTACCCGACAATAAACTCGTATTGCTGCAGGGCCTTAAAGATTATATTGTGGTTGATACCAAAGACGTCCTGCTGATCTGCAAAAAAGATATGGAACAGGAGATCAAAGAATACGTAGCAGAAGTAAAGAGAAATAAAGGCGAAAAATATTTATAACCCATGCTGCAAAAACTCCGCACGGTGATTTACCATGTTGCTGATCTTCCCGCCGCCAAAGAATGGTATACCAAGGCAACGGGTGTAGAGCCTTATTTCGACGAACCTTTTTATGTTGGATTCGATATTAACGGTTTTGAACTCGGGCTTGATCCTTCGATGAATAACGTATCTGCCGGCAATCACACCGAATCATACTGGGCCGTGGAAAGCGCTAAAGCTGCGGTCGAAAAATTTATTGCCCTTGGTGCCTCGCTCGTACAGGACGTCACCAACGTAGGTGGTGCTATTCATGTCGCGATCGTAGCCGACCCTTTTGGTAACCATATCGGGTTCATCCAGGGCGCCTGATGGTTAAAAAACCGGATTTATTCCGGAAAGCACCGGTAATTATTCTCTCCGCTTATTTACTTTTAGGAAATAAAACTGGATATGCCTTCCTTTCCTTTTAATAATATTCTCTTTCTCGATATTGAAACGGTTCCCCGGTATTCTTCTTATAACGAAATGCCAGGAGACTGGAAAAAATTATGGGATGCAAAATCAACGGGCTTGCTAAAACACCATGAAGGCGAGACCCATGAAACATTGTATCCACGGGCCGGGATCTATGCCGAATTTGGACAGATCATTTGTATCAGTTGCGGCGTGCTACAGGGCGTGGGTGAAAAACGAAAGATCGTCTTAAAAAGTTTTGCGGGGAATGACGAGAAGTTGTTGCTGCACCATTTCTGTGAGATGCTGAATAAATGGGCGACCGGTGAACCCAAATCGCTTTGTGCGCACAATGGAAAGGAGTTTGATTTTCCCTATCTCTGCCGGCGGCTCATCGTAAATGGACTGACTGTTCCCTCCATCCTTAATATTGCTGGAAAAAAACCCTGGGAAGTAAGTCACCTGGATACACTGGAGCTTTGGAAATTCGGTGACTTTAAAAGTTATACCTCGCTGAGCCTGCTGGCACATACTTTAGGCATACCCACCCCGAAAGATGATATTGATGGCAGTATGGTATGGGAAGTGTATTGGAAAGAAAAGAACCTGCCGCGGATCGTTACCTATTGCCAGAAAGACGTGATCACGGTGGCACAGGTGTTATTGAGAATGGGTAATGAAGAATTGATACGGGATGAAAATATTGAAATAAAAAACTAAGCTAAGAGTTTAAAGGAGGGGTAAAGAGAAAAAGAGAAGTTTCCTGGCTCTCCACTATTAAAGCTGGCCAATTCCTATTTTCCGTCTTAGCTATAAAAGAGTTTTCAAACAACGGGTCTCTTCTTACCTTTCAGCATGTAACACTCCTTTTCTCTTTACCCCTCTTTAATCTCCTAGCTATGCAAAGAACAAACTACTCCTCCGGCGCCAAATGGGAAGATATCGTTGGTTATAGCCGGGCCGTCAAGATCGGGAACGTCGTTGAAGTGACAGGTACCGTGGCCGTGGATGATAATAATAACACGGTGGCCAAGGGTGACGCGTATGGCCAGGCACGATTCATTCTTCAAAAGATCCAGGCCGTTTTGGAAAAAGCAGGCGGCTCTTTAAAAGATGTGGTGCGAACAAGGATGTTTGTCACAGACATTTCCCGCTGGGAAGAATATGGAAAGGCGCATGGTGAATTTTTCTCCGTTATTAAGCCCTGCACTTCTATGATCGAAGTAACGGGATTGATCGCGCCTGATTATTTAATTGAGATCGAAGCCACCGCTATTCTTAGCGAAGATTAACAATAAAGAATGTTTTGCCCTAAGACGGCCAGTAATGAATATTGAAACGCTGCGGGAGTATTGTTTATCAAAACCGGGAGCAGAAGAAACACTTCCTTTCGGGCCGGATACCCTTGTTTACAAAGTAGGCGGCAAAGCCTTCCTGCTCACCGGGCTGAATAATGAGCAGCTCCGCTTCAATGTAAAATGCGACCCGGACAAAGCAATCGAACTCCGGGAGGAATTCGCCTGGGTATTGCCCGGTTATCATATGAATAAAAAACACTGGAACACTATTGTCGTAGATGGTTCTGTCTCTACCCGGCAGTTAAAGGAATGGATCGACCACTCTTATGACCTGGTAGCAGGCGGATCGCCAAAGAAAAAGAAATAGCCCGTTTTAAGATTATTTTGGGGTGCGGCCGTGCAGAACCCGCTTTAGTTTCAAGTAATTTCGTCTCCTAAAATATTTTCATGAAAATAGTTTTCCTTGCGGCTTTTGCGCTTTTGATCAGTCCCTTTTGTTTTTCCCAAATCTCCTATAAACTAACATGGGGTGAAGAGATGAAATTGAAAAAGGGAACGGCCGACCTGGATATCATGGCCGCCGACAATACAGGGCTTTACTTTACAGAAAAAAGAAAGGCCAAGACGATGTTTTCCGTCGGGGCGCCTCCCTCTGCCTACAAGCTGTATAAAATGGACCAGAATTTCGGGGAAGTATTTGACAAAGAATATAAAAAAGAATTGAAAGGCCTCGATTTCCAAAGTTTCCAGTCACTGGGTAATGACCTTTTCCTTTTCGCGACTGATTACCAAAGAAAGGAGCGGCTTTTTAAAGTATACGGCGCCAAGATCGACAAGAACAGCGGGGACCTCCAGAATGACTTTGCTGAACTGGGAAGTTATGAGCTGGAAACAAAACGGGATGATTATGATATGAAGGTATCACCGATCCATAATGGGAATGCCTTTTTGATGGTCAGTAATATCTCAGGTAGCGACAGGGTTTCGCTGGGTGTTTGCCTGCTGGACAAGAGCCTGAAAAAAATAAACAATACCGTTATCAATCTTTCTTTTGACCCGGACCTCTACCAGCTCCAGGATGTGCAATACACCAAAAACAATAAGATCATTTTACTGGGAAAAGAATACGAGGAAGCGCAGATCGGCAAGAAGAAGAAAAAGAGACTGGTATTCAAACAATATGTGATGGCCATTTATAATACTACGGGTGAAAAGGAAAAAGATGTGGTCATGAATTCCGATGACCGCTATATCATCAGCGGGAAACTGATCGAGCAGCCTTCTGGGGAACTATTATTGGCCGGCTTCTATAGCAATGCCGCAAAGAAGGATGATCTCAACGGTTTCTTCATCAATAAGGTGGATCCTGTAAAGGGCGTCCTGTTGCTGAGTTCATTTAAGGACATTAATTCCGGGATGCTGGGAAAAAGTTACGAGGACGCCGCAGATGAAGACGACGAAATGAAAGAAAGTAAAAAGCTGTCACAAAAAGCCAAAGACGATGATGACGAGGAGGATTTTCCCAATAGTTTTATCATAAAATCAGTAGACATTAATCCTGCAGACAATTCTATTATCATTACCAGCGAAGTTTCTAAATACTCTTTTTATTCCTACGTTAACTCCACTTATAATTCAACTACCCGCACCTGGACGAGGACCACTACGTTTGTTCATCGTTTTACCAACCAGGATATACTGGTGATCAATGCTGACCAGGGAGGAAATATCAAATGGCTGAATGCGTTGCCCAAGTCGCAACTGGAAGAGGTCCGGACAACCAGCAACAGTTATGGTACCTGGGCCAGCCTTGAATATGACCGCAGTGGTTATTTTGCCGCCGCCGGCGGTATGCCTTATTATTCTTCCTATAAGAGTCTTATTCATAATAATAACCTGGTCTTGTTGCTGAATGACCATACCAGTAATAATGTAAACCCTGAATACGGGGACCGGGTAAGAACGGTTTCTAATTTCCGGAAGCGAAGCAATATCTATGGTGTTTCGATCGACCTGGCAACGGGAAAGATGACAAGAAAGATCATTGCTTCTAACAATGACGAAACGATACTGATGCCACGTCATGCTTTTGTCGTAAATAACCAGGTCATTGTTCCTTCCTGGCGCCAGCACCTGATGGCAAAAACAGAACTGAAGTTTGCAAAGATTTTTGTGCGGTAGGTTATTAATTGCAGAACTTAGCAGGAAGCTGTTTCAAAAGAAAAGAATTTCAACACAGAGTAACAAAGACCTTGAGTTACACAGAGAAATTATTCTAAAAACCATACGCTGCGTTTCCCTGTATCTCTATGTTAAACACTCTTTTGAGATGTCCTCTTTTTTATACTAAACAAACATCCTTTGCATATCCAGTCTAAACTTCCCAACGTCGGCACCACCATATTCGCTGTAATGAGCGGGCTTGCAACAGAACACAAGGCTGTTAACCTGGGGCAGGGCTTTCCGGATTTCCCCATGAATGAAGAGCTTACCGCACTGGTGAGCGAGGCCATGCGAAATGGTTTTAACCAATATGCCCCGATGCCGGGCTGGATGCCGCTAAGAGAATCCATTGCCGAAAAAGTTGAATCCCTTTATCAAACAAAGGTCAACCCGGGTACCGAGATCACGATCACGCCGGGAGGTACTTATGCTATTTATTCCGCCTTTACCACGATCCTGCAGCCCGGTGATGAAGTGATCGTTTTTGAACCGGCTTATGATAGTTATATTCCCAATATCGAGATCAACGGCGCCAAAGCGGTCACCATTAATCTCGTTTACCCGGATTATCATATTGACTGGGTGGCCGTAAAAAATGCGGTGACTGATAAAACAAAAGCGATCATCATCAATTCGCCGCACAACCCCACCGGTTCGGTGATCAGCGAAGAAGATATATTGCAGCTGCGGAAAATAGTGGGGGGCACAAATATATTTATCATCAGCGATGAAGTGTATGAGCACCTGATCTTTGACGGTATACCGCACCAGAGTATTCTTCGCTACCCTGATCTGCTACAAAGAAGTTTTGTTTGTTTCTCTTTTGGAAAAGTTTATAACTGTACCGGGTGGAAACTGGGTTATTGCATTGCTCCTGCTGAACTAACAAAAGAGTTCAGGAAAGTGCACCAGTTCAATGCATTTGCCTGCCATACACCCAACCAGGTGGCACTGGCTGAGTTTTTGAAAAACAAAGAAGCCTATTTATCCCTTTCCGGGATGATGCAGGAAAAAAGAGATCTTTTCAAGAAACTCATGCAGCAAACAAGATTCACCCTCCACAATTCTTTTGGCAGTTATTTTATTTGCGGTACCTATGAAAAGATAAGTGATGAGGGAGATAAGGATTTTGCGATCCGCATGACCAAAGAAGCCGGCGTGGCAACGATCCCCGTTTCCGCTTTTTATCAAACAGGGAAGGATGATAAAGTGTTGCGGTTCTGTTTTTCAAAGAAAGCGGAAACGCTTGAAGCTGCTGTCGAAAAACTTACAGGATTATAACAATAATGTCCTCCCGGTTTTAGGTACTGTCTCAGTTTGATTGACAATTAAAATTGGGGGTAGAAGTGAACCACAGAAGAATATAGGGCACAGAAGAATAACAAATAGTCTATGTGAATACTATGTCTCTATGTGCCTATTGTGGTTCAAACTGAGAGACTACCCCGGTTTTACCAAAGGGTGAAGAATGATATACTAAAGCATTTGTCGCCCTGAGTTTATCGAAGGGTGATGCTTCGACAAGCTCAGCATAACAGCTATTTATGAAGATCGACAACAGATATAGGGGGATTTTCTTTATGCTGCTGGCAGCTCTTGGTTTTTCGCTGATGGGCGGGGCGGCTAAATTATTAAAAGGAAGTTTCGGTGCAGGACAGCTGGTGTTCTGGAGAAATGCCGTGGGGCTTGCCGGGTTGATCATTGGGTTCATCATCAAACCCCCGGTGAACAAGGGCGGTAAATTTCATTTGCTCCTGTTCCGCGGCATGATGGGAACTACGGCCCTGTATACTTTATTATACTGTATACTCCATATTCCGCTGGGTACCGCAATGACCTATAATCTCACTTCTGCCTTATTCATCGCTGTCTTTTCTTTTTTATTGTTCCGGGAATACCACGGAAGGATCGTCCTGCTTGCTGTATTGCTCGGTTTTTTTGGGATGTTGCTGATATACAGACCGGCCATGCATTTCCCCTGGTACTATCATGCAGCGGGACTGCTTTCCGGTGTTACTTCCGCATTGGCTTATATTACGGTCAACCGGCTGGCAGGACATTACGATTCCAGGGTGATTGTACTCTCCTTTATCGGCACTGGCGTATTGGTTCCAACGGTCTTCATGCTTATTCGTTATATCGGCCATATTCCGCCTGATGATGTATTCTTTATCAACTGGCGCTGGCCGGTGGGGATCGAATGGTTTTATACACTTTGGCTGGGGCTTGCTGCCCTGTTTGGACAATATTTTGTTACAAAAGCCTATAGCGCCGATAAAGCCGGGATCGTTTCGGCTATCAGTTATGCGAATATTATCTTCTCTGTTTTTATCGGCATGGCACTTGGCGACGCCTTTCCTGACTGGATGTCGCTTTCAGGGATCGTTTGCATTATCCTGTCGGGTGTCATCATTTCCCTTACTAAGTGGAAGAGACCCGCTTCTTCATAAGTTAAAAAAATAATTCCCCTGGAATTTGGAAGATTCTTTTCTTTAATCGTATATTTGCGATATAAGATCATAAAATGGCATTCAACAAAAAAGAAGAGTTTACACAAAAGGAGCAGGACCTGGCAAATTTTGCCAAAGCCATGGCGCACCCGGCACGTATTGCCATTCTTAAAGTACTGGCACAGCGTAATGAATGTATTTGCGGGGAAATCGTAGACCTGCTCCCCCTGGCACAGAGTACGGTTTCGCAGCATTTAAAGGAATTAAAGAACGCAGGGTTGATCACCGGTACGGTTGATGGACCAAGAAGCTGCTATTGTATCAACTGGAAAGCATTTGAAAAATTCAATGGCGAATTCAATTTCCTTTTTACGAACCTGAAAGTGAAAAACCAAAAGGCTTGTTGTTAGTTACCCCTAAAATATAAAGTCATGAAAAACGAATCAAACTTAAAGGCCCTGGTAAAAGAAAAATATGGCGAGATCGCCGGCCAGGCAAAAGAACAAAACGCGGCTTCCTGTTGCGGGGCCACCGCCGGCTGCTGCAGTACTGGTGTATATAATATTATGGCCGACGATTATAGCAACCTTGAAGGCTATAACCCCGATGCCGATCTTGGCCTGGGTTGCGGTCTTCCTACTGAGTTTGCCAGGATCAAAAACGGCGACACGGTGATCGACCTTGGAAGCGGCGCTGGTAATGACGCTTTTATTGCCCGGAAACAAACCGGTGAAGGTGGCCGGGTTATCGGGGTGGATTTTACAGAAGCGATGATATCCCGTGCAAGAGCCAATGCAGAAAAATTAGGATTGAACAATGTCGAATTCCGGCAGGGAGATATTGAAGACCTGCCCATTACCTCTAACCTGGCGAATGTTATCGTCAGCAACTGTGTACTGAACCTGGTTCCTAACAAACATAAAGTCTTTAGCGAAGTATACCGTGTATTAAAACCCGGCGGGCATTTCTCCATCTCGGATATCGTCCTGGAAGGTGATCTTCCTTCTAAATGGAAAGAGATAGCAGAGTTGTATGCGGGCTGTGTGTCGGGTGCCATACAGAAAAAAGAATACCTGGATATTATCCAGGAGACCGGCTTTAAAAACATAACTCTCCAAAAAGATAAGACCATTATCATACCCGATGAGATCCTTTCAAATTATTTAAGCATTGATGAAATCACCGAATATAAAAGTGGCGAAATAAGGATCACCAGTATTACGGTGTATGCGGAAAAACCGGCCAAGGATGAGCGAAATTGCTGCGAGCCCGGTAGCGGTTGTTGTTAAACATATTATTGTTTCATTATAAAAATAAAGCCATGAACACAAAAATTCAGAAAGATCCTTCCTGTTGTGAACCGGGCAGTCCCTGTTGCGGAAATGACGGAAGCATCAGTTGCTGCTAAAAACAAAAAGAGTCCCGCCATGACGGGACTCTTTACCTTTACTTAGATGCCGAAAAAAATCCTCTTTGTTTGCATAGAAAACAGCAACAGGTCACAGATGAGCCAGGCTTTTGCCAAAATGCTGGGTGGTTCATCTGTAAAAGCCTACAGTGCGGGCTCCCGGCCATCCGGACGGATCAATCAAAAAGCGATACTGGCAATGAAAGAGTTGGGTTATGATCTTAAAACCCATCGCTCCAAATCGCTCGACCAGGTTAAAGAATATGGTCCCTTTGATGCGGTGGTGACAATGGGTTGCGGTGATGCTTGCCCCTGGATGCCGGCCACACAATTCATTGACTGGGAAATTCCCGATCCGAAAGAAATGGAGGAAGAAGAGTTCCGTAAAGTGCGTGACCTGATCAAAGAAAAAGTAACCACTTTGCTGGCTTCCCTGTAATCATACTTCTCTATCGTGTAACAATAATAGCCCCCGTTTCTACAAGGCCTGATCTTATTTTCTTTATCCCGGCAGGAGTCTCCAGGTATACATTAGAGAAATAGGAGGGCAACCCCTCTGCATCGTGTTGAATAGACGTCCTTATTTCAAAATGCAAATGAGGAAAAAAAGAACTGCCGGATACGCCGACTTGCCCTATTTCCTGTTGTGCTTTTACCAAATCACCCAATTTTACTTTGATGCTGTTCTGCTTCAGGTGACCATAGATACTCACAACCCCATCGCTATGAAGAATGGCAATGCAATTCCCATATAATTCAAGTGGGTTGGTGGCCATTCCCGGTATATCAAATGTCTTATCATCCTTGTGAGCATTGGATGCATAAATTACTTTCCCGGGCCCGACAGAAAAAACTGCTTTGCCAAAACCAACATATTGCTGGTCATTTTTCCCATCACCCTCAAATTGTTTATCCTTTTTGTCAAGCAGCACAAAATCGTAAGCATACCTCATAAAATTCGCCCGGATTCCCAATGCTTTGATTGGTTGGAATTCATAGTCAAACCTGCGGTGATGCGCATAGAGATCGTGACCATCATAAACGAGTATCTTTCCTTTTAAAGGAAAACTGAATAGATTTTTTTGTGTGTATGCCTGCGGAAAAACAACACTTGTTACTTTTATTTCCTCTCCCCTGTTGTTCGTAAACGTCCATTGATAAACAAGTTTGGATAAGGGTATTGCCAGGCCAAGTTCTGCGAAAGGATTAAAAATCAGGAGTGATGATCTCCCCTTAAAAACCCTGTTTGGGATGACCAGGATGCCGGGGGCTGTTCCGTTCTCATCCAGGAAACGTGACAGCACCAGTTTATTATGAGGGTCATATACGGAGAGCTCGAGCTTTGCTACGCTTAGTGTATCAGCCGTATTATTGGAAACAACAAAATCAAAATTAAGAGATTGCTTCTCTTCACCGCGTTCAATAAATATCTTTTCCGGCCGGGCCAGGATTGAAACGGGGTCCTGCGCATAGGACTCCATAAGAAAAATAAGAAGCAGGGTAAAAAGGAAATTTATTTTCTTCATGAGTTTTTTTATCCGCGGATGATGTTGTCTCCTACGCTCCTGTTATTGCTCTTTTCGAGGTTATTTATAACCCCGCGGCCTTACTGATCTCCAGCATACGGTCCATTGGTTTTTTTGCAGCCAGCCTCAGTTCCTCTTCCATATCGATCGCAGGTGTTTCGTATTCCATGCAGAGGTATAATTTTTCCAGCGTATTGCGTTTCATATGGGGGCAATCGTTGCAGGCACAGCTATTATTCGGGGGCGCGGGAATAAATGTCTTTCCGGGTGATACCTTCATCATTTGGTGCAGGATGCCTGTCTCTGTTGCCACGATATATTCCTGCGAAGGATCTGTCTGCGTGTATTTCAATAAGCCCGTAGTGGAGCCGATATAGTCCGCTATACGAAGGATTGGGTCCTCGCATTCCGGGTGGGCGATTAGTTTTGCCTGCGGGTGTCTTACTTTTAATTTTGTGATCCGCTCCAGGCTGAATATCTCGTGTACCATACAAGCCCCGTTCCACAACAACATCTCCCGCCCCGTCACTTTGTTGATATAAGCCCCGAGGTTTTTATCCGGCGCGAAAATGATCTTTTGTTCTTTTGGGAAACTTTCTACGATGATCTTTGCATTGCTGCTGGTACAGATCACATCGCTAAGGGCTTTGATGCCGGCACTGCAGTTGATGTAGCTTACCACAACATGATCCGGGTGCTGCTCTTTAAATTTTTTAAATAAGCCCGGTGGGCAACTGTCACTGAGTGAACACCCGGCTTTGAGATCAGGAATAACAACCTTTTTCGCAGGGTTCAATATCTTGGCCGTTTCCGCCATGAAATGCACGCCGGCAAAGACGATCATATCGGCCTTTGTTTTTTCGGCCTGTTGTGCCAGTCCCAGGCTATCGCCGATATAATCCGCCACATCCTGGATATCCGGCTCCTGGTAGTAGTGCGCCAGCAGGATCGCGTTTTTTTCTTTTTTCAACCGTTCGATCGCGGCAAACAAATCCAGTTCCGGATCAAGATCGATGTCCAGGAAACCTTTCCGGTCAACTTCCAATTTTGCTTTCTCCAGTACTGATTCGTTGTTCATCGCTGATCTTTTTTCTCCCGGTAGTAACCGGTACAGCAATATTCCACTAACCCCGGCAATTTTTCAAAACAAAATTTCTCAACCCTGTATTAATACAATAATAGTATTAATATATTTTTATAAAAAAGAGTATATTATTATTACAGCTGTGGATTAGTGGACAATTCATTTTACAAAATTACCTTTTTAAAGTAATACACATTATGAACAGGGTAATCCACAGAAAGGTTTATTGATGCCAGTGTATTGCAGCCATCCAGTCCACAGTCATGTGTGAAAGAAACAGGGAATAAGTCATCCGCTCTTTTTTAAAAAATGCCTGTTAATAAGACCGGGATAAATAGCAGGCATTTTACTAAAGAGTATTCCTTTTTCCAAATACACTATTTCATTTCCAACCATCCCGTTTCATATCCACGTTTCACATGGGGATATCCACACAATTGATTCCAGGTTAACAACAGGCTGGGGAGAAAAAGTTGGACGGGATGTTCAGGAATGAACTGTTTTTGAAAAGTTGACAATACTAAAATGCCATTTTCCGGGCGGGGGTATCTATAAACCAGGATAATTTTTTTTAATATCAATATTTAAAATGTCCTCTATATAACCATCCCATAGATTCCCCCCAGCAGGTGAGGTATTAGTACTTATCCCAATGGAGGTAGGATAAATATGGGAGAGCCAGCCAGTTGGTTATAGGAAATGAAGCCGGTACAGTATTCCAAAGAAACAGGCCGGGAGAAAGAGCTTTTGCAGGCCTTCAAAAAAGCGGCTAAACGGGCATTTTCTGGAGTTTTTCCACCATTTTTCCCCTATTTTTGCCATCCTTTTTAAACAAGGTACACTATGTCTATTATTCAAACTATCAGGGATAAAGGAGCGAAGATCTCTGTAATGCTGATCGCATTGGCGCTGATTGGATTTATCCTAACCGACTATTTTTCGGGTAAGGGAAGAGCTTCTGCCGGTGGCGGAAGAGGATCTGTTGGCCGTGTGAATGGAACCAGTGTTGGTTTTGAAGAATTCAGTAAAAAAGTTGACCAGGCAGAAGAGAATATGAAACAGCAGGGATACCCCAACAGTCCCGCGCTTCGCCAGCAGGCAATGGACCAGGCCTGGAACCAGGAAGTTGGCCGCATCTTACTCACCGATGAGTTTAATAAGCTGGGTATCGAAGTGGGTAAAAAAGAACTTGGTGATATATTATATGGTCCCAATGCACCCGATGATCTGAAAAAACAATTCACCGACGAAAAAACCGGGCAATTCAATGCGGTAGCGGCAAAATCAGCGGTCGACCAGTTGTTGAAGAAAAAAGCAAAGACACCGGAAGAGCAGGCGCAGAAAGATAATTTCAGTAATTATCTCGCCCAGCTGGAATTACAGCGTAAGGAACAAAAATATGTTTCCCTGATAAGCACCAGTTCCAATTTTGCCCGCTGGTACATTGAAAAATATAATGGAGATAACAGCCAGATGGCAAAGATCTCGATGGTTAAGGAAGTGTATACCAGCATTCCTGACAGCAGCATTAAAATTGATGAAAAAGAAATTGCCGATTATATCAGCAAGCACAAAGACGATTACAAACAGGAAGAGAGCCGCAGTATCAACTTTGTTTCTTTCAACGCTTCTCCTTCTGCCGCTGACAGTATAGACACAAAGAATAAGCTTCTTGGATTAAAGGATGCTTTTGACAGCGCGACCAACCTCGAACAGTTCCTTGCAGGAGAAGGGGTCACCAATTTTTATAACGGATATATCAACGGCAAAACGATCCAGATCGGGATGAAGGATTCTATCTTCAAAACACCCGTTGGGTCTGTGTTTGGGCCTTATCTTGATGGTGGCAGCTATGTACTGGCAAGGGTGGAAGGGGTAAAGCAGATGCCTGATACCGTTAAGGTCCGTCATATCCTTATAGCTACATCTCAGCGGGATCCACAAAGCGGGCAAATGTATCCTTCTAAAGATACACTGGTAGCGAAAAAATTAATTGACAGCTTACAAACAGCGATACGCAACGGTTCCAATTTTGATTCCCTTTGCGCCAAGTTTTCTGATGATGGAACCAAGGACAAGGGCGGGATTTATGATAATGTTTATTCAGGACAAATGGTAGGACCATTCAATGATTTTATTTTCCTGAACCCAGTAGGAACTAAAGGAGTAGTAAAAACAGAATTTGGCTATCACTATATCGAGATCCTATCACAAAAAGGAGGCGGCAATGGATATAAGATCGCTTACTTACCAAAAGAGATCACCGCCAGCTCCGAAACGGATAATAATGCGATGAACATGGCGAACCAGTTTGCCGGGGACAGCCGCGATCAGAAATCCTTTGATGAGACATTTGAAAAAACATTGAAACCCAAAGGTCTTGTAAAAGGAACCGCGACCGGGATAACCCCTATTGGTTCTGAAATACGGGGCGTTGGCTTTTCGAGAAGTTTTGTTAAGAATATATATGCAGCCAGGCTGGGTGAAGTGCTCAAGCCCGAACGCGTTGATGATAAATATGTAGTGGCGGTTGTTACAGAGACACTCAAAGAAGGAACGCAATCGGTGGCCGTTGCCGGACCACAGGTTGAACAACTGCTGAAACAAAAGAAAAAAGCAACCTTGCTGAAACAAAAAGTTGGAAAAGTAACAACTCTTGAAGCAGCAGCAGCAGCCCTGGGCAATAAACCCATTGAAGTAGTCGACAGTCTCCGCATGAGCACCAAAGGAAACGTTTCGTCGATGGGCTATGAGCCAAGGGTGAATGGCGCGGTCTTTAATCCGGCCAACAAAGGCAAAGTTGTACCCGAAGTATTGGAAGGATTGAATGGGGTATATGTAGTTCGCGTGGAAAATGTTTCCGTAACACCGCTGACGAATGCAAACGTGGCGGACATACGCAAGCAATTCTACGCTCAATCAAAGCAATTTATAGAAAACCCACAGGGACCAGGTTACCCCGCAGCCGCATTGAAGAATGCCGCCACGATCAAGGATAACCGGGCAGATAAATTTTAACCAGCCGCAAGGCAGCACCAAAACTAACAGCTATCCCGTCCCGCCTCAGGCGGGACGGGATTTTGTTTTCTGATATCGCAACAATCCGGCGAAGGAAAATGTTATTTTTACAGGCAGATCAGGGATCAACATGGACAAACCTTTTGTAAATAAAGTTGCTGAAAGCGGGCTGGTAACACTGGACCTTGAAACCTACTATCCCCGGGAAGGAACGGCGGTGTTCGACCTGAAGGATCATTTGTTCATGGGGATGATCTTAAAGGAAAAGGATTTTCGTGAAGCACTGAAAAATCTGGACTGTTCTGTTTACAAGGATAAAAATGTAGCTCTTACCTGTTCCGCTGATGCGATCATTCCCGTCTGGGCATGGATGCTGGTAGTTACTTACCTGCAACCGGTAGCCAAAGAAATCGTAATGGGTGATGAAAAGGAATTACACCGCTCCCTTTTCCTGAAAAATATCGCGGCGATCGACGTGAATGAATTCAATGATAAAAAGGTAGTGATAAAAGGCTGCGGCGAAACCCCGATCGGGGATTATGCCTATATGGAGATCACTAAACTACTCCGGCCCGTTGCTAAAAGTATCATGTATGGAGAGCCTTGCAGTACGGTTCCTGTTTTTAAGAAACGTTGATAGACCATCGTCGATTGTCCATAGACCATTGCAGGAATGCTCAAACAGGTAGTCGATGGAAAATCGACTATGGACTTTCTCAAAACCATCCCCGTTTGCGGAAAGCGATCAGCATCCCGATAGGGATCAGGAGCATCAGGCTTACGGCCGTATAAAAACCCCATTGCTGATGAAGAAAATTTACATTGGCATCGAAGTTCATTCCAAAAATGCCACCGATCACTGTGGCGGGCGCCAGCAGGCAGGTAACGATCGCCATTACCTTCATCACTTCGTTCATTTTCAGGTTTACATTATTTACGTGCAGGTCCTGTAAGCTGACCATGATATCGCGGTAGTTCTCACTCAGGTCCGTGGCCTGTATAATATGATCATACACGTCTTTAAAATATTTGGTATGCCTGTCTTCGAGTAATTTACTTTCACTGCGCAGGAACCCATTTATCACTTCCCTTACCGGCGCGAAATTCCTTTTTAGAACGATCAGTTCTTTTCGTACCTGGGTGATATTGGCCAGCGCCCTGGGATTATTGGCCCGGGCCACTTCTTCTTCCAGTTCCTCGATCCGGTCACCCAGTTTTTCCATGACAACAAAATAATGGTCTACGATCAGGTCCAGCAGGGAATAACAGAGATAATCTGCGCCGCGCTGTCTTATTTTACTGCCCTGGCTTTTTAATTTATCCCGGAGGGGATTAAAGACATCGCGGTGAGCATCTTCCTGGAAACTGATGACGACATCTTTGGCAAGCACGATACTTATTTGTTCCTGCTCTACCGCATGCAACTCTTCATTATAATAAAGCATATTGAGCAGGCAGAAGATGCTGGTATCCGCTTCGTCCAGTTTGGGGCGCTGGTTAATGCTAAGAATGTCTTCGATCACCAGTGGGTGAATATCAAAATGGGCGCAGACAGCTTCCACATCCGCTTTGCGGAGACCATCGATATTGATCCAGGTCGTGTGCCCGCTTGTCTTGTACATAAAACAGCCGCTGATGCCGGACAATTTTTTTTCTTCCAGCACTTTCTCGTTATAATCGAAAATACTCACCTTCACTTCTTTGGCTTCTTCCCGGTGAGGAATGATCGTAGGGTTGACCGACAGTATCTCCTTTGTCCTTTTGGGAGAAAACAGGTTGGGCAGGTAAAGATATTTCAGGTATTTATCCGGTCTCAGCTTTTCCAGGTTCATAATAGTGAAAGTTAGGAAAAGAATCGCAGTCGTGTAAACCCAGCAAAGCTTTCGCGGTCATAAGAACCTAAAAAAGTAGCTATGAAAATAAAAACATTGATAGTCGCCCTGGTATGTATGCTGGGTATTTCACAACTGCAGGCACAGCAGGTAAGTGTAAGATTGAATTTCCCGGTGGGAGTCCGCGTGGGACATGGGCCATCCCCTTATGCCGGCGCCATCTGGATAGGGCCCGAATGGCAATGGCGGGGAGGAAACTATGTAGCCGTTCCGGGATATTGGGCAAGACCCCAGCGCCACCGGGCCATATGGGTTTCCGGGTACTGGAAGTATAGCCGTCATGGATACAGGTGGGTACCGGGGCATTGGAGATAAAAAAAATACTATAACCTGCTGCATAAAAAGTGTGGTTTGCCCATGAGTAACGGCGGGCGATGTGGGGTGTGTGCTGAACTACTACATATTTATTACTATTTTTCCTTTGTGATCTCCTTTGCCAAAAAGCCTGAACGCTGTATGAATTTCCTCCAGTTTAAATGGTCCTTCTATCACAGGCTTAATTTTACCAGCTTCGAAAAGCCCGTTTATATATAATAGATCCTTGTTTGTCTTGAGAGAAACGAGATGTATGTGTTTTTTACTGATTAAGGAAATCCAAGGCCCCAGGATTACAACCTGTAGAAGCCGGGCTATAGAACCTCCCACTGTAACATACACACCATTAAGCGTCAATGAACGCATATAATCGAATATCGAACGATTAGTCTTAACGTCAACGATCAGGTCGTAACGCTGGCCATTTTTTGTAAAATCTTCCCGTGTATAATCAATAGCATGGTCAAAGCCAATTGAGTGCAGCAAGTCTAGTTTCCTTGTGCTGTCAACACCCGTTGCTTCCACCCCGTATAATTTCGCGATCTGCACCCCAAAAGTACCAACACCACCCCCGGCACCATTGATCAATAATTTTTGTCCTGATTGAATTTTTCCTTTATCAATTAGTCCTTGGACGGCCAGCATGGCCGCCTGTGGGATCGCCGCCGCTTCCTCGAAACTCATACCCCGGGGTTTAAGCGCTATTTGCTTTTCATGGGCACAGGTATACTCGGCGAAACCGCCCCAGCGGCCGCTTAAATCGCCATACACTTCATCACCTTTTTTAAATCGTGTTATGTTTTTACCTACCGCCTCAATTCGTCCTGCAATGTCGGATCCGAGTATCTTTCTCCTGGGTTTTGAAAGGCCATTTAACAGGCGGTTAATTAAATCTCCCCGGAGAAGACCCCAATCCCAATCATTTATTGATACCGCATAAATTTTTATCAAAACCTCATCGTCCTTCGGAGAAGGAGTTTCTATTTCTTTGATCTGCAGAACTTCGGGCCCCCCATATTTTGTGTAGACAGCGGCTTTCAATTTATTAGTATTAAAAATTTCCCGAGTAGCTAATAGAGGTATTACAAAAGAGATGGTCTGGATTGTAAGGACACTACAACTTATCGAACAAAGCCCTCAGCTTCTCCCTTGTCATGATCTTCTCCCAATCCTTACCCAGGGCATTTTCCCAAAGAGGCTTCATCCCCATGGAGACATTGATCATCTTTTCAAAATCTCCTTCGCTTAATCCTTTGCAGATACCGGTCGGTATTTCGATTTTATTCTTTTCGACCATGTATTTGAATTCCTTTACCCCGGCAGGGTAATATTCTTCCAGATGGTTCATCACGATACAGTTGCCGATACCGTGTTTGGTCCCCAATAAATAGCTAAGGCCGTAGCTAACCGCGTGGGCCACGCCTACCTGTGAATAGGCAATGCTCATACCGCCGGCATAGGAAGCCATCATTAGTTTGTCATC
>JANMKG010000151.1:0-6504 GCA_031371915.1 Chitinophagaceae bacterium | reverse complement strand
ATCCCAGGGAGAAAATAAATTTTTCAATCCCCTGGCTTCCCAGGTAATTGATCACATAAAAAAGAAAGGGTCTGCCTGCCACTGGCGCCATGCACTTGGGCAGGTCAGGGACTGTTTCTTTTAATCTTGTTCCCAAACCGCCAGCCAGTATAAGAGCCTCTTTGATCATACAGATTTTTCTTAAGCCCCTTTAGGGGTTTGGGGCAAATATTTTTTCTTCCACGAGCTGGCAAATAATATGCCCGATAGTAATATGGCATTCCTGTATCCGGGGTGTATCGGCAGAGGGGATATTAAGGAGATGATCGGTGACCGCTTTCATTTGACCACCGGTTATACCGGTGAAAGCTACAGTGACGATATTTTTTTCCCTGGCCACTTCGAAAGCCTTGAGAATATTTGCGGAATTACCCGAGGTAGAAAGACCGACCAGCACATCACCCGCTTCGCCAATACCTTCAATCATCCTGGAATAAACTACTTCATACCCGTAATCGTTCGCCACCGCGGTCAGGTAGGAAGTATTGCAATGCAAAGCTTCAGCAGGCAAGGCTTTACGGTCAGTATAAAAACGGCCGGAGAACTCGGCTGCCAAATGCTGTGCATCCGCGGCGCTGCCACCATTCCCGCAGAAATAAACCCTGTTCCCTTTTTTAAAGGCATTGCTGATCACGTCTACTACTTTTTCAATCGTAGCGAGTAAACCGGTGTTTTCCAAAACCTGTTGCTTGGTATCGATCGAAGCCTGTATGATATTTTTTATCTTCTCCATAATCTTGTATTATCCGGTAGTGTGTCAATTTTTTTAACCACAGATTACACAGATTAGAGCACAGATAACACTGTGCAATCTGTGAATAGTTAATCTGTGCTATCTGTGGTTCTTTCTATACTTTCAATTTGAGATACTACTTATTATTCACAATTCACTAGATGGTCCATGTTTTCAACCCATGCTCCACGAATTGGTAGTTACGGCTGTAACCGCCAAACTTTTCCAGCCGCTGCATAACCGAATATTTCGCATTCCCCGGGCAATAAAAGATCATAAAGCCGCCGCCACCCGCGCCCGATATCTTGCCGCCTGTGGCCCCTGCTTTTTTTGCCGTTTCATAAATATCTTCCATCAACGGGTTGCTGATCCCTTCGGCCATTTGTCTTTTTTGCTGGAAGCCATAATCAAGTATCTCACCAATCTCGTTGAGTCTTCCCTTCAGGAGTGCTTCTTTCATACGTTGTGCCTGCTGTTTCAACTGGTGCATGGCTTCGATCGACTTTTCTTTATTATCTGTCACATTCTGGCTTTGTTTTTTGATGATCCCTGCAGATTCACGGCTCGTAGAAGTATAATACAGCACCAGGTTGTTTTCCAGTTCAAACAAATGCTGTTGTTTTACCCGCAACGGGTTCACGATCACTTTATCATCAGCATAGAATTCCATGAAGTTCACCCCCCCGAAGGTGGCAGCATACTGGTCCTGTTTTCCTCCTGCGAGACCGAGATCATTTCTTTCAATATCATAGGCATAATGTGCCATATCATATTCCCCCAGTGGTAATCGCAGCATTTCGGTAAAAGCGCCGATGATGGCTACTACAAGGGTAGAGGAAGTTCCCAGGCCCGAACCTGCAGGCGCATCAACAAAGGTAGAAAGACGAAATCCCGTTTCTTTTATCCCGTAATCTTTTTGGATCCGGTTATAAACCCCTTTCAGCAGGTCTAATGTGCCATCAATGGGCAATTCAGTAATATCTGCGAACTGCTGCTTTTCATTCCTGTCAATTGCTTCAAGGATGATCTTGCTGTCGTTATTGGGTTCGATCGTTGCATTGGCATAAAGGGAGATGGTCGCATTGAGAATGGCGCCCCCAAACAGGTCACTATAAGGACTCACATCGGTGCCACCCCCGGCCAACCCGATCCGGAGAGGCGCTTTACTTCTGTATATCATTCGCTAAACGGGTGATTGTATTGACCATATTGGCCCAGCTATATTGTTGTTTCTCGCTGCGAAGATGCGGAATAAAATAATTTTCGCCTAATTGGTAGAATTTTAGGATGCCAGTTGCTATAGACGCGGGATCAGGCTCCACAACCAACCCAACTTTTCCATCGGGAACGAGTTTAGGAAGACCACCCACATTGGTCACTATCATGGGTTTTTCAAAATGATAAGCGAGTGGTGTAACACCGCTCTGGGTAGCATTGCGGTAAGGTTGTATCACCGCATCCGCAGCGCAGAGGTAATATTTCACTTCACTGTCGGGAATGAAATCGGTTTTCAGGATCAATTGGTCCTGTAGGCCCAGCTTTTCGATCAACTCCCGGTAGGGTTTTGCGTCTTCATAGAATTCGCCAGCGATAAGAAGTTTGAGGTTTAAGGTTTGAGGTTTGAGGTTCTTTAAGATCGACATTGCCTCCAGTAACAGGTCAAGCCCTTTGTAGTTACGGATAAAGCCAAAGAACAAAATGATCTTTTCTTGCTGTGGTAAACCGAGATGTTCCCTGGCTGATGATTTTGAAACGATATCCCCGAAATTATCATACAGCGGGTGCAAAACAAGTTGGGCAGGTTTTGTTTTTTGGAATATACGGAGGTCATTCATCACTTTTTCACTCATCGTGATAAATGCGTCACAGCTTTTTAGGAAATATTTCGTGAAAGATTTATCGCCGAATCTTTTCTCATGCGGTATCACGTTATCCGCTATACAAATAATTTTTGTATGACCATTCTTCTTTACCCGTCTTAAAATTGTTCCAAGGGCCGGGCCCATAAGCGGAAGCCAGAAGCGTACAACAATAAGATCAGGTCTTGCTTTTTTAAGACGGTTGCCAATTTTTATCCAGTTGATTGGATTGATGGAATTGATGACCGTGTGAATGCGGATTCCATCCGGCGCCGGCTCATCGCTGTATTGTGTTTTACCGGGAAAGAGAAAAGAAGGGTATTGCAGGGAAAAAGAATAAATGGAACAATCGTCTCCCTGTATAGTGAATTCTTTGGCCAGTCGCTGGTTGAAAGTTGCCAATCCACCCCGCAACGGATGCCCGGGTCCTATGATGACGATGGTTGCCATTACAGACCGGTTTTCTTTTCAACCAGGTAAGCATTACGATTGGGAGCGTTGCGGGAGATCAGTTCACCGATAAACCCGGCAAGGAACAGCTGCATACCCATGATAAGGGAGGCGAGGGCCATGTAAAACCCGGGCCGGTTGGTTAACGCGAAACTGTGATCGATGATCTTGCACACCACGAGGTACAGAGAGATACCGAGGCCGAGCAGGAAAAAAAGCGTTCCCCATAAACCAAAAAAATGCATCGGTCTTTTGGAAAATTTACCGACAAAAGTGATAGAGAGAATGTCAAGGAATCCATTGACAAATCTCCGCCAGCCAAATTTTGATTTGCCGTATTTCCGGGCACGGTGCTCCACTACTTTTTCACCGATCTTTTTAAAACCCGCCCATTTTGCCAGTACAGGAATATAGCGGTGCATTTCACCGTATATCTCGATACCCTTGATGGTCCTGTTCTTGTAGGCTTTCAAACCGCAGTTGAAATCATGCAATTTTATACCCGAGACTTTGCGGGTAACAGCGTTAAAGAACTTGGAAGGAATATTTTTTGTGAGTGTATTGTCATAACGTTTTTTCTTCCAGCCGCTCACCATATCGTAGCCATCCTCGACGATCATCCTGCGCAGTTCTGGTATTTCATCAGGGCTGTCTTGCAGGTCAGCATCCATGGTGATCACAACATCGCCGCTGGTCGCCCGGAAAGCTTCATTGAGCCCGGCGGATTTACCATAGTTCCGCTGGAATTTTATGCCTTTTATGCAGGGATTTTTAGCTCTCAGTTCTTCGATCACTTCCCAGGAATTATCACTGCTGCCATCGTCCACGAAAATAACCTCGTAACTGTAATGATTTTCTGTCATTACTTTTTCGATCCACGCCGTTAATTCCGGCAGTGATTCCGCTTCATCGATCAGTGGTATAACGATGGAAAGGTCCATGTCTATTTTCGCTTGGTTAAAAGGGCTGATACAGCAGCTGTAACTCCTGCACCAATTATCAAATATCCGAAAATTGCCCCTGAAACAAGTTTTAAAGTGTATTGTTTTTTAAAAGTAGCGACCTCCGTTTCAATCTCCGGTGGTGTTTTTTGTTTCCCCTTTATCAACTGTTCTTTAAAAACCAATGAAGTTTCTTCAGCGAATTCCGGGTGCTGGTAATTGAATATGCCATAAAAAATGGCGATCAGCAGGCTGACTACGATAAAGCATTTAAATCCCTGGCCGAAAATCGAACCAAAAGTTCCTGTGAAGGCCGGGGACCGTCGGTAATCGATAACCGTCCAGGCAATACCCAATGCATAAATGATATAAACAAGGTATTGCCATCGCGGACCCGCATCTTTCCCTGAATAATAAATGCCCAGGAACACGGAGATCATTAATGCGGCGGTTATAACTCCTTTAATAGCGGGTGAAATCTTCATGGCTGTTTATAATAAATGATCAGGAGAGCGTGATTTTATCTCCGTTGATGATACCGCTTACCTTCCCGGTTAATTCTTTCCCGTTAAAAGGAGAATTTCTTGACTTTGACCGCGTATCTTTTTCAGTGACTATCCATTTTTTTTCGGGATCAAATAAGGTTAGTGAGGCTTTGCTCCCTTCCTTAATGCTCATAGGGGCTAACCCAAATAGTTTCCGGGGATTGATAGACAGTAATTCTATCCATTTTGCTGGCTTTACCTCCGGCAGTGCGGTATTCAATACTGCATAAACAGTTTCCAGGCTGGTCATCCCGAATTTCGCATATTCAAATTCCAGTACTTTACTGTCATACTCATGCGGCAAGTGGTGTGAAGCGATGCAATCAATAGTTCCATCGGTTATACCATTCTTTAGTGTTTCCCTGTCTTCTTTGCTCCGGAGAGGTGGGTTTACTTTCAGGTTGGTATCATAACCCTGCAGGTCTTCGTCGGAAAAGAAGAGATGATAGGGGGTAACAGAACAACTGACAGCAATACCGCTTTCTTTTCCTCTTTTGATATATTCCAGTGATTTTTGTGTACTCACACCGGTAAAGTGAAGTTTTGATTCCGCATACCTGGCGAGTTTGATATCTCTTGCTACGATCAGTTCTTCGGCCATCGCCGGTTTACCCGGTAAACCCAGTTGGGTAGAGATAATTCCCTCATTCATCAGGCCATGAGGATTTATGCTTTTATCATCGGGAACCTGGATCAGTATTCCGTCAAAGGCTTTTACATATTGAAGCGCTTTTACCAGCAGACCCGCGGACTGTACACAGTTGATCCCGTCGCTGAAAGCAACGGCTCCGCTGGATTGCATATCATACATCTCCGCGAGTTCTTTACCATCGGTATTTTTCGTGATGGCCCCGATCGGGTGAATATTGACGGGCAATGACCGGCTCTTTTGCACAACGTATTCCACCGCGGCTTTGTTATGAAGGACAGGGCTCGTATTGGGAATGATCAGTACATCTGTATATCCACCTGCCGCGGCAGCAGCGGCACCTGTTTCCAGGGTCTCCTTGAATTCATAACCGGGATCTGCAAAATCGGCGAAGACGTCCACCCATCCTGGTGACACATGGATACCTTTTATAATAATCTCCTTATCTGCTTTTGCAGAAATATCATTACCCAGCTTTGTAATGATTCCATTTTCAATAAAAATATCAGTTACTTGTCCGTTGAGTGGAGAGGCGGGATCAACTACCCGGGCTTGCTTAATGAGGATGGTCATTAAGGGGCGAAGATAAAGGTTGTTTTTGGTACTGAAAAATGGAATGCCGGGTAATGTACCAGATTGATTTTTACCACAGATTCCACAGATTAGGGCACAGATAGCACTGTGTAATCTGTGAATAGTTTAATCTGTGTAATCTGTGATTACCCTGTATTTTTTCAATTTGAGACCTACTAAATGTGGGGTAGAGAGAGAATTTCACGCTCTCATATTGCTGCCTTGGAAAATAATAAAGCCTGTATAAGACAGGCTTTGAAAAGTCGGGATGACTGGATTCGAACCAGCGACCCCTTCGTCCCGAACGAAGTGCGCTACCGGGCTGCGCTACATCCCGAGATCAGCTACCGGGGGACAAAAATAGAAAAGGCCCCTGATAAATCAAGGGCCTTTTAAAGTTCGTCGGGACGACTAGATTCGAACTAGCGACCCTTTGCACCCCATGCAAGTGCCCCGCCGAAGAGGCGGGGCTACCTCCCTCCCACAAGCTTTTTAAATGCTTCGGCTCCCTTCCAGGATTTGGTTTGCTTTTCTCTTACCAATGCCTCTTCACGAGTGTCGTAGTTCTCTACCAGTATTATTTTGAATGGTCGCCTGTTTCTTGTTGATCGTTGTAAACCGGCGTTATGAAATGATAACCTTGCCGGGATATCCGAGGTTTCACCAATATAATAGCGACTATCTTTCAAACTTAGCAATATGTAGACATAATGTG